>CAYLNH010000067.1:0-27560 GCA_964384625.1 uncultured Lentisphaerales bacterium
TTGGTATGTCTGCCCCGAATAATGCGACGTTATTTCCGCGCCGACCCTTAGCTCGGTTGTGCCGTGTGCCACTGAACAAGCTCAATCATGTTGCCCGAGGGGTCGCGCAGGAAGAAGCGCTTCGCGTTATACAGGGCAACCTTGGATTCTTCCAGCTCGATTCCTTTGGCGCTAAGGGACTGGCGCCATGCGTCGAGATCCGCTACTTCCAGGGCGAAGTGATCACGGGTGCGCACCATCTCCATGTCCCGCTCCACAAGATGAAGTTGGCAGCCGCCGGGCAGGTCATACCAGACACTCGTCTCGTTCGGCGCGCCTGCCGGGGATAACCCAAACACGTTCTTGTAGAACAGTTGGGCATTTGTCAGGTCGATCACGCTGAGCGCGATATGATGCAATTTTCCAAGCTTTATAGTCATTCTCGAACACCTGCTCCAAGATCTTCGTCCAGATCGTTATCTGGAACCTCCTCTATCCGCCTAAATCGTCGTCTACATCCAGAAAAACCGGACTGCCGATGACAATGCCGCCGTTGCGCTGAAGCGCACGGACGTAGACGTATTGCGATTTCTCCAGTGAGCCCAGGTCAACGCTCAGGTCGACGTCCGGATCCGCATGGGATTGTTGCCAGACGACCTCGCCGTTGGCGATGATTTCGATGGTCTGAAGCGCATCTTCGGCTGACAGCCGGATCCGGGCGCGCAGGTGCGCCCCGCGCGTAAGCGTCTGTTCATCGCCCATCAGCACGTCGTTGACCGTGAAACGCAGAATGGCGCGGGTGTCCCAGACGGCCCAGGTGTTTCGACGCTGAAGTGCTGCGAATACATCGTTCCGCGTCACGCGCTCGGTCCAGATACCGGTGAGGATCACGCTCTTCTGCCTGTTGTTGGCGCCAATGCCGGCTTCTGTATAATCCCACGCTCTGCCGGGCCAGCCCGCATGATTGTCCGTACCGCCGACAAACCCGATCCGGTAGCCCTTGGCCAGGAAATCCTGGGCCGATGCGCAATTATGCTGATGCCAGCCGCGCCACGCCTCTGAATAGTCGTTCCGCTCCTGCAGGCCGCGAACCTGCATGATCTCGAACAGGCGCATGGGCGGAATCGGGTCGAGGATCGGATACTGCACCCACATAGGGGTGTCGTCAGCGATGCGCCGCGTCTCGGACGTGGCGTTGGTGTGGTGGGGGATGGCGATAACGTCCTTCAGGCCGGCGAGCTTGTCGTTGTTTGCCAGGGGACCGCCGCCGGTAATGCCGGCAGCTCCGCCGCAGATCACCGGGTGTTCGGGATCCAGGAAATAGTAGTTCTGATGACCTTGGCGTGAGCCGTCCTCCCATCCGTAGAACGTGGCGAACTCGTCGTCCACGTTGACTGCGTCAAGTGCAGAAACGGTCCTCGTCCAACCGTCGCCTCTCGAGTTGTGATCGCCCGGCGCGGCGAAGTTCATATTGAGTTCGTCGCGAGCGCAGCGGAGGCTTTCCTCCAGGTCACGGTCGCCATCTCCGGAAATGTTGGTGTGCCAATGGAATTCGCCGAAGGCCGGCATGCGGTCGCCGGACGTGCGCGGCCATACAGGGTTGCCCATTACACAAAGGTGTGCGCCCTGGCGGACCCCATTCGCAACGTTTTCTCCGGCGGCCAGCGTGTCCATGGGGATGCGGACCTCGGCACGCTCGATGCCGGCAGACGCAGACAGTTCGACGGCGGACGTTCCCGCCAGAACAAGCTTCTGTTCCATGCCGCACCAGGTCAACACGGCCTCCACCGGTTCGGTGAACTGCGAAGGATTGCCGAAACGGTCTTCGGGAACGATCAAGGTGCGGACCGTTTCCGCGGGACCGCCGGCCGGATGGGACAGTACGCTGAGGCGTTCAACAGGACCAGCAACGACCGGGACGACACAGGTTGATTCCGCTTCGCGCTTGAAGCTCAGTTCGGCCTCATCCTGACCGATGCTGTTCGGCGGATGCGCCACCCAGATCTGGTACTTGCCGTCCAGGCCGGCGTAGATCGGCGGGAGCGCCCGCAGACGAAACACGACCCTGTCGCCGGGCTGCAGCGTGTATTGGAGCCGGGCGCGAAGAATGCAGTTCTGGCGGTTGCGCCATAGATCGGTTGCGGACGCATACGCCGGGCAACGCCAGATAACGTCCGCCCCGGTTACCTCGGTCTGGACGTAGCGCCAATAGCTCATGGACCGCATCGTGCCGGCCCGCAGCTCAAACTGCGAGCCCGGGACAAGTTGATCCTCGGCCGTCCATTCCAGCGTGAACTCCTGCTGCTTGATGTGCGCGCAATGAACCTGAGTTGCACCTGCGAGACGTAAACTCATTTTGTTTCCTCACGGAGCAGGGCGGCAATGGTCGTTGGTGCGTTTCCGGAGAGCTCAACCCGAATCGTTGCCGTGCAATGGTTCGGATCCCATTCAAACTCCTGATCCTTCCCGTCGACAGTGATCGCCGGACGCGAGGGCGTGTACAGCCGGACGGTCGTGCGGGAATGCCCGCTTAAGCTGAATTCGAGACTGTGTGTCCGGGATTGGATCTCGCCGACGGCGGCGTGTGACGCACTGAGGAGTATCGGCGATTCGGGTGGTGTCGAGCTGCGCACGATCTCCAGGATGTCGAAGTCGTTCAACGCACTGGGTAGCTTGAGCGTGCCGTCTACACGTGGACCGTCCACCCGCAGGCATTCGATGTAAGGCCCGGCGCCCGTCGTTTTGACGCTGAAGGATCGACGTCCCCACCGAAGTCCGGAGATACCCGTAGGCGGCAGGTCCGCCGGGCTTACGGTGATACCGCCGGCGTCGACGCGGACGCCGACCAGGCTTTCGATAAGTCCGATGTACCAGGCCTTGGCGCCGGCCGTGAACCAGGATCCCGGCATGTCCGGATACGGCTCTTCGACCGCATCGTAGGCATGTGCCCCCTCCGGCACGTACCGGTATTTCATGCAATGTTCGACGCAGTCGAACCATCGGTCGGCGGCATCGGATCTTCCTGCGGCGCACAGGATGCGAAGCACCATGGCGTCAAAGAAACTCCACCAGCAGCCGAACTGAACGTTGCCGCCCCAGCAGCGGTCCCAACAGGGCAGGATCAGATTGCCCATTTCCCGGGTCACCTGGTGTTGGTCGATGAATGCGGCAATCGCGTCCGTCGCCGCGGCGGCAACGATGTCGTGCTCAAATTGGTAGGCCCAGGTGTGCGCCCAGAGCGGGAAACAGCGACGGGCTTCCCCGCTCTCTGCGTCTACAGAGTCCACCAGTGTCCCGGTTTCCGCATCCTGGAAGATGCGGACGAAGTTCTCTTCGATGCGCGATGCAGCGCTTCTGCAGCGCTTCGCGATCGCGTCGTTCATCATGCCGGCAAGATAGTCCATGCCGCACAGCGCGCCGTACCAGAACCCCGTATTGAAGGTGGTCAGATCGTGACCGGTCTGGCCGACTTCTTCGGGCTTGTCCGGGAATAAGGCCCACTCTACGGGGATTCCGGTTTTCGGGTCCTCCAGATCCAGGATACGCGCGGCAATGGACTTGATCAGGGGGAAGACCTCCTCCACCAGTGCCTTGTCGCCGGTGAACGCAAAGTAATCGTAGACCAGACTGATGAACATGCCCTGTGCCGGCCACGGCGTGCGGATGCCGATATTCATCTGGCGGTCAAAGCTGTGGATCAGCCCGTACTTCTCCGTTGCCCGGGCGGCATGCAGCCGGATCAGGTCTTTCACGAATTCGGTGTCGCCGGCATAGAGGTGGGCGCGGCCGTAGATCCAGCTATCCCAGCCCCAGACCCAGTAGTGTACGTCGCGGGCACGAATGGCGCCGGGAATGTCGTGCACTTTGGCCGCTTCCAGATAGGCAGGCGTCTGGTCGAACAGAAGCTGCAGGCCGGCGCGTGATGAGTCCAGGCGCGGAGATGTCGATTCAACGGCCGCAAAGCGGGTCACCTGTTCTTCCAGGTGTCGTTCCGGGGAGCTGAGGAAGTCCTTTGCCTTGCTGGTTGCAGCGGCCGGGTCATGATCGAGGGCGAGTACGAAATACAACGGGAATTCGGTCGTTGCGTTCTCGGTGAGCACCAGCTCGCGAAAGCCGCGCTGATGGCGCAGGGACTGATTGCACGCGCTGACGATACAGGTGTGGACTTCTTCCAGACCGTCTCCCGTTGACTCATGTTCCACCGCATGGGCGATCTGGTGTACGGGCCGTTTGCTCTTATTATTATCGTGATGCTCTTCGATATCGATCAGGATCTCGCCGCCATCGCATTGGCTGACAGGGAGCAATTTCCGCTTTCCCTTGTTCCAGTGGGTAAGGGACTTACGATTCAGGCTCCAGCCGGCGCGCACGGGCTTTTCCAGGGGCTGCAACGCGGTGATGGCGACGGCAATGCAGTCGGGCAGCAGGAAGAATCGTTGCTCAAACTCCGTTGCGAGCCCCGGGATGCGGAAGCGGTTGACAAAGCCGAACGGGTACACCCGGGTCTGCATGGCTTTAATCGGATAGCGCCGGTGATCCACCTCGACAAAAAACTTGAAGAGCCCGTCATGCGGATGCGATCCGTCCCGGAAGAAGAAGGTATTCTCCGTGCGCGGACCGTACCACTGCAGTTTCTGGATGCCTTCGTTGTGGTGAACCACCGCCAGGCGATCGTAGCAGAAGGCCTCGCAACCACCGGGAAAACCGGTTTCGTTGCGGATGCCGTGCAGCCGCTGAGACGCCGCAATATTCATCTTTCATTCTCCGCTGCTCTGCCCGAGGATCTTATCGCCGCAACGGCCGGGCGGGGTTGTAGAGCAATCGATATAACGTTATACCGAAAAGATTCGGCGTCAAGCTGCAAGGCTGAGAAGCGGCAGAAAACATTAGCGATCAGGAATGAAACCGGCAAACCAGTAAGCTCAACCTCACGAGCGCCGGCCTGAGGCCCCGAGGGCCGGCATTGACAGAGTACCCAGAGTGAGCCCCCGAACGACCTGGTCTGCCCGGTCTGGTGAGCCTGACATGCGGGGTTGCGGGCCCCGGGTCTTGGTTGATCCTGGAACACAGGCCTGCAGGGCCGAATTGCTGCCTCACGCGAGCCTGAGCTTAACGGCTTGAAACGGGAGAGTATAACCTTATATAAGTCGCCACGGACTGGGAATATCCTTGGAGATGCTCTTGACAAGACAACAGGGCGCCGTATGCTATGACATAGGTCAAAGCACCGGACGGTTCGGTCCGGCCCGACCGGTGCCCGGGCCGGACGCCCAGACGGCCCGTGAGCCACGAATCAAATGGAATCGGCGACGGCGTGAGGCGCCCGCCGCGTCAGACAAATGGCCAACTGACAAACCGGGCCGCGGCGGCCGGTGAGCGAAAATCCCACCAGGAGGAAGACCTCATGATTGCCCCGACAACCAGGAACAGGACCTGGAGAGGCCGGGTCAAAGAGCCGGGTTCCGCAGTTTGCCGCAGCGCTCGGTTCACGCTCATAGAGCTGTTGATTGTGATCAGTGTGATCACAATCCTTGCCGCCCTGCTTCTTCCCACGCTCTCGCGTGCGAAGGAGGCGGCCAGACGTGTGCTGTGCCTGAGCAATCAGCGTCAGGTGAATTTGGCGATTCTCTTGTACGCGTCCAATAACAACGGCATCATGTCGCCGATCAACCCGCCGCCGCCGCCGCCCCCCGCCAGCCGCAACGGGTACTACCCCAACATGCCCTACAGCTGGGACGGGGCGACTCTAGTTGACCGGCTGATCGACGATTACAGTACGGCTCCTGAAGTCTTGACCTGCGTCAGTACCACCACGTTCAACCCCGCGGCAAACAACGGGAAACTAGTGGAAGGCAGCGGTACTCATCAAGGGGATTACATTCTGAATTTCATGTATCTGCCCGGCTTGGGCGACCCGCAGATCAACCCGAGCGGGTTCTTGGGGAAATGGTATGATACTACTCCTTCCGCGCCCTTGCTGCGGGTCGTGAAAAACCGGACTCCGGACGAACGGGTCAACCTGGCGGATATGAATTTCCTGCACATGAGCGATGGTGTGCTGTATTCCAATCACAACAACAGAAGGGCAGAGGCAATGCTGCCGGATGTCTACGTGGTCCCGCCGGCGGTGGAATTCATCGAAGGCGGCAATCGCGTCTTCCTTGATGGTCACGGCGAGTGGGCTGGCCCCGACACGATGGGCAAAGACTTCGGCAAAGCCGGCCCGACGGTTGCCGACAGTCACTACAGCCACTGGAATGACATCCGCCCCTATTGGTGGTAGAGGACACAACATGAACAGTCAAGCACCCCGTTATCCTGGATTAGACCAGCTCCGAACCCAGGCGTCGACGGTGGGCAAAGAGGCCTGGCGCAAGATGCTGCTGCATGTGGCTGAATTGCATGAAGCATCCATCCTGCCGCCGGCCGGCCCGCTGCCGCACCCCTTTGAACAGATCGGCCCCGGATATCACTTCCGCGCCTTTGGCCACTGGGATATCGGGCATGCCGTTCTCGATACCATGCGGGCGGAACCGGATTACGCCCGCCGCCAGCTGCTGAACTATTTCAGCACACAACTGGACAGCGGCATCTTCCCCGGGGTCATCTGGCTGGGCCGGGAACGCCTGGGCGATTTCGATCCCCGCTGGGACGCCAACGTGACCCATCCGCCGGTATGGGTTGCCGTGGTGCAGGAGTACCTTGACCGCCATGCGGACGAGGAGCTGCTGTCAGCGGCCTTGTCTGCTGCATCGCGTCAGATCCGCTGGTTTGAGACGCACCGCAGGTGTGAAGGTGAGGGGTTCTGGTATCGGGACATCCTGGATAACCGGTGGGAGAGCGGCATCGATCAGGGCATACGCTTTCTGACGACCAGGAATGATCCCGCCGCTTGCGTGGACGCCACAAGCCACGTCGCCCAGCTTTACGCCCAAGCCGCGGCGTGGGCCGGGAAGATGGGCCGGCCGGCGGCGGCGTTTGTCAACCGGGCCGAAGATCTCAGGGCCTTCATCTGTGATCGGCTTTTTGACGCGGAGACCGGCTTCTTTCACGATGCCTGGAGTGTCGGTAATCCGGCCGAGCGGCCCATGGCTTTTGAGGGAGTGTGGCCGGTCATCACGGGCATGGCCACACCGGCCCAGGCGGAACAGGTCATTGACGGCAGCATCCTGAACCCGTCACGCTTCTTCGCCACGCATCCTGTCGCCACCGTGGGCCTGGATGATCCCAGGTTCGAGCTGCGCATGTGGCGCGGGCCGGCATGGAACAGCATGACCCTGTGGACCGCCCGTGGCTGCGCCCGATACGGGCGCCGGGATGCCGCCGCCGGATTGCTGGAGCGGGCTCTGGACGACTCCGCCCGGCAGTTCGCGCGTACCGGCAAGATCTGGGAGTTCTACCATCCCCTGGGCGGCAAGCCCGAAGACTGCTCGCGCAAGCTGGGCACCGACCAACCCGGCCCCTGTACAGACTACCTGGGGCATAATCCGTTGATTGCCATGGCACAGATGTATGCCGACATCAACGCAGATGCAGGATAGAGAAGAGAGAACATGAGTACGAACCTGATTCAATATACGGATGAGCGGTATCCGAACCCTGACTACCCGCACGGACAGTTGCGGCCGGTGGTGGGGGCGCACCATTACCAGGTCCTCCGAGCCAATCGCGAGCTGCCCCATGAGGCTGCCGGCTGGGGCTGGACCTACAATCACGCGCCGATGCTGGCGTATTGGCAGGACCGTTTCTGGCTGGAGTATCTGTCCAATCCGGCATGTGAACACATACCCCCCGGTCATACGCTCCTGACCAGTTCGGCCGACGGCCGGCACTGGGAACGGCCCGGCGAGATCTTCCCGGTCTATTCCCTGCCGGAGGATTGCGATTACGCCTTCCCGGACGGCACTCGTCTGCCGACAGGCTATTTCGCCACCATGCACCAGCGCATGGGGTTCTATGTATCCGCCGGCGGACGTCTGCTGGCACTCGGGTTCTACGGCATCTGCGGGTCCGCCAAAGATCTGCCCAATGACGGTTCGGGCATCGGCCGCGTCGTCCGGGAGATCCGCGGCCCCGGCGAGTTCGGCCCCATCCATTTCATCCGCTACAACCGTCATGCCGGCTGGAACGAAGAGAACACGGCATTCCCGTTCTACACGATGGCGGCAGACCAGGGCTTTGTGGAGGCCTGCACCGAACTTCTCGAGAACAAGCTCATGACCCTGCAGTGGTGGGAGGAGGATCGCTCCGACGACGGCTTCTATGCCGTGCAGGGCGACGGACTGGGCTATGAAAACCTCAAAGCCTTCTGCTGGTACACGCTGCCGGACGGCGCCACCATGGGGATCTGGAAGTTTGCCAAGGCAGCGCTGAGTACCGATAACGGCGCAACCTGGTCCCCACCGGCAGAGCAGGACACAATCGTGGCCAATGGCAGCAAAATCTGGGGGCAGCGGCTGGGCGACGGGCAATACGTCCTTGTGAACACGCCCGTGACCGACGGCCACCGGCGTTGGCCCCTGGCCCTGATCCAATCCGAGGACGGCCGCCGTTTTCATGATATGCTGCTGGTTAACGGCAAGGTGTCGCCGCTGCGCTATCAGGGACAGTACAAGGATCCCGGCCTCAACTACGTTCGCGGTATTGCCGAGGGCAACGGTTCGCCCGCCGATGACGCGGTCTGGATCACCTACAGCGCCGGCAAGGAGGATATCTGGGTTACCCGCATTCCCGTGCCGCTGCGCGCCACCGTTGATGACGCCGTTGACGATGATTTCTCCGCCATGGAAGCAGGTGGTGTTGTGCCGGATTGGAACATCCACTGTGGCCGCTGGACCCCGATTGAGGTCGCGGCGGGTCCAGGGGAAGGAGAGCAATCGCTCTGCATCGCGGATCGGGATCCGTGTGAGGTCGCCCAGGCCGAACGAGTGTTCCCTCGGAGTCAACGCCTCTGGGTGCAGATTCGCCTGCGCTACGAAACGCCGGGGCACGGCCGGCTCGCCATCGAGCTGTGCGACGAGCGGTCTGTCGTTCCGGTTTCCTTACAGCTCAAGGCAAACTGCATACTCATCTCGAATTCGGGTTCCGTCGAGTTGGCGCCCGGTCAATGGCATGACCTTGAATGGCATATTGATCTGCCGGCCAAACGTCACCGCCTCAAGCTGAATGGCTGTGGCACCAACATCAAGGGGCGCATCTCGGGCCCGGCCCGGACGGTAGAGCGTATTCGTTTTCGCACCGGTGCCGAGTATCGTCTGCCCCCTGACAGCGGACCAAGCCTGGAGGTGTCGCCCACCACCGGCGCCCATCCTCTGCCGGAAGCGCGCTGGTACCTGGCTCGACTTCGGGCCTGCCCCCGATAGCCGATGCCCAACGCAGAAGTCAACCTGCGGGTGTCGCCAGATTTCATTTACCCAAGGAGTAATTATGAGCCCGTACCCCGGAAAGAGTAAACTGCTTCTCATCCTCGCCGGCCTGATGCTCGGGCTTATTGCTCACCGCGGCGCGGCGGACGATTCCTGGTCGCCGCCACCCGGCGCCGGTATTCTCAACGTGCGCGATTTCGGCGCCGTCGGCGACGGCAAGACGGACGATACCAAAGCGATCCGCAAAGCCATGAACGCCATGGGCGAACGTCAGACCTTATTCTTTCCGCAAGGCACCTATCTCATCAGCGACACGCTGCAGTTCGACCCCGGTCGGGTCGCGCGCGACAAGCAGGGCAAACCGACCGGCCAACTGGTGGGTTCGACTCGCAGGTCCACGTTCCAGGGCGCGCAGCGCGACACAACGATCATCCGTCTGCGGGATCAGGCACGCGGTTTCGGCGCCGCGGCCAAACCCCGGCACCTCATCCGCACCATGACCGGCAACATGGCATTCGACTACTCTTTCCGGGACTTGACCATCGACACGGGCAAGGGGAACCCCGGCGCCATCGGGATCCTCTATATCTCCAACAACGGCGGATGCATGGAAAACGTCCTGGTCCGCTCCGGTGATCCGGACGGTCGCGGGGCCATCGGCATCGACATGTCGGCCAGGTGGCCCGGCCCGGCGCTCGTGCAACACGTCGAGGTCCACGGTTTCGATATCGGCGTCAAAGTGGCGGCGCACGGCGGACAGTACGGCATGGCGTTTGAGTATCTGTCACTGCAGCGCCAACGGGTCTGCGGCCTGGAAAACGGCTGCAACGTGATCGCCGTCCGCAAACTGACCAGCAGCAACACCGTTCCGGCCCTCCGCAACGGCAAGCAGTCCATCACAACTCTGGTGGACGCACAACTGGAGCAGGGCAAAGGCGATACGGCGGCGATTCAGAACGAAGCCGGCGGCGTGCTCTACCTCCGAAACGTCAGGACCAGCGGCTACAAACAGGTTCTGAACGGCCGCGACGACGTCGCCGTCGACGAATTGGCCGTCCCGGCACCGCTCAACGCCGGCCCCCCGACGCAAGACGCCTTTTCGTTGCCCGTGGAAGATCCGCCGACGGTCGCCTGGGATGCCGGCGAAAACTTCGCCAACTGGCTGAATGCGGCGGACTTCGGCGCCAAACCCGATGATGACGAGGACGACACGGCGGCAATCCAGAAAGCCCTGGATACCGCCGCCGCCGGCGATAAACACACGGTCTACCTGCCGCGTGGAACCTATCACGTCGGCAACCAGCTCCGCGTCCACGGAAGCGTCAGACGCGTGATCGGATTCTGGACGATTCTCCGGATCACCAAGGCCTACACCAGGGAGATCCCCGTTCTGCGGGTCGAGTCGGGGCAGCCGGTTGTCGCGCTGGAGGGGATCCGTCTGAAATACTGGCGCTGGGGCGGCAGCGGTCTCCGCAAAGGGATCGACCACGCGGCCCAAAATACACTGGTCTGCCGCAACATCGGGTCCGGCCGCTACGTCAACAGCGTTACCGGCGGCAAGGCGTTTTTCACGGATTGCGGTATTCGCCCGTTCATCAAGGGGCCGCAGCAGGTCTGGGTCCGCCAGTGGAACCCGGAGAACTTCCGGCTGCCAAGCGTGCGCGCCGAGAACGACGGCGGCAGGCTCTGGGTGCTGTTTACCAAAGGCGAAGGCTCCGGCTATTACCTCCGCAACGTCAACGGCGCCAAAACCGAATTCCTCGGCGGTCTGGCCCTGTATCCCCATCACGGCGATCGCAATCGCAAGCTCAAGCCCGACGATTACGCCTGCTTCTTCAATCAGGATGCCGCCATTCGAGTGACCGGCTGGCGCAGCGTCTTCCGGACGTTTGCCGACGAACAGCACGGCAAACAGAAGCAAACCTGGCGCCGACCCAAGGCGCCCTACAACGTCTCGCTCTTCGTCTCGGCGCCCCCGCCGCCGCCGGAACCATGACCGCACGTCCCCAAACCTCACCCGGAATACTTCGCCGGATGCCCTTGACAACCGCCCCCGCGGCCGCAGCCCATGGCATAGGTCAAAGGATCCAGCGCCAGGAGGTCCTGCATGGCTCAAGTACTTAGCCCGCTGGCCCGGCCGCCGCTGCACGATATGGTCTGTAACCGCCTCGAAGGGGCAATTCTCGACGGGCTCTTCGCGGCCGACCAGAAACTCCCCAGCGAGGCGCAACTCGCCGCACAACTCGGCGTCGGCCGCCGGGCCGTGCGCGAGGCGCTTCGCGTCCTCGAAGCCAAGGGACTCGTAGAGATCCGCAACGGCGTCGGCAGCTTTGTCCGGCGTCGGGATCTGGACGCCTACCTGCAGACGCTCCACAACAACGTGTGCTCATACCTCGCCGCGCACCAGGCGGACCTGGCGCATCTGGCGCAATTCCGCGAGTTGATCGAAGGGGGAGCGATTCAGCTTCTCTGCGGCACGCCGGACAAGGCCTTGTTGCACCATTTGTCGGCGGCCCTCGCCGCCCAGGGGGCCGCCGTCGCCGTCGGTTGATCAGAACGGTTACGACGAGGCCCACGCGGCCTATCATCATGGCCTGATGGACAGCTTGAACAACCCGGTGATCTCAATGTTCTACGGCCAGGTCTATGCCCTGCTCCGCCCCCGCCTGTCACTGGCCGGCGCCCGTCCCGGACTCGCCGCGGCCGCCATCGAGGAGCACGCCGCCATCCTGAACGCCGTCGAGGCCGGTGACGCCGCGGCCGCCCGGCAGCACCTCCTGGACCACCTGGCCAATTCACGCCGCAAACTGGAGACCTGCTCATAATGCCTGCTCCCAACGGATCGACGGCCCCGCCGGCGGCCGCATACCGCCGCCGTCGCCGGTTTACGCTCATCGAACTGCTTGTTGTCATCGCCATCATTGCGATTCTCGCGTCCATGCTGCTGCCTGTGCTCGGACGGGCCCGCGAATCCGCCCGGCGGGTGCTGTGCCTCAGCAATCAGCGACAGATCGCCGTCGCCATTATCGCCTACGCCGACGGCAATGACGACATCGCACCGCTGCGGGACTCCCACGACATGCTGGCCATGCCGTTCTGCTGGCATAAGGATACGATGATGACGGCGCTCACTGACGACCGTCAGGGCGGCGCCCTGGTCGATATCCTGCAGTGCCCGTCGCAGACGATGCAGAAGAGTCCCTTTGACTGTGCCGATTACGGCATCCCCAGCGGCTCCAATCCTTATCCGGATTATTTCTATGTCGTCTTCAGCTATCTCGCCGGCCTCGACGATACGACGACCAGGAACCAGTACGGCGTCTGGGGCGACACCAACATCCAGGCGCCGCCGCTGCAGGCCTCGCGCTGGACGGCGGAGCAGGTGCTGCTGGCCGACGGCACGGTCTTCGGCAGTGACAGCCCGAACTGGGGCATCGTCAATCACAACCGCGGCACCTGGAAATCCAAATGGGAACATACCGATGTCGGTCATCACAGCTATGACGGCGACCTGGCCGCGTTTGCCGCGTCCGTTGCCGGCGGCAACCGGATTTACGCCGACGGCCACGGCGAGTGGGTCAAGCCGTCGCAGATGGGCCGGAACGAGGGCGGCATCAGCGCCAGCCCCGACAGCGGCCGTTACAGCCACTCGCCCGGGTTCATCCGCCCGTATTGGTGGTAATCCGGCCCCCGGGCCGCCGGGAAGGGCTTATTTTCTTCTTTCCCCCGGGAACCCCGGCGTCCTTCCGGCGTCTTAAATATAACGTTATACCTCTCTGGCTGAGACTGGCCGCCTGCGGCGATCGGGAAATTTGCCGAAGCGGCGCTATATTGCAGCGCGAAAGCAAGCGGCAGCGGCCGACAGCCGGACCGCGAGAAAATACCGGTATAACTTTATAAAATTTCGAAATCGGAGTGATCACATGGCACGATCCAAACGGGTGACGCTGAAAGACGTCTGTGAAGTGGCCGGGGTGTCGTTGGGTACCGCCAGTCGGGTACTGAACAAGACGCGGACCCCGAACAACGTCAGCCCGGCGACGGCCGAACGGGTGCGGGCCGTGGCCGACCGGCTGGGGTATCGCTGTTGTTCCGCCGCCAGCGCCATGCGCAACGGCCGGCGGAATGCCATTGCCTATATCCAGACTCCGGCGACGCAGCCGACAGGCATCTGGCACTGCTTGATGGCCGCAACCTTGGAAGTGGAGGGAAAGGACCAGTTTCTGATTCACACGATTCTGCCGTCGACCCACCTGGATCCGGAAAACCTGCCGCGGGTCTTCCAGCGGGATTTCGCCGACGGCGCCATTCTGCGGCTGGACCATTCGGTTCCGGCGAGCATTCTCGAGCGGCTGCGCCGTTACGATCTGCCGTGGATCCTGGCCAACGAGAAGCGCGAGGAAGACTGCGTCTATGCCGACGATTACACTGCCGGAGTGGACGCCACGCAGAAACTGATTGAGCTGGGCCACCGCAAGATCGCCTATATCGACTGGGGTTTCGGCCTGCTTCCCGACGACGAACGGGAGTATTCGCACTACAGCCGCCTGGACCGACTGAACGGCTATCTCAAGGCGGTGGACGCCGCCGACCTGTCGCCGCAACCGTTGATCCGCCAGCAGGCGAGGGACGAGGATACGCGTTCACGGGAACTGCATCGCCTGTTTTCAGTCGCCGATCATCCCACGGCCCTGGTGACACAGATGGGCTGGTCTTCCCGCTACACCGAGGTCCTGGCGGAGTGTGGTTTGACCGTGCCCCGGGACGTCTCGGTCATGTCCCTGGCGATGTCGGCGGATCATGCGGCAGGCATGGCGGGCACGGTGATCGACTGGCGGGCAATCGGCCGGACGGCCGCCGAGATGATCCTCGCACGGATCGAAACCGGCGACAGCCTGCCTGCCCGGGTCATCCCCCACAAGCTCAAGGAGGGCGCAACGTGCGCTGCGGTCCCGGCCTTAACCTGACCATGCCGGCGGCTGCCGGTCTGCCCCGCCGGGAAGACACCGAGACTGTCTGAGTTTTCAACGCGAACCGACTGTGATCGCCAACCGGGCATCGGTTCACAAAAGACCGATTTAACAACACAGGAGCTGCAGATGTCGAATCCGATACGCAATAACCGAGGCCGGTTCAGAACCCTTACGGTATTGGTCCTGCTGGTTCTGGGCGCCGTCTGCATCCACGCCGAAGAGTTCGTCTACCCGCCGGACGCCGGCGTGATCAACATCCGTGATCACGGCGCCCGCGGCGACGGCGTGACCGACGACACCAAGGCGTTCCGCAAGGCGATCGCCGCCGGCTGCCACAACAGCAGATATAACCTGATCTACATCCCCGACGGCGCCTATCTCATCAGCGACATGCTTGAGATCAAGAATGCCAAAGGCGGCTGGGGCACCTTCGTCAACATCCAGGGCCAGAGCCGCAAGGGCACAATCATCAAACTGAAGGACAACTGCAAAGGCTTCCAGGATCCGAAGAACCCCCGCTGGATGATCCGGACCAAGGAAGGCAACATGGCGTTCCGCTTCCGCTTCAGCCACTTCACGCTGAATACCGGGAAGGGCAACCCGGGCGCCTGCGGTATTTTCTACATCTCCTGCAACAAGGGGTCGCTGCGGCACGTCAGCGTCGTCTCCAGCGATCCCTCCGGCGCCGGCGTCTGCGGCATCGACAGCGACGGGGAAAACGCCGGTCTGTCGCTGGTCAAACACTGCAGCGTAACGGGCTTCGATATCGGCATGCGCATCAGCAGCCTCTACCCCGGCATGGCGTTCGAACATGTGGAGTTGACCGGACAACGGAAAATCGGGTTCCACGTGCGAAGCAACTGTGCAGTCATCCGCAAGCTGCGCAGCAACAATGCCGTCCCGGCTCTCGTGGTGGGGGGAAGCGCCCAGGCCGTTCTGTCCCAGAGCGTTCTTTCCGGTGGCAGCGCAGACGCAGCGATCATCAACGAAGGCCAGCTTCTGGTCCGGGACACGACTGTAGAGGGATACGCCTCGTCGATCAAGGAGAAGAGAAAGGGCCCGAACAAGACCGTCAACGACAAGTCCATCGACGAATACGCGAGCCGTGACCCGGCCTCACTGTTTCCCAGCACCGGACGCTCGCTCAATCTGGACGTCCCTGAGACTCCGGAGGTCCCTTGGGACGCCGGGGACAACTTCGCCCGCTGGCAGAACGTCAAAGCCTTCGGCGCCGTCCCGGATGACAAAAAGGACGACACGGACGCCATTCAACGTGCATTCGACGCGGCCCGCGAAAGCGGAAAGCACACGGTCTACTTCCCTGGCGGCATCTACAACGTCTCGCGCACCCTCGTGCTTAAGGGGGGTGTGCGTCGACTGCTGGGAATGCCGAGCGCGATCGAAGCCATGCACAAGAACAAGGCGTGGCCGCACCACGGGTATTTTGAGGGCAATAGCGAACCGATCATCCTACGCGTGGAAGCAGGCAGCCCGGTCGTGGTCATTGACCGTCTCCACGTCCAAGGCACACTGGAACACGCCGCCCCCAACGACCTGTTCCTGCGCCTGGGCGGTAGCCCCATGTACCGCAACACGGTCACGGGAGGCAGGGCGCTCCTCGAAGACTACGACGCCAGCTACGACATCAAAGGGCCGCAGGAGGTCTATGCGCGTCTGTGGAACCCGACCTGGGGCAGTGCGAACTATCCCTTCTACAAGCACAATCCGGACGACCCGGCCTACGCCAGGAACGACGGCGGCACCTTCTGGGTCATGGGCATGGACCACGAAGCGGGCGGAACCCGACATGTGATGTTGCGGAACCTCAACGGCGCAAGCGCCGAGATCGTCGGCATCCTCGACTGGAAGAACAAGTCACATTCACGCCTGTTCGAGAACATCGACTCGCGACTCTCAGTCGCCGCCTTGCGGTCGCACACAGGGGTTAATGTCACGGATACCCGCAACGGCTGGCGCCGGGACGAGCATCTGGGGAAGCAACTGCTGATCGTTGCCGACTCTCCGGAGGACAAGTCGCCGCCGGCCGCCGTCAGCGGACTGACTGCGCAGCCGACTGGGGAGGCCTGGCCCTTCACGGTCAGGCTTGAATGGAAACCAGCAAGCGATCCGGACACCGGCATCGCAGGATACGAGGTCCGCAGGAACGGCGAGACTGTCGGCTTCACCCAGGAACACGCGTTTACCGATTCGCCAATGAAAGACGATTTCGCGGTCAACTATGACGTGATCGCCCTGAACGGCGCGCTCATGAAGAGTAACCCTGTTCAGGCAACGACGCGGACGCCGGTGGACCCGGTCAAACTGGCCGTGCAGGAAGCCTACGCCACCGCCGATCCGCCGCGAGTGCATCTGCTGTTCAGCAAGCCGGTCGACAAACCCACGGCAACCGCGCTTTCCTCATACAGCGTGGAAGGCGCTCAGCTTACAGCGGCAGCTCTGGAGGAAGACGGACGAACCGTCACCCTGACGCTCGACAAGCTGTCGCCCGCGGCAAAGGTTACTGTAAAGGCCAATGGTGTACGCGACCAGGCGCAGGCGTCAAACACGCTTTCCAACACAAAAGTCCAGGCCATCGCCCGGGGCGACGGCAACGGCCTGCTGGCCGTGTATTTTGCCGATGCCGAGCTCAAAGGCGAACCTGTTGTGACCCGGCCCGTTCCCAACGTGAACTGGAACTGGCACAGGTCCGCGCCTGTCCCCGAACTGCCCGCTGACGGGTTCGGCATGCGCATCACCGGGAAGCTGCGTCCGCGTTTCTCGGAGAAGTACACATTCATCATCGAAAGCGCCGACGGCGTACGGATGTGGATCGACAACCAGAAGATATTCGACACATGGACCGAGAGTAAATCCTTTGGCGACAGCTACGGTGCGGAGGCCAATTGGCGCCGAGTCGAACCGATCATGCTCACTGCCGGAAAATTACACGATTTCAGGATCGAGTTCCGTGAATGGAAGTATGATGCACGACTTATCCTACGCTGGCACAGTGAGTCGCAGGATCGCGAAGTCGTCCCCGTCTCTGCCTTTTTCCTGACAGATCCCAAGCAAGCAGCGATAGCGGACAAGGCCGCAACCGCGCGTCACCGATCCCTCGGCAACGGCGATGGCGTCCTGGGGACCTACCATTTCCACCCCTACAAAAAGCGCGGGTTAAAGAAGCATACGGATTCCAACCTGGCCCTCGACTTCGGGAAGGACGCGCCCAAACCGCTGAAAGGCAAGACCAACCCCAAGCACTACAAAATCGAGTGGTCCGGGTGGATCCGCGCGAATAAGTCCGGCTGGCACACGTTCGGCATCGACATCGGCCAGAAAGACAAAGTCGAGCTGTTTGTCGACGGCTATAGAATGCTGGAGGCGAGGACCGGCTGGGGTAAAGGTGAAACACAACCCCAACGCGGGGACCGAATCTTCATGCGCGAAGGCGAGGCCGTGCCGCTCTATCTCTTTTTCCGCCAATCCGGCCGCAACGCGAAGGTCGTGCTGTGGTGGGAAGCCCCCGGACAAAAGCGGGAGGTGGTTCCCCAACGCTGCCTCTACTCCAAGCCGCCCACCAAGCCGTAAGGTCGGTAATGCTTTAGGAAAGGTAAGCACGAAATGGGAAAGGATGTATATGGACCCCCTCATAAATAAACACACTGAACCCAAACGATGCACCACACCTGGAATAATCTGTGCCGGCATGCTCGCCTTGCTGACATGCCAGTCCATTTCGTTTGCCGGAGAGAAACCAATGACAGATGACCGGAAATTCCCCCGGCATGCCGGAAGTCAGAGCTGCGAAAAGACCCGCCGCGACGGCCGACTCGGCTATGTCCTGGGTGTTCGCCACACCGGGGTTCTTCGCGCAAGCAAGTCGGAGCCTCAGGATGAGGACGGTCTTGGTTTCCGTTTCAACCACCACCCGATGCTGGTTCACTGGAAGGGGAATTTCTACGCCTCGTACCAAGGTGGGCCCACGGACGGAGCCCTGTCCAAAAAGCCGCCCGTGCACTGGCTCCTTTCCGTTTCTCCCGACGGCTGCCAGTGGACCAAACCCGTTGTCCTGTTCCCTTCCGTAAAGATCGACGGGGTCTACACCTGCGAGCACACCCGCGCCGGGTGTAACGTATCGAAACAAGGCCGCCTGCTGGCCAACAAAGGTAACAACATGTTCGAAGTCGGCCGTTTCAAACCCGGACAGTGGCGCCGGATTGACCTGCGCCTCGAAGGCGGTAAGGCGGGGACCTTCAAGGTCTACACCCGCGTCTTTCCCGCCGGCGCCGTCGTCCTGGGCGGCAACGACCGACCGACCACCGGCGCGCCGTCGAATTACTTCGTCGCCCTCGCCAAAGCTGCCGCGCGAGAAAGGAAATAGATGACGTCAGCGCCGAACATCTCGCCTTGATCGGGGCCCGGATCGGACCCGGCAGCGTGATCGCCCGCGGAGAATAACCAGAAACAAACACATGAAGGAAGCATGAATCCAATGCAAACGACACGATTTTCAACAGCACCTGCAGCCGGCAGACCTCGTTCCTGCGGCGTCCTTCTTGCAGTCGGCATCGCCTTGCTTCTCGCAGCATTCAGCCTGCCGGCCGAGGACATCGCCTTTCCTGCAGACATGGGAATCATAAGTCTGCGCGATTTCGGCGCCCGCGGCGATGGCAAGCACGACGATACCGAAGCCGTCAAGAAAGCAGTCGATGCACTCGGACAGAAGGGCTCCGGCAAGGTTCTGTACATCCCGGCCGGTACGTATCTTGTGAAAGACACCATCGACTTTAAAAAGCAAACGTGGAAAACCGTCATCGGCGAAAATCGCGACCGCACCATTATCCGACTCGCAGACAACACCAAAGGGTTCGACAACCCGAAATCGGCCAAACCGCTCATGGTGACGAAGAAGGGAAACGAGGCCTTCAGCCTGCGATTCATGAACCTGACCCTGGATACGGGCAAGGGCAACCCGGGCGCGATCGGCTTCAAATGGAGTTCCTGTAACGGCGGCCTGCTGCATAACATCAAGGTCATCAGCAGCGATCCCGAACGCATTGGCGTGTGCGGCATCGACACCCGAAGCACGACGCCCGGCCGCGCCTACCTCTACAGCATCGAGGTCGTCGGGTTCGATATCGGCATCGGGTTGACCAGCATCGTCAACGGCATGGGCTACGAGAACGTCGTTCTGGAAGGCCAACGCGAGGCCGGCATCGAGATCACGGAAAACAACGCGTCGGTCATCGGACTGAAAAGCCGGAACACCGTGCCTGCTCTGGTCCTCAAGAATAAGGCGTCCGTCGCACTGGTCAACGCCGAGCTGACCGGGGGCGCGGGCGGCCCCGCGGTACTGGTCGAGAAGGGGGTTCTATTTGCCCGGAACGTAACGGCCGACGGCTTCGACACCACGATCGAACACCATGAGGGCGACAAGACCTACCGGACCGGCGGCAGGATCGACGAATACGCCGGTCCTGCAGAGAACCTGGACGTCAAGCAGGCGTTTCCCGGGCCGAAGCGGTCGCTGAACCTGCCCATCGAACAGGTGCCGGTGCCGGACTGGGATACGGCCAACAATTTCGCCAACTGGGTCAACGTGCAGAGCCACGGCGCCAAGCCCGGAAAAGACTGCACCGAAGGCATCCAGAAGGCCATCGACACGGCGGCGGCCGCCGGCAAATCCACGGTTTATTTCCCTCAAGGCCACTACCCCGTCCGCAAGACCATCCGCGTCCACGGCAGCGTCCGCCATCTGGTAGGCGCTCAGGTTAGGCTCGTGACCACGACCATGCTGGATCGCTGGCCATGGTATACCTGGTTCGTGGCCGAAGACGGCGAGACCAAGGTCGAACCCGTCATCCTGGAGATCAGCGAGGGGCAACCAACTGTCCATATCGACATGATCGACATAAGCGGCGTCATTCAGCACGCCGCAGCCAATACCGTCGTCATGCGCATGGGAGCAACCAAGCACGGCTTCTATCGCAACACGAAGACCGGCGGCAAGGCCTTCTTCCTCGATTACAACACGGCAGTCTACATGAAGGGGCCGCAACAGGTGTGGGCCCGTTTCTGGGACGGTGGTGGCGGAGCCGGAGGCTACAAAGACACCTTTGTACCCCGCGACGAGTACGGCCGGAAAATCTGTTCCATCAATGACGGCGGCACTTACTGGCTGGCCGCGAAGCATGCCGAAGGCGCGGGCCACACCGTCCAGATGTGGTCCAAGAACGGGGCAAAAACCGAGATTTTCTCGGAGAACGCCGGCGCCCACTGGAGCGACAAAGACCGCCTGAAACCGCCGAAGGAAACCACGCTCTTTGTCTGCGAGGACTCGGAGATGTCGCTTGCCGCGGCGCATGTGGCGTACCGACACGTGATCGAGGACATCCGCAACGGCTGGTCCCGTTATATCTATGAAACCGACCGGGCCGCGCTCTGCGTCGCGATCCCGGGCGAACCGACCCGCGAACTCCCTGCGGTCACGGAACTCACCGGCGCCGCCGAAGGGCTGTGGCCGAGCAAGATCCGGCTGAACTGGACTCCCGTGCAACCAGACGGCGCGCTCGGCTACCGCATTCTCCGCGACGGCAAGGTGCTCGGCCACACGTCCACGACCAGCTTCCAAGAGTCCATCTATGCCGACGGCCGGACCTTGACGTACACCGTCGAGACCGTGGATTCGACAGGAAAGCCCCGCGCTGAATCGAAGGTCGAGGTCCTGCTGCCGACCGCGAAAACGACACTGTCCCTGATTGAAGCCGTGCATGTAATTCCCGAGAAAAAGGTCTACCTCACCTTCGACCGGCCGCTGGACAAAGCCGCTCAGCAGACCGCGAACGAATGGAAAACCGCGGACGGCAAGGCGCTTGGCGGTCTCGACATGGCCGAGCACGGCCGCACGCTTCAACTGAGCGGTGAAGGCCTTTCCGATAAGGAGTTCCAGCTTCGTCACCCGCGTCTTGTTGCCGACGACAGCCGCAAGACCGCGCTGAACGCCGGCACGGTCGCCGTCAAGGCCGTCGCCGCCGGCACCGGCCTGCGAGGCCGGCTGTACGCTGATCACGACTTCAAGAAACTGGTCTGCACGCGGATGTTCATGAATATCCGCGCCGACTGGTCGCGGGTGGGCCCGCATCCCGCTACCGGCATGAACGACTGGGGGGTGCGCTTCACCGGATTCATCCGTCCTCCCGCGTCGGGCCTCTATGCCTTCTCATTGGCGCGCTGCCGCGGAAGCCGCCAACGCATCTGGATCGACGATGAGTTGCTCCTGGACACGTCGGCCGAACACAAGTCGGAGCTCCTTATTCACGACCCCTACGGAGATCGATTCAGCAAGACCGTCAACCTGACTGCCGGACACATGCATTCGATCCGCTTGGAGTATATCGACAACGAAAAGGGCAAGGACGAAGTGGTTCTCGAATGGCAGCGAGGCGAAGAGCCGTGGGCAATCGTGCCCCGGGAAAACTTCTATCCGGGAGAGAACGTCGAGGAACCCGCGCCTCCTTCGACCCTCGGCAACGGACTGGTTGGCCGTTACGGTAACGGACTCTGGGGCGGCAAGGTCCACCTTGAACGCGTCGACGCCGCCATCGATTTCGACTGGGGCCTGGGTAAACCGGCCGACAACATCGGGCCCGACGGCTTCCGCGTCGAATGGACCGGACACCTTGTCCCGCCGACATCCGGCGTCTACACCTTCGCATTCGACGTCGACACGGCCGACCGGGTCAAGCTGACGCTCGACGGCAAGCAGATTCTCGACGCGAACGCCACATGGAGTCTCGACAAGGCGAAAGCGGCGCGTGGCAGCATGTATCTCGAGGCCAATGTGCCCGTCTCCATCCACGCCCACTGGAAGGACGTCTGGTGGAGTCTCGGCCACGCCGGCAAAGAGTCCAAGGCGCGCATGCTCTGGAAAACCCCCGGCGACGACCGTCTGCAGGTCGTTCCCGCCGAGGTGCTGTATGCGCCGGATCAACAAGCGCCGGCTTATCCGCACGCGCCCGAAACCAAGGTTCGCAAGGATGGAATCCACCTTTCCTGGCCCCCCTACAAAGGTAAAGGCCTGCGTGGCTACCGCGTCCTCCGCGACAATGTCTGTATCGGCAGCACCGGCGAAACGAAGTTCACCGACAAGACCGTTCACGAAAGCCAAACCTGCTCCTACGCCGTGCGCCTCGTGCATGAACAACTGGGCGCCGGCCCGGCCGGACCACAGGCTGAAGCCACCGCCATGGCCGACACCACCCCGCCCGCCGTCAAAGACGTCGACGCCGGCCGCAACCCCGAACAGATCCGCATCCGGTTCAGCAAAACACTGGACCCGGCCACTGCGGTCAAAACCGAAAACTACGAAATCAAGCCGGCCTGCCCCGTCAAAACCGTCCGCCTGACGGAGGACGGTCGGACCGTGGTGCTGACCCCAAAAGCCGGAACGCTCAAAACAAAAACCAAATACACACTGCAGATCCGCGGCGTGCGGGACCAGGCCAAAGTACCCAATACCGCCCAGACCACGGTCGAATTCACCGTGGACCCCGCACTGCCCGGACTGCAGTGTTTTCTCTATGACCGGACCATGAGTAAAATCGACCAGGTCCGCCGGGCAACGCCGAAGCAAACCCGGGTCGTCAAAGCCGTCGACCTGAGCCACGCCCTCGACGGCGGCCACACCATCCGGTTTGCCGGCGCCATCGAAACACCCGCCGCCGGCAACTACTCCTTCTGGGTCAAAGCCGATGACGGCGCGTACCTGTGGATCAACGACAAGCTCGTGGTCGACAACGGCGGCTTTCACGCGCCCAGGAACCGGAAGGGCGCGGTCAAGTTGACCGCAGGCCGGCACAAATTCGAGCTGCTCTATTACCAGGGCGGCGGCGGCAAGGCCTTGTCGGTCCAGTGGGCCGGTCCCCGAATCAAGAAGTCCGACGTGCCGGCGGATGTGCTGTTTCACAAAACAGAGTAGTCGTCGGCCGCCGGCGGGCTCATCAGCCGTTGCTTTAAGCTGAGCTTGACTGGCCCAGACGGGTTCAGTATATCGTTATTCTCTAGCGGATATTATGCAGAACATACCCTTGACATACCATGGCATAACAGCCATATTAACAGAACATAAAATCGAGCAAAACTGCTCCTGCAATAATTGGTATAACCTTATACCTGATTGGCGGCCGGAGGGCCGCGTGCGCCAAGGCCGGCGGCTGCGACCGCAGGGGCCAATGCCTGGTTCCACGTGCAAATGAAGGAAAGGAACGATGGCGATCGATAGGCTGGGGACCCGGCACGACGTCTTTGCCGCAACGTTTTGCCCGTTTCATCACGATGAAACGATTGACGAGGACGGACTGCGCGGGTACATCCGCGATCTCTGTGCTGTCAAGGGCCTCGTTGGGCTTGTCCCGAAGGGGCCTGCAGGCGAAATCATGTCGCGGCGCGAATCCGAGCGAGCCGCAGTAACCGCGATTGTGGTCGAAATGGCTCCTCGGCCAGTCCCCGAGTCCGGTGTTCCGTCGGCCGGTGCGGCTGCTGTCTGATGCCGGAATCAACGACTTGCGTGAACAGCTCAAAGCGATCGGCTGCAAACCGGTGAACGGAACCGCAATTGCGTCGAAAACGACCATGCAATTTGATGCAAACAGGAGAAGAGCTGCAATGACACTGCAATTCCCGATTCCGGATGAGCCAATACGCGTTGCGCTGATCGGCAGCGGTCAACGAGCCCGGAGCATTTACAAGCCGCTGTTTCCGTCCATGGCCCCATGGATCAAACTGGTGGCGGTCTGTGATCCGGTTCGGGAGCATTGCGATCGGATGGCGCACGATCTGGACATCCGCCCCTATTACGACATTCATGAACTGGTGAAGGACAAGCCGATGGAGGCGGCGCTGCTCATCACGCCGATCCCCTCGCACTATCCATTGACCAAGTATCTGACCTCGAACAGGATCCACTGTCACATCGAGACCGCCTGGTGCTCCATGGTGAGCCAGTGCCGGGACATGATGAAGACCGCCCGGGAAAACAGCGTGATCATCCGTGTGGCCGAGAACTTCTTCCGCAACCCCGTCGACCGCTTTGCCCAGACCGTGAAGGAAAGCGGCTACCTGGGCCGGATCGGCCGGGTCATGAGCTTTGCGGACCACACCGGCTACCACAACAACAGCCGCTGGCTGCGCTTTGCCGGCTGCCATCCGGAGTGGGTACAAGCCATCCAGAATTCGATGGCACACCCCGGGTTCTACTTCCAGCCGCCGCGCTACTTCGAGGCAGAAATATTGAAGAACCGGTTCTACCAGTTCCCAAATGGTCTTTTTGTGATGGACACGGGAATCGGCCACTGTAAAGGTCTTCTCGGGCGTCATCCGCGCCCCGGCTATACGGAGTGGCAGGGAGAACTCGGCACCTTGGTGAACCGAGGTATGGCCTCGACTCCGGCTGACATGGCAGGCAACGTTCGAACCGAATTGCGCAAGGTGTCCACAAACAACCTGGCTCCTGCTCAGGAGCGGGAAGACCGGCTCAACGGCGGCGGCATTGCCGACCACGTCACGCCGGTGGAAATGGGTGGCGATAACGGCGATTGGGCGACGATCTGGGCCGAAACTCCGGAGGGCCGAATCGAATACAAGAATCCGCTGCGTACCGGGTGCGGTGGAATCAACGGCAACTGGTCTTACGGTATTGCGATTATGGATCATTGCGTCGACTTCGCCCTGGCCGTGCGCGGCCGACGCGACAGCGAGTTTACCGATGAAGACGCCATGATGTCGCTGATGATGGATATCGGCGCCCGCGAGTCCGACCTGCAGGAAGGCAGGCGCATCCGCCTGCCGCTGGAGGGCGACCTGGAGGCGGACGCGCTCGAACGCGATAAACAGAAAAACGAATACGGCGTCGATCCCTTCGATATCGAAGGGATGCTGGCGATCGCATATCCGAAGCCATAGGGATCGAAATATGGGCGCTGGTTCGACATTTGCAGCGGAAAGCTCCACCTTCCGCGACCCGCACACAAACGCCTCGGTGCGACAGGTGACGAACGCACCCGCGATTCACCATCACCCATTCTACTACCTGCCGTGCATGGACCGGCAGATGCGGCGTTTGATCTTTGTGAGTCTTCGAACCGGCCGGCCGGAAATCTTTGCCGAAGACCTGGAATCCGGCGTTCTGATTCAGTTGACGGACCGGGGGGACATCGGCGAGTGGTCTGTACATCCATCGTACGACGGCAAGTACGTATACTTTACAGCCGCCGGCGGTGCGTGGCGCGTGGACATCGAGACGCAGCGCGAGGAGGAACTGGTGAACTTTGCTTCCGCCATGCGCGGCGCCGGCATGGTCGGCGCCGGCATGGGAACCACATCCGTCTCGACCGACGACCGGTATTGGGCGGTTCCGGTTCGGGTTCGGAAGGACCGGATGCGCCTTGCCCTGATTGATACCGGCACCGGCAAGTGGGAATTCATCGCAGAACACAGCAGCATCGGCCATCCCCAGTTCCATCCCGATGACCCGTCGCTTCTGCGCTTTGCCGGCCCGTGGCATTCCCGCATCTGGGTCACCCGGCGCGACGGCACGGACATGCGGCTTCTCTATCAGCGCCAGACCGCGGCCGACGGCGGACACTATCAATGGATCGTCCATGAGGTATGGCGGCCCGGCAGCCGGGAAATCATCACCGCTGACTGGCCCCACGGTTGCATAGGTATTGACGCTGATACAGGGGAAACCCGGACGGTCTGCGCCTTCAACGCCTGGCACCCATCAATCAATGACCAGGGAACCCAAATGTGCACAGACACAAACTTCCCGGATCGCGGCCTGATGCTGTTCGACCCCCTCAACGCTGTCGGAACCCCGAAATTGCTCTGCAAGTCGGAAGCATCCTCAGTCGGCAACCACTGGGATACGCAGCATTGCCCCTACGACGATGGACCGATTCACGTATATGCGCCACAGCACACGCATCCACATCCACGCTTTACGCCGGACGGGAAACAGGTTGTGTTTACGTCTGATCGAAGCGGCCATGCACAAGTGTATGTGGTGGATCTTCCGACACAGGGCGTGTCAGATTCATCATGAGCCTGCCGGAGTTCATCATTTCTGCCTGGGCACCGCAGATTCTGCGCTGTGGCCCGAAATCCAGGCAGCGGACAATGCCGGGCGTTGAACCGAATGAAATGTAGATCGTACAGAGCGGAGATTTCGTCATGAGTTCAAAAAGAATTGGTTCGTCGCGGGTTACAGGAACAAAGCGGTTTACCCTTATTGAGCTGCTGGTCGTGATCGCGATTATCATGGTACTCGCCGCCATGTTGCTGCCGGTGCTGATGCGGACCCGCGCCATGGCACGGCGGACGCTGTGCATCAATAACCTCAGACAGATCGGCATCGCCACGGTGAACTACGCTGACGAAGCCGAAATCTTCCCCGTCCTTACCGCCCGCCCCCTCGGCCACCACGAAGAGGACCATATCAGAAACCTGACTCTCCTGTACCGCTTCTACTATGAGGAAGTCGGGTACCTGCAGCTCGGTTTCCTGCAGTCCGGCGGCTACATGCCCGTCGATGCCGGCCAGACCATCTTCTACTGCCCATCCACGGATCCCCGCACGGCCAGATACTGGACGGCCGATCCCTATCTCCCCTGGCCGACGCCCGCACCGGATCCGCCGGAGACGGACACCATTCGCATCGGATATTACTGGAATCCGTGGATCAACAATCCCTCCGACAACAGCATCGCAGCCCGGACCCGCAGATTCCGCAAGCCGATCGATCTCGAACCCGGCAAGATCTTCGCCATGGACTTGTTCTTTCGACCGACGCAGAATGCCCATCGGGGTCTGGATGCGGACAACCCTCCCTTTACCTTGCTCATGACCGACCACAGCGTCGTCTCCGTCAAATCCGAAGAGGCCATCGCCATTCAAGCGGCCAAGGGCTTCGCCTGGGACGACCACAAGTTCTTCTATCAGGCCCTGACCGACCTGGAAAGCAACGCCCCCTGAAACGGCCAACCACCGCCCGCGCCCAGATTGTCCTTCGCCGGCCGGCGGGAGCAAGCGCTGCGGCCGCTGCCCTCTCCGTCAGACGACGATTCGTCCGGCAGCGTTTCGCACGATGGTCAGCCGGATGGTTTTGTAAGCCCTCGTGTACTGCCCTTCGTAGTCCGCATAGAGATCCCGCACCCTCTTGAGCGCCGAAGCCTTGGCGAAGGAGTTC
>CAYLNH010000068.1:0-27314 GCA_964384625.1 uncultured Lentisphaerales bacterium
GTTCAAAAGCTCAACGGCGGGCGTCGAATCCAACTGAATTTTGGCACAATAGTGACTACCAAAGAACTTATTGCCGAAGCGACCTCCCTTCCCGTTGAGGATCGGGCGATTCTTGCTGATTCCATCCTTCGGAGCCTGAATACACCGGAAACGGAAATTGATCAGAAATGGACAGAAGTGGCTCGTAGACGCTTGGCAGAAATCCGTTCGGGCAAGGTTGAGCCGGTTCCCGGCGAGGATGTGTTCGGTCGGATCTGGACACGGCTGGGGGTATGAACTATTTCTTCCATCCGGAAGCCGAAGCTGAATTCGTTGCCTCGATCGAGCACTACGAAGAATGTGAACCGGGCTTGGGGGTCGACTTCGCTGTAGAAGTCCATTCGACCATTTCCAGGATTGTGCAGCACAGCCAGGCTTGGCCGATCCTGAAAGACGAGCTGCGTCGCTGCCAAACCAGCCGTTTCCCATACGGCGTGATCTATTCCGTCCAAGACGATGGTCGGATTCTCATTCTGGCGGTCATGCATCTGCACCGGGAACCGGACTACTGGAAGGACCGGAAATAGCTCCATTAATCGCGGGGATCTTAGGAAGCGGCGAGGGACACGGACACAGTGACGTATTCAGTAATTCTTGAACCGCAGGCCTTGGGCTGTCATATCCTGAGAAACCGCTAAAAGTGTCCTGCCACTGCTGAATCACGGGATACCACTACGATGCTCGCAACGATGACGAAGCCAAACCGGGTAAGTCGGGTAAATCGGGTAAGCCGGGTAAGCCGGGTAAATCGGGTAAGTCGGGTAAGCCGGATAAGCCGGATCCGGAATCGCCGTCGCCCAGGGCCCCCTGCCGCCGCTCACCGGACACCGGGACGGGATGTTCAAAAATCGCTTTATATATGGGAAATTTTTACGGACGTAGAATACGGCCCAACATTGTACGCGGGGTATTTTGCGGAGCGGGGGGGGGAAGATCCACTCGGAACGCTTGGTGCGAGCTACAATTGGGCCGCGAAAGCGCAGGTTTTTGAAGACTTCCGCAAGCAAGTTACTGGCGGAAAACATATTGATTTTCGCGGAGAGGCCGTTAAGAAATTGGCAACGAAATTTGGGAATCTGCCACAGTCGTTGAGCTTGGCTGAGTTTACCATAATGCTGCCATTTGAGGGAGACTGTTCTCGCAAGAGCAGTGAGATCGGCAAGGAAGGCCTGGAAAGAGGTTATTACTTTGGAGATCTGAAGACACCACTGACGCAGACCAGAGAAAAGGCAACAGAGAATGGATGGGTAATGGGAGCAATGGAGCAAGGCTTGAATCTCTGGCTTGTGGAAACTGGTTTTTCTGCTGGGGGAGGAGGATTGAACACGGATATCAATGTTGATCTAGTCCGAGAAGCCCATGAAACATTTTTCTTTTTCGCTAGTCGTCGTCAGTCTGCTGTGCCTGCGTGTAACTGCAGATGATGTCATTTCTGAATACCTTGCGACGGCAAGAGCTGTCAGTTTGGACAAAGCCCGGTCGGGAGTTCTATCGGTTCCAGCTCAAGAGTATCTCTATTTGGAACGAGTGTCGCCAAATGGGACTTACATTGCGCTGTGTCAAATCCATAAGGGGGATCGCGCGAAGCATCCGGGAAAGGTCGTCATTCTAAAGACCAGCGATCTCCAGGCAGTACAGAGGTTTTCTGCGCTTAAAGGCCGAACCTATGTCCTTTTCCCGTCCCAGACTCGGTGGGCACCAGACAGCCGTGCGCTGTGGATCCGAATGAGATATGCGGATATCCCTTACGGCGAATGGATGGAGTATGATCTCCAGAAGAGCCGCTTCACAGCCGCCTCCCAGAAGCGATTGAAAGAGCTGTTGGCATATAGCAAAGGGACTCGACCAAAGGGCTTCAGACTTGATCCTCGGACTTCGCCGATGGCGCCGGTCTGGACAACAACCGGAATTAGGGTGTCTGACCCCAAGAAAAGGCACAAGTTGGATCCTGCATTGGTATGGAATCCTCCCAATTTTCTTGGCGAGTCCCGGCAGAGCTTTTACATCGGTGAAACCTTAGTCAAAGTGCTGGTCGAACATGCTCCCGGTCACAAACTTGAAACCGGCGAAACGGCGTTTGGCCTGTTTGTGTTTCGAACTGGCCGCAAGGTTAGAAAGCGAGGCATCCTCAATGTCGTGACTCACCCACCAGTACTTACGAAGACCCTGAGTAGCGCTTCTCCTTTCATGCCAAGTAACGGCCTCCTGCTCCGCAAGCAAGGACAACTCGTGCTCTATCGCAATCTGGGTGGGGCAGAGCCGCTTGAACGCATAGATCTGAAAGGATACGACTACCTCAAGATGTTCAGCTTGGGTAACCAGCTAATTCTCAAGATGGCGAAGGGCGACAAAACGATAGCGTATCTGGCCTTCCCATAAATCCATGCCGTTTCCTTAACATCGAGCTGCTCAAGCGCCAATTGCCGGGGCCCGGAATTTTATGCCCTCTTAGTAAGCGATCAGCCTGTCATATAAATGATTCCAAATCAAAATAGTAGCGGCAGATTTGGCACAAAGTGTACAACTTTGACTTCTAAATCGTTCCAGGAGGTCCTATCATCAGAATATTGTGCCCGCCGGCAGCAGCCACTTCCATGGCGCGCTTAACCATCTCCTGGCCTTTGACGTCGGCGAAATCCCTGCGACCACGCTGCGTGGACGTTGCATTGGAAGTCGCTTCGAGTCGTCAGGACCTGCTTTCGAACGGCACTTCCTTTCCGATTACCATCTTACGGGCTCCATTTCCCGCACGAAACTTGAAATCGCCATCCGGACATTGTATTGAAAAGGGGTAGTTGGATTAGGGCTGATCATGATTACCTTGGACAAGTTGACGCGGATTGAGTTGGAAGAAGCTACCGACTTCCTGCTGCGCGAGTTCACCTTCATTAACACCGTCGACATCACGATCCAGCTGGGTTCGGGCCAGCGTCCGGAGCACCTGCTGGATGAGGAATGGGGCCGCTGTTCCCTGCAGAAGATGCCGGGACTGCCGGCGGAGGCCTCGGTCGCCAAGCACAATCTCGAAGCGTTCTGGGGGCTGGTCGGCAATGTCAAAGTACTGGTCTACGCCGGGCGCTATCACTTCTACGAGGGCTACGGCCGTCTGCCATGCATCCTGCCCATCTGGGCGGCGGCGGAGTGCGGCTGCCGGAGCTTTCTGCTCAGCAACGCCGCCGGCGGCATTGCCGACGGCCTGAACCCGGGCACGTTCATGCTTTTCCGCGATCACATCAACAACCTCGGCATCTCCCCGCTGGCGGGCCACCAGCACCTGCTGGAATCGCCGTATGTGGATATGTCCAGCGTCTACCATCCGGAGCTGCGGCAGGCGTTGCGGGATTCGGCGGCGGCACTGGAACTGCCGCTGCAGGACGGCGTGTACATGGCGAATTGCGGGCCGCAGTTCGAAACTCCGGCGGAAGTCGAATTGGCCCGCCGCATGGGCGCCGACGCCGTCGGCATGAGCACCGTGCTTGAGGCGTGTGTGGCGTACGCTCTCGGCGCGCGCGTCGTGGCACTCTCCATGATCACCAACCGGGCCTGCGGCCTGGCCAAGGTGCCGATCTCCCATGAAGACGCGATCTGTGTGGGTGGAGACCGCGGGCCGGCGCTGGTGGAACTGATTCGCCACTGGCTGCACAACGCGGGCGGCGAGCTTCTGTAGCCAGCGTGCGCAGCAGGCAACAGCGCAGCGCCCCACCTCCTCATCCTCCAGCGCGTCAGCGCTCATCCTCCAGCGCGTCAGCGCTCGTCTTCCAGCGCGTCAGCGCTGAATAGTGGGGTCAAGGGGGCCACGGCCTCCTTGCGGGGTTTGGGGCAGCGCCCCACCTCCTCATCCTCCAGCGCGTCAGCGCTCATCCTCCAGCGCGTCAGCGCTCGTCTTCCAGCGCGTCAGCGCTGAATAGTGGGGTCAAGGGGGCCACGGCCTCCTTGCGGGGTTTGGGGCAGCGCCCCACCTCCTCATCCTCCAGCGCGTCAGCGCTCATCCTCCAGCGCGTCAGCGCTCGTCTTCCAGCGCGTCAGCGCTCATCCTCCAGCGCGTCAGCGCTGAATAGTGGGGTCAAGGGGGCCACCGCCTCCTTGCGGGGTTTGGGGCAGCGCCCCACCTCCTCATCTTCCAGCGCGTCAGCGCTCATCTTCCAGCGCGTCAGCGCAATCCCCGGGCGCCCCAGGAGAAGGCGCGAGCGCAAACACCCGCGCTGAGCCAGCCCTATCGCTGCCCAAGCCGGACTCGGAACCGGCGCCGAGGGAAGACCAACGCTTTTCCTCGAGGACGCGTGCACCGACTTTTTTGAATCATTGCGGGCGCTCGCCGCATTTAATACTATGTGGAGGACTGACGTCAGGGTACTTGGAAGGAGTGCCCTTGTGAAAACACATAAGAAACGCCTTCGGCCACTGGTCGTCCTCGTTGCCGTCATGATAGTCGTGAGCACCGTGGTTGCCTATTGGTACATGGTCTGGCACCGACCGTACGCCATCGGTTCGGGCCCCGCCGGGCCGGCGGTACCGGCAGCGGCCTTCACCGGACCATGGACGACGCGGCCGGTGCACTTCGTCGGCCTGGGCGACAGCATCACAGCTGGATTCGGCGCCCGCCCGGAGCATGGTTACTTCGCCCGTCTGCGGCGGAATCCGGCCGACGAGTATGAGGATATGCAGGGCAAATGCCTGGAGCGCGTCTTCCCGAAACTGACGGTCCAGAACATCTCCCTGTCCGGCAGCACCAGCCTGCACGCGGAAACGCATCAGCTTCCGCGCCTCGACCGGCAGGACAGCAGCACGCTCGGCTGGGTCGTCATCACCACCGGGGGCAACGACATCATCCACAATTACGGCCGCGGCCCGATCCGGGAGGGCGCCATGTACGGCGCCACCTGGGAGCAGGCCCGACCGTGGATTGCCAACTACGAAGCCCGACTGAACCGGATTCTCGACGCGATCAACGAGAAGTTCCCCGGCGGTTGTCACGTATTCCTGGCGAATATCTATGATCCCACCGACGGCGTCGGCGACATCGAGAACGCCAACATCATGCTGCCGGCCTGGGAGGACGCCGAACCGATCCACAGCGCCTATAACGAGGTCATCGCCCGCGTTTCGGCGGCCCGGGAGAACGTTCATCTCGTCGACATCTACAACGTCATGCTGGGCCACGGCATTCACTGCCGCGACCGGGGGAACGATTACTACAACGCCGACGACCCGGGCTACTGGTACTACAGCAACCTGGAAGATCCGAATCACCGCGGCTACGACGCCATCCGACGGGCGTTCCTGTTGGAGATGGTGCGCGTCGCGCAGGACACGGCGGGGCTCAACGACGGTACGTTCTGACCCACTCGGCGTGATCGGTCTCGCTGTACGGCGCCACGGCGAACGGCTCACCCCGTTCCTCGCCGTTCACCATTCGCTGCAGTTGCGGCTGCCCCGAAGGGTTGAGCTTGAACCGGTAGGTCTCTGTCCGGCCGGCGTACTTGAGGGTCAAATACTCATCCGCCCTGGCATGCAGGCAAGTTGACAGCCCCCGCACCGGCGTCTGTGGAAAGAAGACGAGGGCATAAATCTGTCCGCCCTCGGGATCCCGCGTCGGCTGGTTGAGATACAGCGTTACCTCGTGCTTGTCCGACTGCACCGTGATGCTGATCCCTTTGGGGTCGCCGCCAGTCGGGCCGGAGCCGGCGTAGTTGATGTCGGTGATGCGGTATTCCGTGTGCCGGATGCGATCGCCGATCCGCTTATGGCCGTAGACCCGGAACTTGTTCTGGGTCGACACGCGGACAACCAGGTCCCAATGGCGTTTGTTCGGCAACCGATGGCGTTCCAGCTCCATGAAGACAATCGGAAACCAGTTCTCCTGAACGCGATAGAGTTGCACCCAGTTCGCCAGGGGAACATCAGCCGGTACGGGCGCCGCCGGCTCGTCCTCGGCAAAGACCAGCAGGCAGACGCCGAACACGATCACAACAGCGGCAGTTGCCGCCAGGTAGATCCTCTTCATCCGCGGGTTCATGCTCTACAATAGTCCGTCCCGGCGCCATGCCTACCGCCGACGCCGGGTGCACGTCACTTCTGTCGGGGCGAACCCACCGGTGGTCCGGCGCGCGGCGTAACCGCGAAAGCGTCCGCCGGGCGGTCCCAGTCTGCACACCGGCTGTTTTTGTCGTTACGGGCAATCGATGCACACATCCTGTTCACTCGTTGTCGACTGCTTGATGATTGGTTCGGCGCTGCGGGCAGGCTACTGCATTTGGCATGGATCTTTCTGCTGCCTCGTGCAACCTGAAACTTGACCTGGAGAGCGACGATGCGTACAATGGCGATCATGGGCAATGACAGTGTGGAATCAGACAATCGCCGGGGACAGCTTCTCGTTCTGGTGCCGGCGGCCATCCTGCCGTTCCTCGGCAGTTTTCTGTATTTCGTCATCCTGCCTGGGGCACAGGCCTCGCAACTGGTATACGGCGGGGTGAAGGTATTCACACTGTTGTATCCCTTGTTCGTGTTGTTCGGCATCGAGCGCGTCCGGCCCCGCCTGCAGCGAATCTCCTGGCGTCGGCATCTGCGCAGTCTGCCGCTGGGCTTGCTCACCGGGCTGGCGATGGTCCTGGCGATGGCCGGCGTGTTCGCGCTGACGCCGGTGGGCGAGATGTTGCTGGGCAATCGAGCCCAGATTCAGGAGAAGGTTGCCGACCTTGGGATTCTGCCGTGGTACATCCCGTTCAGCTGCTTCATCGTGTTCTTCCACTCGCTGTTGGAAGAGTACTACTGGCGCTGGTTCGTTTATGGTCGCGCCCGAACCGTATTGCCGCGAGCGTGGGCTCACATTCTGGCCGGGCTGGCCTTCGCTCTGCACCACTATGTTGTGCTCTCGCAGTACATGTCTCTGGGGTACGCCCTGTTCATGGGCACCTTCGTCGGCATCGGCGGGATCATCTGGTCCCTGCAGTATGAGCGTCAGAGGAGCCTGGCCGGCGCCTGGATCTCACACGCCTGTGTCGATGCCTTCATCTTCGCCCTCGGCTATTTCATCCTCTTTCTGTAATCCCGCAGACAGGATTACATCCAGCCTGATGAATTCATAAACCTTCTACTGCGAGCCGTCATTGCACTCAATCTCAAGGACTCCCAGCCGGCGCCGATCTCGGAGTATGACAATACGCCGGCGCCCCGCTTGCAGCGGTAAGTCCATGATCTCATCCCGTGATCCCGTTGTCATATGGGATGGCACTCACGCGGCACACACTGACGACGCTTCCGCCAAGTCGGATCCAGCGGCGCTCTGCCGCCGCACCAGAAGGAATTCCGGCCGCGGAAGTCCCTGAGAAGTTCCCGCCGCCGCAGCCCCTCCGGCGGCGGGCTGCCGCCGCACCAGAAGGAATTCCGGCCGCGGAATTACTTAGGGAGTGCCGCCGGCGGCACTCCCCTACGCGAGCACATCCGGGCCGCCGCCGATGAACTCATCGTACTGCTCGATCGCGTAGCGGTCGGTCATCATCGCGATGTAGTCCCCGACGGCGACATGCAGACCCACATCCTGGACGCGGCGCCGGCTGCGGCGGCCAAGTTTTTCGGGATGCTCCAGGAAGTACTCAAACAACTCACACATCCAATCCACCGCCCGGTTGTTGTCGTCCAGGACCTCCGGGCTCCAGTACATCTTCTTGAAGAGGAACTCACGCAGATGATCCGTCGCCCGCTGCATCTGGGGGCTGAAACGGATCAACGGCTCTTCCAGTTCCTGCACGGCCAACGGCGTATCGACACCGGCAGCGGCAATGGCGGCGTAGCTGGCGTCGGTAACATCCGCCACCAGCAGGTCCACACTGTTCCGGATCATGAACGGCACAAACCGTTCATCAACCGGCGTGATCTCATGCGAACCGCCGTGTTCCAAGACCAATCCCCAGAACTCGAGATCAGCCAGTTCCTCCGGCACGATCAACCCCGCCAGGATGCCGTCGTCAAGATCGTGCGCGTAATAGGTCAGGTCGTCGGCCAGGTCTGCCACCTGGGCTTCAAGCGACAGTTGCGGCGGCAGATCTTCGCCGTCCAGCAGCGGCTGCTGGTCACGGTGCTTCACCAGGCCGGAACGCACTTCCCAGGTCAGGTTCAACCCGGGAAACCCGGGATATTTCTCCTCGAGTTCATCGATGACGCGCAGGGCCTGACGATTGTGATCGAAGCCGCCGTGATCCGCCAGCAGACTGTTCAGAGCGCGCTCGCCGCAATGTCCGAAGGGCGGGTGTCCGATGTCGTGCCCCAACGCGATGGCTTCCGCCAGATCCTCATTGAGCCCGAGACTGCGGGCGATGGTACGGGTAATGCCGGCGACCTCGATGGTATGCGTCAAGCGCGTGCGGAAGTGGTCGCAGTTGCCGGTGACAAAGACTTGCGTTTTGTATTCAAGCCGGCGGAACGCCGAGGCGTGCACAATCCGGTCTTTGTCGCGTTGGAACGCCGTCCGCAACCGATGCGGCTCCTCCGCGTGCCGCCGTCCCCGGCTCTGATCCGCGCGCCAGGCATACGGCGCCAGCGGTTCCCGCTCTACTCTGCCGATCTTCCATGTTGTCCTGGCTGCCATGCCGTACGGTAGTTGAACAAACAGTGGAGGCAAGCCCCGCCCCGGGGTGAGGCGGTTGCCGGAAGCAGGCAAGCCGCCGCAAGGCGGTGGGCCGGGCCCGGGGAGAACTGCGGCAGCGGCGGTGTTTTGCCGTTCACTGACCCTACCCCCGACAGACGAGCCTGCCCGCGGGTGGACATCGGCTTTGGCCCCAACCCGTCACTTGGCAGATGGATTCACAACTACGCGGCCGTCTGATCGGGCGCCCCTTCGGCTGCGTCAAACGTCACCGTCCCCACGAAACCATGCACTGAGGCGTTCCGCGGCACGGCGACACTGACTGGACTTTTCCACGCGAATCCATACCGTACGTGTCGACGATTGATTATGTAGGATGAAGCAACCATGAGCGATACCCCCGAGACGACCGACGGCGAAGCGCCGGAAGAGCCGCAGGCGGCAGCCGACAGCCCGGTTGAAGAAGCCGCGGCGGCGGAAACGCCGGCAGCAGAAACGGAAACCAACGCCGACAAACCGTGTCCCTGCGGCTCCGGCAAGACTTATACGGAGTGCTGCGGCCCGTTCATCGCCGGCGACGCCGACCCGCAGACGGCCGAGGCGCTGATGCGCTCGCGGTATACCGCTTATGCCGTTTGCGCCGTCGACTACCTCCGGGATTCCATGCATCCGGACACGCGTGATCGCGGGTTCGACCGCGACAGCGTCGAACAGTGGTCCAAGCATTCGGAATGGCTCGGCATCGAAGTGCTGAACAGCCGGAAGGGAACCGCGGATGACGACGAAGGCACCGTCGAGTTCATCGCCCGTTACAAGGACGACAAGACCACGTTCGATCATCATGAAACATCGCAGTTCCGCAAGCACAACGGTCGCTGGTATTTTGTCGACGGCCGCATGATGAACGAGCCGTACCGTCGCGAAGCACCGAAGATCGGCCGCAATGAGCCCTGTCCGTGCGGCAGCGGCAAGAAGTACAAGAAGTGCTGCGCCCGGTAGGCCGCTCCCGCAAGCGCGACCGGCGCACGTGCCGGGGGCGATCTGCCGTGCACCGCCCAACGTTTCATCCCGGGCGCGGCAGGCAACCCGCAGCCCATTGCGCCACCCCGACCGCCGCCGCCCTGAACCTCTCCGGACTGCAGGCCGCCGGCCGGCAAACACCCCGCCGTTACCATCGACAAATCGTGCTCCCCCGGGGCTGCATGAACACGCGGGATCGTTGCCAGTCGCCGCACCAGGCAGTATAGTACAGCATACGGACGCAACCTCCCGAGAAAGGCGGGCGAATGCTCATTTTTCAGAAGAACTTTGCCATCAAACAGAAGATCGAGGACTACCTCAATGTCGTTAACGAAACCCTCGATAAATACGAAGAAGGGATGACCCACTACCTGAGTGAAGGTCTTGACGAACACTTCCATACGCTGATGGAACAGACGCACGGCTGCGAGTCGAAGGCCGACGATCTGCGACGGGAGATCGAGGAGGAACTCTTCGAAAAATCCCTGTTGCCCGAAGTCCGCGAAGACATCATGCGGATCATCGAACAGATGGACAAGATCCCCGGCAAATGCGAACGGATTCTGCGGCGGATCTGGACACACGACATCCACCTGCCGAAGAAACTTCACGACAAGGTTCTCGAACTGGTGACCCTCGGCGTACAAACCTGCAAACCGCTGCGGGAGGCCGTTCTCGATGTCCTCGACAACTGCGAGCACATCAAGGAGATTGCCCGTTCCATCGACAGCAACGAAAGCGTCGGCGACCACATCGAATACGACATCATCTACAAACTGTTCCGCTCGAAATACGATCCCTGGGAGAAACTGATTTACCGCGACATCATTTTGTGGATCGCGGGTCTGCCGGATCGGGCCGAATCCATTTGTGATCAGCTCACGATTTTCGCGATCAAACGCAACGTGTAGGGGCGTGCCGCGAGCGGCACGCCCTAAGTAATCCTGAAGACAGGATTCCTTCTGAGGCGGCGGCGGACCGCCGCAAGAAAAGGAAGGACAGGTGCGCTTACCGCGAGCGGTACGCCATGAGTAATCCTGAAGACAGGATTCCTTCTGAGGCGGCGGCGGACCGCCGCAAGAAAAGGAAGGACAGGTGCGCTTACCGCAAGCGGTACGCCATGAGTAATCCTGAAGACAGGATTCCTTCTGGGGCGGCGGCGGACCGCCGCGAAAGCACAGACAGGAATCGAAACCGAGTGCCGCTGGCGGCACTCCCTGAATAACCCCGAAGGCAGGATTCCTTCTGAAGCGGCGGCGGACCGCCGCGAAGGACCAGGATCCTGTCGGCACAGCAATAGTGGACGGCCCTCCTTTCTTCGGCAGTCCTCTGCCGACTGGAGGGGATTCTGTCCGCAGAATCGCCGTAATGGGATCATTTTTCAGCTATCTCGGCGGCCTCTTCCTGGGCTGGAGCGTCGGCGCCAATGATTCGGCGAACATGTTCGGCACAGCGGTCGCCTCCCGGATGATCCGGTTCCGGACCGCGGCAACTCTGATCGCTGTGTTCGTCACGATCGGCGCGGTGAGTCAGGGCTACACCGGCATTGAGACGGTCCGCGGGCTGTCGCAGCAGACCGTCAAGACGGCCGTGGTCTGTACCTTCGCCGCCGCCTTGGCCGTGACGCTGATGAGTCTGCTGAAGATCCCCGTGAGCAGTTCCCAGATGATGATCGGTGCGGTGGTCGGCCTGGGCCTGTTCCGCGGCAACGCAAATCTGAAGCCGCTGATCAAGGTCCTTCTGTGCTGGGTTCTGAACCCTTTCGGCGCGATGCTCGTGGCTGTGGCGCTGTATCTCTTGCTGCACAAACTGCTGCAGCGGTGGCGTCCGAGCGTCTTCGTCCTGGACCCGCTGCTGCGAATCGGCCTGCTGCTGTGCGGCTGCTACGGGGCCTATGCCCTGGGAGCGAACGGCGTCGGCATTGTCTGCGCGGTATTCGTCGGCGAAGGCAAAGGCATGGTCAGCCCGCGCCTGGGCGCCTTGCTCGGCGGCATCGCAATCGGTATCGGCGCCTTGACCTACAGCAAACCGGTGATGATGACGATCGGCAAGGGCATTGTGCCGCTTGACGCGTTCACCGCGTTTATCGCGGTTCTCTCGCTGGCGGCCACGGTGCATCTGTTTGCCTTCCTCGGGGTGCCGGTGTCGACAAGCCAGACGATTGTCGGCGGTCTGCTTGGCATCGGGCTGATCAAAGGCCTGCACATCGTGAATCTGCGCATGCTCAAACGAGTCGTGATCTGGTGGCTGATATCTCCCTTCATCGCGGGCTTCGCCGCAATCCTGTTGTACAAGGTTTTCCACTGACCGACCACGGCCCAATTCGTAAGCCCTCGATTACTGCCCTTCCTTGCCGCGAGTCCCGACTCTCAAGAGGTTGGGAACCTGCGGTACTTGCGGATCTGTCACCGGTATGAAGTCCGCACACCTCCCCTGTTTTCCCGCCGCTTTGGCCGGCGCGCCGGCCAAAGCGGCGGGAAAACGGGAACTGGAGGTGGTGTAGGTGACCGATCCTGAAACTCCGCACCGCAAGCTCCTGCGCCGAGGCTTCGGCGCTCAAGAGGGTGCGGGATCTCTAGGCGGACCGCGAAGGGCAGTAAACGAGGGTTTACCCCAATTCCCGGATTGTCTTTGACACGCCGGCATTCTGCGGCTACCCTGACCCCACAAGCACGACGGGTGCTTCCCGATTTCAGTTTGGGTTTTTGCTGGAACCAGAGTCACAGTCTCGCAGTCTGATAGTGTGGGTTTTTGACGCAACAAAGCTATGTGGACAACGATGAATCAGAAGCGCTTCACTCTGATGGAACTGCTGGTGGTCACCATCATCATCACGATCGCGACTTCCATGCTGTTGCCGGTGCTGAGCCGCGCCCTTGAAAAGGGCCGGGCGACCGCCTGCTTCGGCAACATGAAGCAAATGGGACTGGCGATGGCCGATTACACCGATGTCTACGACGAATATATGTTTCCACCGCTCATGCCCGAACCGGTCGGCCACTGGCTCAACTACATGTATGTCGACTCCTTCGACAAGAATGAATCCCTGGCGCAATGCCCCTCCCTGAGCCTCGACGACATGTTCAACCCGTACGGCGGCAGCGGCGAATACGGCGAACTCACACATGCCAGCTACATCATGAATATCATCCATGAGGACGGGGTCAACGGCTGGTCAAGCCTGCCGGCGGACATTACCACCAGCTACTGGCAGTCCTACGGCTGGATGGCGGGGACGGTCACCCACCCGGTGACGCTGCGGGCCGTATCGAATCCTGCCGGCAAGGTCTGCATCACCGATTCAGCCCCGGGCCTGAACAACACGCTGGCAGCCTTCGGCATCAACCGGATGACCGAAAGCGACCACGGTTACCAGGATCCGAACTTTGACGGCGAAACGGGCGCCGGCGAGCGACAGGTCGGCTGGCAGCACGGGGGGAAGTTCAATGTACTCTTCGGCGATACGCACGTGGAACTCCGGGCCGGCACGAATCACGAAGAGTGGAACGTGCACCAGATGTAGCCGGGGCGAAGGCGCTCAACCGCAGGTGTAGCCACACCGCCCGCAAAGGGTTTTCGGGAGCCCCCCGGCCTCCCGCCGCAGTTGAATAGGTTGTTTAATTCCAGGTTTTTTCCCGCCGCACACGCCACTTGCTCAGCAGCGGTATGAGCATGCTCATATCGTTGCTGCGGATGTGGGGTCCGGGTGGGAAGATACCTTACCCTGATTCAGCAACTTATTCAGCCGTCAGACAAGCCAACGGCGTCTTTCTGGAAGGGGCACACCAGGATTGCAGAAGTTTGAGCCTGAGTATTCCCGCCACCCGTTTTGCGCTGGTTGCAGCTACTCGTCCCCGAGGGGGGTGGTCTTGGGGGTATCATCCGGTTTCGGTTCCGGCTCGCCGCCGAAGACCTTCTCAATAATCGGCAGGATCGAGTTCTCGTACCAGGTGAAACGCTTGTAGTGGGCCACAGCCAGAACGGCGACGACCAAGATGATCAGCAAGGGGATGAACCGCAGCAGTTTCAGCCCGACGTGCGGGGGTTCCGGATCGTCGACGTGGTCATACATTACCCGGCCCTGCGTCGAAGCACCGACGGTAATAACCCGTTTCTTCTTTTTCTTCGGCTTTGCTTTCGACGGGGCCTTGTCGACCAGTTGCTCCGGTTTCGGCACCCGCTCTCTCTCCGGCAGGGTCTTGCTCATCTTCTCGCGCGACGCCATGGAACTGAGCGGCTTTGCCGGCGCCGCCAGACCTTCCAGGACGCCGGTGATCTCGGCATAGGAACGCGGCCGTTCACTGGGATACACGGACAGCGCGGAAACCAGGAGGTCATTGATTTCCGTGCTGATGTCTTCCCGAACGCGGTTCGGCGGTTTCGGCGCCGCGGTGAAGCGCGCTTTCAGGTTGGCCTCGACCGACTCTTCGTCGAACGGCGGCACGCCGCAAAGCACATGGTACATCGAGGCGCCGAAGCTGTAGATATCGCCGGCGACATCCTGCCTGCCGGTGGAGATCTTCTCCGGGCTCAAGTAATACGAGACCTCCAACGGGATGGGAGAGGCAACCTTGTCGTCCTGCAGCATCGGGCGGTTGCTGTCCAGGACCCGGGACAAACCGAAGTCTCCGACTTTCACGTTGGCATCGACGTCCAGGAAGATATTCGCCGGTTTGATGTTGTGATGAACGACGCCGTGAATATACGCGGACTCCAGGCCGCGCGCCGTTTCCAGGAACCACCGCGCCACTTCGCGTTCTTCCGGCATACCGTGGCCGATGCGGTCCTTCAGGCTGCCGCCCTCCATGAACTGCATCGTCACGTAGGTCTGGTCGGCCATTTCACCGCAGGAGTAGATCGGAATCACATTCGGATGATTGATGGCCGACGCACTCCGCGCCTCCGCGACGAAGCGGGCGGCCAGATCGCTGTCGCCCCGGAGCTTCTCGATCAACACCTTGACGGCGATCTCGCGATCAAGCGTAATGTCCATCGCCCGATACACATGGGTCATCGGGCCGGCCCCCATGTCCTCCTCCAGCAGCAGATCCCCAAAGGGCTTCGGGATGATCAGCCGGGTCGCGCAGATCGGACAGTTGATCCGGGAGAACGGCTCCAGATCACTGACATCCAGTTTCTGTCCGCAGTTGTAACAGCTGATTTTCACGGCTTGCAGCACATCCTGTTGACGGCCCGGTCTCCTTGCCTGCCCCAGCCCGCATTGCATGCAAACGGGCCGCGGCGTTCGGGCTACGGCGCCCGAAACGCCCGCCGCCCATGACTCGGGGAACGCCGAGCGGCAGCTCTTAAGTATACCGTCTCACGGCCGGGCGATCAACGTTCGGGTCGATAAATTTCGGCTGGACCAAGTTCAGGGAACCACATTGAAAAAAGCGGACGATACGCTATTTTCGCCGATCATGATGTGTGGGTCAAAGTTCTTCGGCGGCATCGGCGCGCTGCTCCTCGCGCTCTGCCTGGACGCCGGGCCGGAACCGGCAGACATCGTCATCCTGCAGACCACGGACATTCACGCGCATGTGAACCCGGGCTGGCTGCAGTTGGCGACCGTCATCAAACACGAACGCCGGCAGCACGGCGCCGACAAGGTCCTCCTGGTCGACTGCGGCGATACGATCCTCGGCAGTCCGACGGCCGCGGTTGCCCGCGGTCAAACGGACGTATTGATGCTCAACCACCTCAAGTACGATGCCTGGATTCCCGGCAACCACGAAGTCGACGCCGGTATTGCCCGCTTGACGGCGATCACCAAGGCGATTCACGTGCCGATCCTGAACGGCAACTTCCGCCTCCAGTCACAGGATCCATTTCCCGCCTGGAAGATGTTCCGAAAGGGCGGCGCGCGGATCGCTGTGATCGGCATGAACAATCCGAATCTCGCGCATTGGCTGTGGGGCAAGCGGTTTGCGGGCTACGCCGTGCGCCCTGCTCTGCCGTTGATCGAGAAACTGATCCCGGAGATTCAGCGACAGCGCCCCGACCTGATCATCCTGGCAATCCATCAGGGCTTCCAGGAACGCTCCGGCTCGCTGCGGGGCGAGGTCGACACGATTGCCCGGCGATTTCCGCAAATCCACCTCATCCTGGGCGGCCACACCCACCGGGCAATTCCCGGACGCCGCATCGGTAAAGCGTACTACGTCCAGCCCGGCGCCCATGGAGAATACCTTGCCCGGATCAGGGTCAAGCTCGATCGAAAACGGCATCGACCGCTGCGGATCGAATCCAGTCTGATCCGCACGGCCGAGGTGAAACCCGATCCGACAGCGAAAAAGCTCCTGCAGCCCTGGCTTGTCAAAGCCGGCCGACACAATGCAACGGTTGTGACCCGGTCCCCGACCGCCGTCTCCGGCGCCGGCCGGCCCGGACGCGATTGCCACTTGAGTGAGGTTATCTGCCGGGCAATCGCCGCCAGAGCCAAAGCCAAGGTCGTGTTTCACCCTGTATTCCACCGCGCCGGCTGGCAGGCCGGTCCGATTACCGAAGCCGACCTCTTTCGCGCCGTTCCCTATGAAAACACCGTCGGCGTCGCCTGGCTGACGCGCGAGGACCTGGCCGCCATCATCAAAGAACAGCTCCGATACTGGTACGCCAAGGACCTGGCCAACGGCATCTGGGGGCTGACGGTCCGCGTTCGGGTGAAGGATCAACGCGTCACCGAACTGGCATTCCCCCAGGGGCAGACGCGAATCCCGACCGCGTTCAACAGCTATGTCATTGCCGGCGCCGGCAGCCGCTTCCCGGAACTCCGCCGGCGGGTCCGTCAACCGGACGCCAGGCTCAAAGAGATCCCGGTCTACACGCGAGACCTGCTGCGGGACTACCTGAAATCCACTCCGGACTGGTATGCCAAACCGACATGCTGGATCCGCTACCGTTGAGGCGGAGGACATAAGGTTGCAGGTGGACGGGCAAGGCGGGCATTCGGCGAAGGCGCTTCCGGCCGGCGGCGGGAATACGCGGGCGAGACGGCCGCAGCGACGCACGGCGGCGACGCGGCTGTGACGCGAGCGGACCGGGCCAATCAGACGATAAGCGCTGTCGCTCAGTCTGTCCGCACTCAATCTCAGGTCTCACAGCCTGGATCTTCGATTCCAAATGCCCTGCTGCCTGTTGCCTTCCGCCTGAACCCGGACTATCATACGGGTTCGCCCTGAATGCACTGTTAAGAAGTCAATGATATAGAGGATAGTCCCATGGACGAAGAACGCAGGAAACTCAACATCGGCCTCGCCCAGATGCTCTGCGGCGGGGTAATCATGGACGTCACCAATGTCGAACAGGCGAAGATCGCCGAAGACGCCGGCGCGGTATCGGTCATGGCGCTGGAACGCATCCCCTCCGAAATCCGCAAACAAGGCGGCGTCTCCCGGATGAGCGATCCGGACATGATCCTCGGAATCAAAGAAGCGGTATCCATCCCCGTCATGGCCAAGTGCCGCATCGGTCACTTCGCCGAAGCCCAAATTCTGCAGGAACTCGGCATCGACTTCATCGACGAAAGCGAAGTGCTGACGCCGGCCGACGAAGAGAACCACGTGAACAAGTGGGACTTCGACGCGCCATTCGTCTGCGGCGCCTGCAATCTGGGCGAAGCCCTGCGCCGTATCTCCGAAGGCGCTTCGATGATTCGCACCAAAGGCGAAGCCGGCACCGGCAACGTGGTTGAAGGCGTACGCCATATGCGCAATATCCAGGCGCAGATGAAGGCACTGACTACGATGGACAAGGCCGAGCTGTACAAGGCCGCCAAAGAACTGCGCTCGCCGATCGACCTGGTGCAGTACGTCGCCGAGAACGGCAAGCTCCCTGTCCCGAACTTTGCCGCCGGCGGCGTCGCCACCCCGGCAGACGCCTCCATGCTGATGCAGCTCGGGGCCGAGACCGTGTTCGTCGGCTCCGGCATTTTCCAGTCTTCGGATCCGGCCAAGTTCGCTGCCTGCATCGTCAAGGCGGTGACGCACTTCAACGAACCCAAGGTCCTCCTGGAAGTCTCCCGCAAGCTCGGCACACCGATGCCCAGCCTCGCCATGGAAGAACTGGCGGAAACCGACAAGATCGCCAACCGCGGCTGGTAAACGACCATGATCATCGGCGTCCTCGGCCTCCAGGGCTGCTGCGTACCGCACGAACAGAAGTTCGCAAAACTCGGCGTCCCGACCAAACGAATACTCTATCCGGAAGATCTGGATGAGGTCCAGGCCCTGGTCCTGCCCGGCGGGGAGAGCACAACCATGCTCAAAGTCCGCACCGGCGGGCTCTGGGAGAAGCTGCTGGCGTTCGGCGGGAGCAAGCCGATGTGGGGCGTCTGCGCCGGCTGCATCCTGCTGGCCAAACGCGTCACCCATCCGGATCAGACGAGTTTGGAGGCGATGGATATCGACGTCGTCCGCAACGCTTACGGCGCGCAGAACGAGAGCTTCGTCGCCGAACTGCCGCTGAAGCTGGGCGAGGAACGAGCGACCGAATGCGTTTTCATCCGTGCCCCGGTCATCAGCCGCGTCGGCGTCGGCCTCGACGTCCTCGCCTGGCACGATAACGAACCGGTCATGGTCGAAAACCACAAGCACCTGGTGACGACGTTCCACCCGGAGTTGACCGAGTCCACCGCAGTGCACGAGTACTTCCTGGAGAAAGTGGGTAGGGCATAGGGCATAGGGCATGGGGCATGGTACGAAGTGCCCGCACACACAAATCGGCCCCCGCACCATGTATCACAAGCATCCCTGCTTGTGCCCTTCAGCAGCTTGGCTGCGCCTGACTACCGCCGCAACGCGGCCCAACTATGTATCACAAGCATCCCTGCTTGTGCCCTTCAGCAGCTTGACTGCGTCTAAGCGAAGCGTCCATACCCCTGCAGCGGCGCCTTCCAAGTAGTCCGTGACGGCTCGGCGCGACCTCCGGGGCTGCGGGTCGGAGCCGTATGCAATACGGCGCACCCAGGCGGTCGGGCTCCGAATCGTAGCGCGGGAATCCGCCTGCCCGGCGGAGCCTCTTGAGCGAAGACTGGTCCCGCGGCTTTCCGGCTGCCGGCGGTGCGGATCGGAGCCGTATGCAATACGGCGCACCCAGGCGGTAGGCAGAGCGAACGGCGGGCCCGGCAACGCGGGTTGCAGGGGTGCGGCCAGCGGGGCCGGAGCCGGCAGGGGTGCCGGCGATTTCAGACAATCGGACTTGGCGGTGTGCAGGGCGTTCGATGCCCCCGGCAATATGGACGGGGTAAATAGGGTCGGCGGAGCCCCTTTTGGCGCCTGTTATCCGGTCTTCTTCCCGCCGGCGCTGCCGAGGATTTCGACACATTCCTCGTCCTCCTGCAGCGGCTCAAACCGCTCGCGGAACGAAGCGAACGCCGACTTGTTGATCCAGACGGAGTCATTCGGTACGTTCTTCGACCGCAACGCGACGCGCTGCCGGACTTCGTCCTCCGGACAGCTCACGCGGTACAGCACGGCCTCCGCTCCCAACTCCGTGGCCCGTTCCCGCGCCTGATCGCGAGACGCCCGCGACCAGAAGCCGTGATCGATGATCACGTCAACGTCGAGTTCGATCAGTCGCGTCGCATGGCGCCAGATCAGATCGTCTACCCGCGCGAAGATCGCGTCGAACTTGCCCACGCGCGGGTTCGGCCCGAACAAACGGTGGATCCATTCGTCGTGCGTGAAACGCACGGCGTTGAACTCCTGCTCCAGCCTGCGGGCGAAGGTGGTCTTGCCGACGCCGACAAAGCCGTGCAGGAGGTGGACCTTGGGTTGTTTCGTGTTCTTTACCATCCGAAACTCTATTTCGCGGGCAACGTTCTGACAAACCGTCGCGCCTCTTCAAGCCAGGCGGCCAGATCCTCGTCCGCGGCGATCTCGCTCGGCTCCACCATCACCCAGCCCTTCATCGGCCTTCCCGTGATGTCGAACTTCCGGACGTTCGGTTGCTCAAGTGCGATACACGCTGCCTCCTCGCCGAGCCGCAAAATCAGGAGGTCCTTGTGAATGCCGCAGAGCATGTTGCCGTGCAGCAGAAAAGCAACTCCGCCGAACATCTTCCTGCTGCCGATGCCACGCCACTTCGACACGGCTTGCTCGATGCGCTGCGCCAGTTCCGCACTGTATGCCATTCCGCATTCTCCTTCGGGGGCCGCGAGCCCCGTTTGATCAGTCTATTGCGAAAACGAACCCGCTGTACGCATCGTCCTCCGGGCAAGCTCCCAGGACGTTGAACAGATGCGTGGGCCGATCGCCGTCGAACAACAGGTTCGGTTCCTCGAGCCGCTGATTGCAGCCAAGGAACTCCTTCGGCGCGGGATACGCCGGCATCGGTTCCGACCAGGACAGAACGTCGTCGGACGTCAACAGAATGCCCGCCGGATGGCGGGTGCCAATCTCCGAGAGCAGCATCCAGTAGACGTTGCCGTCATGCCACACGTAAGGATCCTCGACATTGCGGTCCATGGTGACAACCGGGTTGCCCGCCTGCTTCGAATACGGTCCTCCCAGTTCGTCCGCCATCGCCACGCCGATTCCCATGTCACCGGGTATGCACCGGTCATTCTCGCTCGCCGCGACCGCCCTGCCCTTGTAATAGATTCGGACCTTGCCGTCCGGTGCGATGACCATGGCCGGATTATTGCAGAGGTAGCCGTCGAAACCGCTGCGGTCCGCAGCCGAAGCGATCAACGGTCCGTCAGCCGCGCGTTCCCATGGACCGTTGAGCGAGTCCGCGACCATCATACCGATGGCCTGCGTGTCGTGGCGCTGTTGCATGCAGCCGGTATACAGCAGACAGTATTTCCCTTTGGCGCGGTAGATCTTCGCGTTGATCACCGCGGACGCATCCCAGCCTTCGCTACCGCCGTCACGGTCGATTACGACATCGCGGATTTCGTAGGGACCCGTCGCTTCATCGGCGACAGCGTGGACGATCTGGCTGGCCAAAAACCATTTCTGATCCGGTGCGTCCAACGCGCGCCAACGCGTCGCGAACACATGCACGCAATGGTCATCGTCATAGATCGGCGAACAATCCCAGACGGTCCAGCCGTCGGCACTGAGATTCAGTATCCGCCCGCACGGGCGCAGCCGTTGGAAGAGGTCTTGCATGGTTGTTTCCTGTTCACTTCTGAAGCATGAGCAGGGATGCTCATGATACATTTCTCGGGGATATACTGACACGCAGTAACTGAAGCTGCTGAAAGACCAGGTCAATGAAGCGCCGTCGATGTCCGTGCCGGGGTCGTTGTCGGAAATCACTTGCGTCTTCATCAGTCGTCTTCTCAGCAAATGTCCGAATTTGAAATTGAGCTCGTCTGGAGGCAGATGTCAACGTACTTTGCAGCATGCGTTTGAACATCAGACTGATTCCTGTTCTCTTCATAGTTGCAGCCCTGCCCGGCTTGGCGGTCGTTAAGGTAAAGGTCCCCCTTCCCGGAATCTATCGGTCAGCAGAAACCGTCGCGATCGGTCAAGTCCAATCGCAGGACGGGACGTTACTGAACGTCTCTGTGACACCGCTCAAGGGCCGGACGCCGCAGGAACTCAAGGTCCACTTCACGCGCCACTGGCTGATTGCGAAAACGGCACGGAAGGGAACGTCGGTCGTGCTCTTCCAGAACGAACGCCGCAACAAGCGTGCCGAGTCGCTGCTGCATGTGGCTGACACCTGGTTCGTCGCGTCACCGGTGGACGGCGGATGGACCGTGAAAGAGCGCTACGTCGACGGCAAGACCTCCTTCCCGGGACGAACTGCAGCACTGGTTCAACTTGTGGACGACATTGCCGCCGACAGGCCAAACATCCTGAACGCCTCCAATCGCACCTACCTCGACGGCAAACTGCAGAACGTCGGCGAGCTGCCGCTCCAGCATCCGCGTTGGGCAATCGCCCGCGATGTCACAGGCGACGACGAGATCGATCTGTTGATCGGAACCAAGGAGACGGTCATGCTCTTCGCGAAAGCGAAAGACGGCTACGAGAAGACTGCGAGCATTCCCGTTGCCGACAGCCCCTATCACGCTTCTAACGACAGGGATCTCCTTATCGGCGGCGCGGTCTGGGCAGTCAACAAGACCTCCTTCGTCAAGCAAAGGACCTCCTTTCGTCTGCCGACAGGACCTCCTTTGGTCGCCGCCTTCGACGGCAAGGACGTCGTTCACTTGACGCGAACCGGGGAGCAACGCCGTAACCAAGGGGTCCTGCGGCTCTGGCCGGCGACCAGCCCGGCGAGCAACGCCGTCATCGGCAACTTCGGCGGTGATAAGAAACAGTACGTTCTTGTCGTACGCGAAAGCGGTATCACCCGCTACGGTCTTGACGGCAAAGCACCTTCGGCTGACTTCGAACGACTGACCGGTGTGCATCTACAGCGGTACTACGAACGCTACCGGAAGGGGCTGGGATCACCGCGGGTCCTGAAGCTCGACGTGAACGGCGACCAACGCGACGACGCTCTGGTGGTGTGCGAAACCGGTGGGCTGCTGTTGATCAACCGTGGCTACGGGGCTTTCCTCGTTGACTACAAGGCGGCCGGAGCAATCGCGCCGCGGAAGCGGGACGGCAAGGCGTTCTGTCTGCGGAAAGACATGGCATGGGCCGCGGCGGATGTGGATGGTGATGGCTCTGATGATCTGGTGATTTTGACAGCGAAGGGGGAGTTGTTGACACTGCCGGCCAGGTCGAAATAGCATCTTGCCGGTGGACCATTCAGCAGTTCTGCTCCGCCTACAGCATTGTCATAAAAGCTGCAGGCGCTAATCGAGCTAAGCCTGCTGCAACGCCTTCAGCGTTGAACCGTCTTGCCACTCAAGCGTGGGGTCGGCTTCGCCGACCCCACGCTTGAAACCAGCACGCCTTCAGCGTGCGGGGTTCCAGCCACGGAAAGAGTAAAAATGCTGTAAGCGAAGCGCCCTGACAGACTAGCCCGACACTCCGTGGCGGCCCCCCGGCGCAGTGCAACGTCCATACGTGAACTGTGGTCCCGGCAAAGTGGCGGGTTGGATGAAACCGGTCGGATCAGAGCCGTATACAATACGGCGCACCCAGGCCCACTGCCAACGTGAACTGTGGTCCCGGCAAAGTGGGCGGGTTGGATACGCAACCTACTTCTTGTTTAGTTTCTCCAGCTCTTTCTGGGCGCGGTGCTTCTGATTGCGGTGGGCTTTGGAGTCGATCAACTTCTGAAGCTCCACCTTGGCTTCGTCGTAGCGCTTGCGGCGAATGAACCATACCGCCACACGCCATTGGGCATCGCCGACGCGGTGCGGATGGCACTTCGGGACGGCCGCAGCCTTGCGGTACATCGCGAGCGCCTCGTCGGCTTTCTTGTCGTCGTTTTCCAGGATTTCGCCGAGACGAACCATACTTACTGTCTTCTGATCGGGACGGACTTCCTTCAACTCCAGAACGGCTGAATAGGCTTTGCGAGCGCCTTCGATGTCCTTCTTCTTGCGGAGGAGATCGCCCAGTGAGCGCAGGGCATCCGCCCGGCGATGCGGGTGGCCGTCTTTCATTGCGGCTGTCTTGCGGTAGGCCGCGATGGCTTCGTCGTATTTTTTCAGCCGGTTGTAGTTGTCGCCGATACGGTTCTGGTAATCGGACTTCCGGTGGGGATGACAGCCGGGTACGGCAACGGCCTTTTCGAGCCATTTGATTGCCTCTTCGCGTTTGCCTTCGCGTTCATAGGTCTCGGCGATCTGCTTGTGCAGATCAGCGTATTGGTCGGGCCGGAGCTTCCGTTGCGACAGTTGCGTTTCCAGCAGACGTCGGATCTTCGCTTGGTCCTTAAGGATGCGGCCGTAGATGTGATTCAGGCTTTTCAGGGCATCGTGGATATGGTTCTGCCGCCGCGCTCCGGGGATCGGCTGTTTCACCGCCTTTTCATAGGCTTCAGCGGCGTCTTCGTATTTCTTCAGTTTGCCGTAGCATTGACCGATGCGCACGTACGCCGGGCCTTTTTCGTGGGGGCCCTTGGCCGCCTTCGCTGCTTCCTGAAAATGCGGCAGGGCGCCGGCGGAATCCCCGGCTTTCTGTTTGTCATAACCGGCTTTGTAGGCGGCCATGAAATCCTTGTTGAAGCTCGGACCTTTGCGCCGGGCATGGGTGATCTGCGGCAGCGCCAGGACGGCGGCGAGAAGAAGGAGTGCTGGGTATTTCATTGGTTGGTCTCCTTATTGAAGGGCATGAGCAGGGATGCTCATGATACACTCGGAATTGGGAGCATGAGCAGGGATGCTCATGATACACTCGGAATTGGGAGCATGAGCAGGGATGCTCATGATACACCTCGGATAGTAATTACTTTTCGAAAGCGAATTCGAGTTCGTTGGCCCAGTGTTCGGACCAGTCGCAGTGGAGTGCCATGCCGTTGCGTTTGGACACGCTGCGTTCTTTGGCGAGTTCCATGACCGGACCACGGGTGTTGTTGTTGACGCCGAAGGTGAACTTCACGGTCTTGCCCGCATCCAGGAGTTTCTTGACGTGCGGGATCTCACTCCAGGGCAAGGCGACCTCCGTAATTCGCGTGTTCTCTTCATGCTTCGTGATCAGCTTGGCGCCTTTGGCCGGGCCTTCAAGGGGGTGCTTGGGCTGCCGCGGGTAGAAGTGCTTGCGCGGCATGCCGGGGATCTGCAGGCGCCACACCTCGAAGCCGCCGCCGTACTTCGGCGCCACGGCGTTCAGCGCGTACTCGTAGTCGGTACACTTGTAATAGGTGAATCCGGGCATCCGACCGGGCAAATGACTGAGCCAGCCGTCCTCCCCACGCGGAATGGCGTTGAACGCAATCTGCACGTTGTCGAAGCGCGAGGCGCGGCCATCGGGCAGCAGCGGCCAGGTGCGGTAGGTGTACCGCCGGACACCGTCCGGCCAGACATATTCCTTACGTTCCACCGGGACGCCGTAGCGGTCATTCTTGACTTCGTAGCTGACTTTCGGGTAAAAGTACTGATCGTCGTCACGGGTGGCGAAGCGCACCACACCGGGGTGTTTTGAGCTGTCGACGATCTTGGCGGCGAAGTAGAAGTATTTGTCGTCGTAGGCGAGGAAACCGCTGGCAAAGCCGCTCTCGGCGCCGACGTCGAACTTGACGAACGGCAGCCAGGCGGCCTCGGTGATGGTCTGCTTTGCCTTTTCATTCGCGATGATATTCTGCGGCAGGACCTCCTTCCAGTCGTCGAGCTTGCCGTCAACCTTGATGGTACGTTTGACGATGTAGTTGACGTGCATGTCTTCGGAATGCACGGCGACGCCGTCGCCGCCGGCGTCGAAGCGGACATCGAGCTTGTAGGTATTGTTCGCGGTCGGCTTGCCGCCGGTGACTTTGACCTTGACCTGTTTGCTCTCGTGGGGGCCGAGGGCGATGTCGCGATCGTGCTCAACCTGCAGTTTGCCGAGAGTCACCGAGAGTTGGCCTTTGATCGGGCGGTTGAGGATATTGTTGACATCAACGCGCAGGACGGGGTTCTGGTCAATCGGTTTGAGCATGTCGTGAGCGATGATCTCGGCCGGTTCATAGCCTTTGATGGTCGCGGTGCGCACGGCTTTGACCAGTTTGGCGAAGGACCCCTTGCGGTCGGGGCGAGCGCGCAGGAAGTAGCCTTTGGAATTCAGCGGGATGGTAATCCTGCCGTTTCTGGTCGGCGCCCGATTGCCGTAGAAATCAAACAGTCCGAAGGTATCGTCGGGCGCGGCGACAGTCATACTGCAGCCGAGCATGGGCAGGTAGCGGCCCATCTGGCCTTCGAGCTTCTTACGTTCGCGCGCCCCCTCCGGCAGGGACTCGATGCGTTTCTGCAGCCGCGCGCGGGATTCGGCATCACGCAGGCTGCGGACATTGCGAAACAACATCTGCTCGGAACGCGTGAAGGCGGCGCCGATATCGCCGATGACAACGATGGTGCCGTCGTCCGGATTGTCTTTCAGGCCGTCGAAAACATAGACCCACGGCAGGCCTTTGGTGAACAGGATCTCCTTGAACTCGCGTTCGCCGATGAAATGCTGGACGGCACTCATGGAGGCGGCAACCGGCCAGGCGAACAGCGGGCGTTTGTGCTTGACGATGCCGTTCTCGGTCTTGATCCGATCCCAATGCGAGCGGTTATGACTCATCTGCGTACAGATATTGCCGAAGAAAACGCCGAGGGCGCGATCGTAGCCGGCGGCGCGGTTGGTGGCGACCACACCGGCGACGCGATCATCGGTATTGGCCACCCAGGACTCGGTATCCCAGATCAGCACGCGGCCCTTGTTGAGTTTCCGATTGCGCCATTCCGGATGGAGAACGGGGGCGGACATGCCCTGATAGTGGATGGAGCAGAAGTCGAAGTACTTCATCATCTCGTCAGAGCCGTCGGGAAAGAGTTTGTCCCAGGTATTAGTTGACGAGTCGCAGCCGCCGACGAGGATATCGACCTTGGCGTCTTTCCTGGCGCGTTCGACGGCTTTGCCGATGTGTTTGTAGATTTTACGATAGCGAATCATATCGGCGCCCCAACCGGAAATCGAGAGTCCCTCCCAGGGCTCGTTCCAAAGCATAAATCCGGTTATCGGGCCTTTGGGCCAACCGTGTTTGCAGGCGATCTTGTAGACAAACTCCTCGAAGTCCTCATCGTCCTTGGGCATCCAGCACATATCGCCTTTGCCGCCCTTCAGTCGGCCGTCCTCGGTCAGGTGGGTGCGGAAGGTCACGGGGATGGGGCGATCATGGCGGCCGGCGCCGAATTCGAGGACAATGGTGACTTTGTGCTGGTGGAATTTCTCCATCTCGGCGGCGAGTTTTTCCAGGTTCTCTTTGTAGCCGGGGTGTTCGCTGTTGTGGTAGCCCCAGCCTTTGCGGATGGCCTGTACGCCGAGGCGCTCGAGCACGGCCGGCTCCATATTGTCCAGGGACTGCTTGGGGTATTGGATCCGTTCGGTGACGGGTTTGAAGATGCGGGCGATGCCGCAGATGAAATCGCGGCCGTGATCGCCGAGATCCAGGATCAGCGCATACCCGCCTTTCTCCGGCGGCAGCTTGGGCTTGATGGTGATGTTCTTCCAGCCCCGTGCCGGCAGATCGACCTCGACAGGCGTCGTCCCGCAGTCGCGCAGTTTAATCACTTTCGACATCCAGATGTCGCCGGGGATGCCGCGCGCGGCGTATTGCATCAGTTCGGCTTTGCCGGCAACCTTGATCGGCTTACCGGTCTTGTTCTCGAACTGGAAGGTGATCGCCGGTTGCTCGCCGGGGATGTACATGCACCCGGGCGCGTTGGTCTCCAGCAGGGTGATCTGGATGTTGGGAATCAGTTTGTCATCGAGCTTGAAGGTCTTGTTGAAGTCGATCATGCCGCGACCGGTCTTCATCTGGGCAACAGCCGGCAGAACCAATACTGCCAGCAGGACCATTGCGATTCGACGTTGTGTTCGGTGCATCAGGCGATTCTCCTTCTTGTGCGGTTTTTCTGTTTTCTCCCAAAATTCGTTCAATCGGACCGATCAGGTCAGTCGGCGTTCCGCTGGAATCTTCACCGGCACCAGTTGCGGCTCAATCAAGCGGCACTGTGGCTCCGCCGGCAATCCTCCAGCGATCCGTTCCAGCAGCAGCTTCACCAGTTCGGCGCCGAGTTTCATGTTAAGGGTCCGCGCGGAAATAACTTCACATTTTGAGAGACTTTCAAGAGTCGCGT
>CAYLNH010000069.1:0-26930 GCA_964384625.1 uncultured Lentisphaerales bacterium
TGGTAGGGAGTGGATTCGAACCACTGAAGGCTTTGCCAGCAGATTTACAGTCTGCCCCCTTTGACCGCTCGGGAACCCTACCACGGCTGAATGAGGCGAATACAGTAGTTCGAGGTCGGTTTCATGCAAGCCGGTTTTGAGGAGAAAAGCATTGGTCATCGACGAAGTCCCTGAATGAAGTCGAAGGGGTCGGTGGCCGGTGCCCCAACGGGTTTCTCACTCCGTGAACGGCGGGACTTCTTCTTGTATCACAAGCATCCTTCCTTGTCTTACGGAGCATGAGCAGGGATCCGTCTTCGCCTGAAGGCTTGGCCGGGACACGTGCTCATGACACTTTTTTCGGTGCGCGGTGCAGAGAAGAGCGGTCCGTGGTCACTGGGGACGGGAGGATCAATGGTCAACGGTCAGTGGAGAATAGCCAATAGACGGAGGAATGGAATGATGGAGTGATGGAGGAATGGAGGAATGGAGGAATGGAGGAATGGGATGATGGGTCTGAAGTTTGCCTTCCACTTCCCGTTGAAGCCGGAGACGGGTCAAAGGCCCTATGGCAGCCAAAGGCTGCAGTGCCACGACAACTCATACACGGAAGTGTTTCGCGTCAGTGGCGGTTGGGGAAAATCAGAGGACTTCGTAGACGACGTGCATGCGGGAAAACCCGCGGAGATCGATCTCGCCGACGGCCTGTGTTTTGATGTCGTCCGGCAGGCGTTCCTGGGTGGACTCGTCAATCAGGATCTGGCTGCCTTCGGCCTGACCGCAGATACGGGATGCGAGATTTGTGACGGTACCGATAGCGGCGTAGTCCAGGCGGCCCTCGAATCCGATGGACCCTAGCGAGGCCACGCCGGAGGCAATGCCGATGCCGAGTTTGAGATCGAAGCCGTCGGCCGCCCAGCGCTCGGTCAGGGCGGCGATTTTCTCCCGGATTTCGATAGCCATCCGGACCGCCTGCAGGGGGTGATCCTCCATCGGTTCGGGATCGCCGAGGAAGACCATGAGGCCGTCGCCGGTGAAGCGTTCGAGGGTGCCGCGGTAATCGAAGATGATGGGGCCGACCGCGTGGTGGAAGTCGCGGACCGCCTGGAGGACGACCTCGGCGGAGTTGCTCTCGGCAAACGGGGTAAACTTGCGCAGGTCGAGGAAGACCACGGTGATGTCGCGTCGGTGTTCGCTCAGGACCCCTTCGGAATCGACGGACATGATGCCCTTGACGATCTGCGGCGAGAAGAAACGGCGCAGCCGGTTGACGCGCTGGAGTTCATCGACCTGTTGCTGGACCTTCTGTTCCAGGTTGCGGTTCAATTCGTCCAGTTGCTGGTTGGCGGCGACGAGTTGGGCCTGGACGTCCTTGATCCGCAGCATGGAGCGTACCCGGGCCAGCATTTCCATATAGTTGTAGGGCTTGATCAGATAGTCGTCGGCGCCGACCTCGAAACCCCGGACAATATCTTCTGTATCGGAGTGTGCGGTGACCAGGATAATGGGGGTGAGCCTGGTATCGGGATGCTGTTTCAGCTGGGCGCAGACATCAAGGCCGCTGAGTTGCGGCATATTGATGTCGAGCATGATCAGATCCGGCTTTTCCTGGATCGCGGTTTTCAGCGCGTCGATACCGCTGTAGGCCGAAAGAGTTTCATAGCCTTTGGCCTTCAGATGGGCCGCGAGCATGGTGACGTTGTCGACAATATCATCGACGACGAGAACGCGGTGCTTGCCGGTTTCCTTTTCGGTTTCGGTGGCGGTTGCAGCGGCTTCTCCACGTTCGGACATGGTGTTCCCCTCTATTCCTTACACAATTTTTGCAGAGCCGGGCGGACGTCGCCGAGTTCGGTATCGACCAGGCGGACCTGTTTCCGGCGGGCGGTTTCTCCCTGCACAATCGCGACGCGCGATCTGGCCAGGCCGAGCTGTTTCGCCAGGAACCGGCGCAGCAAGGCGTTTGCCTTGCCGTCCACAGGCGGCGCTGTGAGTTTGATTTTCAGGTAGCCGTCGACCACCCCGACGACTTCAAGGCGCCGGGCATTGGGTTGCACGGCAACGCGCAGCATGAGTCCTTCCCTGCCCTCGTCGACGAAGTCGGAAACGGCCATACTCAATTCTCGGGCTTGGGCTCCAAGCCGGGTGGCGGATCCTCGAGCGGATCCGTCACCGGCTCGTCGTCGGCCGGTTCCAGACGGGCCGGCTCTTTGTCCCCGTCGGCCGCGGTCTCGGGGGTCTCCTCTTTCTTCTCCTCAACGGCTTTCAGCCGGTCAGGCAACGGCATCTCAAGCAATTCGTAGACTTCCCTGGCCGACAGCGTTTCCTTCTCCAGGAGTTCATCGGTCAATGTGTCCAACTGCCCCCGATTCTGGGTCAGGATCTCAGTGGCCCGGTGGAGCGCGGCGTCGACCAGGCGCTGGACTTCAACGTCGATCTTCTGGGCGGTGGCCTCGCTGTATTCCGGGCGGGACAGATGGCCGAGGTAGCCCATTTCTTCGTCGGTCGAGGCATACTCGATAAAGCCGAGATCATCGCTCATCCCGAGTTTGGTCACCATCGCCCGGGCGATGCGGGAGCAGCGCCGGATGTCGCCCATGGCGCCGCTGTTGATTTCGCCGAAGACGATCTTCTCGGCACAGCGGCCGCCGGCAGCGATGGTCATATGCTCCATCAGCTCGGTCTGCGACTGGCTCACCTTGTCGCCTTCCGGGAAGTACATGGCGCCGCCGAGCATTTTGCCGCGGGGGATGATGGAGACCTTGTGCAGCGGGTCGGCGTGGCGGCAATAGAGGCTGACCAGGGCGTGCCCGGCCTCGTGGCACGCAGTCATCTTGCGGTCCTCCTCGGACATGGCGCGCCACGGGCGTTCCTTACCGAACATGACCTTGTCCCGGGCCTCCTCGAAGTCGGCGGTGGTCACCGCGTCGCGGTCGTTGCGGGCAGCCAGGAGGGCGGCCTCGTTGATCAGGTTGGCCAGGTCGGCGCCGCTGAAGCCCGGCGTGCTGCGGGCGAGCGAATCGAGGTCGAGGTCGCGGCCGGCGGTGATCTTCTTCATGTGCACTTCGAGGATCTCCCGGCGTCCGACCAGATCCGGCAGGTCGACATGCACTTCGCGGTCGAATCGTCCGGGCCGCAGCAGCGCGCGGTCCAACACGTCCGGACGGTTGGTGGCGGCGATGACGATGACGCCGCTGTTCGGCTCGAAGCCGTCCATTTCGACGAGCAGCGCGTTCAGGGTCTGCTCCCGTTCATCGTGGCCGCCGCCCATACCGCTGAAGCGGGAGCGGCCGACCGCGTCGATCTCATCGATGAAGATAATGCAGGGGGAATTCCGCTTGGCCTGTTCGAACATGTCGCGCACGCGGCTGGCGCCGACGCCGACAAACATCTCGACGAAATCGGAACCGCTGATGGTAAAGAACGGGACATCGGCCTCGCCGGCGATGGCGCGCGCCAGGAGGGTCTTGCCGGTACCCGGCGGGCCGACCAGCAGCACGCCGTGCGGGACGCGGCCGCCGAGGCGATGGAATTTGCCGGGGTTGCGCAGGTAATCGACGATCTCGACCACTTCGTCCTTGGCCGAATCGATGCCGGCGACATCGGCGAAGGTGACCTTTTCGAGGTTCTGCACCATCCGCGCCCGGCTCTTGCCGAACTGGATGGCGCCTTTGCCGGCGTTGCGCATCTGGCGGGAAAAGAGGAAATAGAGCAGACCGATGATCAGGATGATCGGCAGAAACGAGAGAAGCAGGTGGCCGAGGATGTTGTTGCTCTGTTCGACCTTGTGCTTGATGCCGTTGGTCGTCAACTGCCCGCGCAGGTCGTCGTCGTAGATGACTTGCGCGGTAAATTTGCGCGGCGTCTTACTGTTCGGCGGGGTGTAGTCGCCGGTGACCTCGGTGACGAAACTGCCGCCCTCGGTCTTGATCACGAGGTTGTCGACCCGGCGTTCGGCGACGGCGCGGTCGAACTCGAACTGACTCAACTCCTGCTTGTCCTCCTTGTTGCGGAAGAGCAGGACAAACAGCGGGATACAGGCAAAAATCAGGATCCAGAAGAGCAGCGAGAACATGGGCGGCGTCGGGATTTTGCTTTCCTTACGCGGCTTACCCGGATCTCGATCATCTTCCCAGCGATCGTCATTGCGTCTGTCGGGCATGTTCAAATCCTGTTTGGTTCAGGGAGTTCCAGGCCTCCACCCAGCCATTCAGCCCGGCAGCAGGAACGAAGTCATGTCTGCAGATACTATACACCGTAATATCGGTTTGGGCGGGGGACGCGGGCATTTTTTGAGGGGCACGGCTGATGGGTTCAGCCGCCGCGTTCGACGAGTTTCCAGACCAGGTAGCTGGAGAGGAACAGGACGATCAGGATGAGGAAGCCGATGAGCAGTTTGAAGATGAGTTTGAGCGCCGGGCTGTCGCCTTTGCCCTGCAGTTTTTCCGGGGCGAGGTTGCTGCGGGTATTGGCGTTGAGCACTTCATCGTCGATCTTAATCTGGGTCTGCGTACTGATGACGGAAGAGGGGGTGTTGGTTTCACAGTCGTACATGCACTCCACGCCGCCGACCTGGAGGATATCGCTGTTCACCAGTTTCTGCCGGGTGACCAGCATGCCGTTGATCCGCGTCCCGTTGGTGCTGAATCCCTCGTCGACTGCCGTATAGCCGCCCTCGTCGTTGGCGTGCAGTTCGCAGTGCAGGCCGCTGACGGTGGGATCGACGATGCAGATATCGGCTTCCTCGGACCTGCCGATGCCGTATTTGGGTTCGGTGAGTTCGTAAGTTTGGCCGCGCAACTGCTCGGACAGGATAATCAGCTTTGGAGCCATGTTAAGCAAGTGTTCCTTACGTTTCTAACAGTTGCGGCGTAATATAGAGACTTGTATTAGGGGGTGTCAACAAACTTAGACGAAAATTTACGCCTCCCAACGGCGCCGCAAAAGAATCGAAAACTTGACTGACTTTTGTTTGCAGCGTGCTATAGACTCGCTATATATAGTACAAGCTCGAGGCTGTTTCAACAACTCAGAACGAATTCGCATGGGAGGCGCGTATGTTCTGTAAACATTCCGTACTGATAATGGCTCTTCTGGCAGCGGTGGTAACCGGCTGCTCGGGGCCGCGGCTGGGCAGTCTGTCCAGTCGGTATTTAAACCAGACCCCGACCCGGCGCCGCGAGAAGTTGCCGGATCCGCCCGACAAAGGTTGGACCAGCGGTCTGGAGGTCAAACAGGAAGAGGACTTCGGCAAAGAGCAACGCTGGCTGCCGGTTTACTTCGCCTACGACCAGAGCACGATCGGCGACAGCGAGCGCCCGAAGCTGGAGAAGATCTACGGTTTCCTGCAGGAAAACGGGAAATACCATCTGCTGATCGAGGGTCACTGCGACCAGCGAGGCAGTGAAGAATACAACCGCGCCCTGGGTGAACGCCGCGCACTGGCGGTCCGCAACTACCTGGTGGATCGCGGGTTAACCGCGGAACGGCTACACACACTGTCGTTCGGCGAGGAGAAACCCGCCAAGGAAGGCAAGTCTGAAGAGGCCTTCCGGCTCAACCGCAGGGCGGAATTGATCGTGCTGCCGCCGAAAGCGGCTGCTGCACTGAAATGACCTGTACATGCGCACGCCCTGCCAGAAATGCGGCAAAGACATTGAAGCTTCGCTGAGCGGCACCGGGGGGGTGTTCCGGTGCCCGGAATGCCAGTTACTCAGTGCCCTGTTGCGGCGGGACGACGCCAACCAGGTACGTTTCGGCCGTTTTGTGATCATGCGCGAAGTCGGCCAGGGCTCGAATGCCATCGTCTGCAAAGCCAGAGATACCGAAACCGGCGACATTCGCGCCCTCAAGTTGTTTCTGACCATGCGCCAGGACGAAGCGCATGCGGTGCGTGAATTCGGCCGGGAGGCCGAGGTCGCCACCGAGATCGTCCACCAGAACATCATCCGGATGTACGAAGCGGGCGAACTCGACGGCATCCCGTTTGTGGTGATGGAATTCGTCCCCGGCCTCAACATGGCCGAGATGCTGAATCAATACGGTCCGCTGGACCCCTTCGACGCGCTGACCATCTGCGCCCACATCTGCGATGCGCTGGATCACGTATGGAACAACTTCATGATGGTCCATCGCGATATCAAGCCGCAGAACATGATCCTCGACAAAGACGGCAACGTCAAGGTCTGCGACTTCGGCATGATCGTCGGCCACGACACGTCCATGGTCGATCTGAACGCCGTGGAAGGTACGCCTTACTATCTCAGCCCGGAGTGCATTTCGGAAGGTGCGTACCTGGACAACCGGGCCGACATCTACAGTCTCGGCGCGTCGCTTTACCACATGATCGCCGGCGTGCCGCCGTTCAACTACGGCAACCTGGTGGAAGTCGTTCAGGCGCGCCTCAAAGAGCCGCCCCCCGATATTCGTATTGCCGCGCCGCAGACGCACCCGGAAATCGCCCGGCTGATCTTCAACATGATGGCCAAAGACCCCAATGCGCGCTACAATACCGCCGCGGAATGTCACGACGACATCATGCGAATCAAACGGGGCAAGCCGATCAAGTACGCCAAGGCGAAGCTTCCCGAAGAAGACTGAGGCCGGTCCATGCGACGACTGAAGCCGCAGAACCTCAAAGCCGCCGACGAACCGATGCGGGCGATCTACGCCTTCTCCGGCGATCCGATTACCTTCGGCCACATCGACATCGTCCAGCGCGCCGCCCATACCTATGACGAACTGGTCGTGGCCATCGGCGAGAACCCCGAGAAGTCGGGGCACTACCTGTTCTCCTGCGAGGAACGCCTGGCCATGGCCGGACACGCCCTGAGCCATATCCCCAACGTCAGTTGTGTCACGTTCAACGGTCTCCTCGGCGAATACGCCTACCGCCATGGATTCGACGTCATCGTCCGGGGCGTTCGCAACGCCTCCGATCTCGAGGGCGAACTGGTGCTGTTCTCGGTCATCGAATCCCTGCACCCGGTCGTCGACATGGTGTTCTTCCCGGCCCGGCCGGAGCTGGCACACATCAGCTCCAGCATTGTCAAGGCCGTGGTCCGCGAGGGCGGCGACGCCAGCGACTACTGCCCGCTGCACGTAAAACAGCGGCTCGAGGAACGCCTCCTGCAGCGCACCTTTGTCGGCGTCGCCGGCGGCATTGCCGCCGGCAAGACCTACTTCGCCAAGCGCCTGGTTGAAACGCTCCGGGAGCAGACCGACGCCACCTACATCTCCCTGGATGAGGTCGGGCATTACGTCCTGTCGACCGCCGAGAAAGCCATCTACCGGAACACCCGCAAGCGCATCGCCCGCGTCTTCGGCAACGACGTGATGCACCAGGATTCCAGTATTGACCGCCGAGCGCTCGGGCACATCGTCTTCAACGAACCGCTCGCCCTGAAACGACTCAACCAGATCATGCGCGAACCGATGCTCGCCCGGCTCTATGAACAGACCCGCGACATCCCCCGCGGCGTCGTCGTGCTCGAAGGCGCCATCCTCGTTGAAGGCCACTGGACCAGGATCGTCAACAACAACGTCATTCTGGTCGACGCCCCGGAAGACGTCCGCGTCAAACGCCTGATCGATGATCGCTCCGCCACCCCTGACGAGGCCCGCACCAAGATCGCCCGGCAGCCGACCGCCGAAGACCGCAAAGCCGCCATGCAACAGTGTATCGACGAGGCCCGCGCCGGCCGCATCTGGGAAGTCAACGGCGGCGGCGATCCCATTGACTACAACGCTATCGCCGGCGATATCCTCAAGTTGTCGGAGCCGCAGTAGCCCACCCGGGCGGCCGCCGCCGAACCCCCTCCAACTGCCCCCCCGCGGAAACGGATGGCGACGATATGCCGCCTCAGACATTCGTTGTGATGCGATGTTCCGGTCCGGAAAAGCCACCCGTCAGCTCGGCTGACGGGTGAATAAGTTGTTTCATCAGGCAGCCCCACTCCACCGTACCGCACTTGCCCGGCACAGGCAGGGGGATCGTTTCGCGGCAGGTGCAGCTACGGCGTTACGCGGCGGACCTCGCGGATACTGGTTCTGCCCTCGCCCGCCTGCCGCAAGCCGTCCATCGCCATGGTCGTCATGCCTTCCCGAATCCCGATCGCCCGCAACTCCTCATGGTCTGCGTTGTCAAGCATGGCACTCTCGATCGCCTTACTCATCGGCAGCGCCTCGAACAGCACGGTCCGTCGACGAAAACCGCGGTGGCCGCATTTCTTGCAGCCGACCGGCTGGCGAAAATCGGCGCCGACAGCGTCATGCGTCAGACCGTGTTCCTTCAGTGTCCGGGTAATGAAGGCACGCTCGCCCTTGTTCGGTTTTGCCGGCTTGCTGCAGTCCGGGCAGAGACAGCGCACCAGGCGCTGTGCCGTCACCAGGCGCAGCGCGTCAACGACGAGCAGCGGCTTTTCCACCAGATCCAGAAAGCGACGCAAGACGCTGGCGGTATCCATGCAGTGAATGTTCGCCAGGACCAGATGCCCGCTGGCGGCCGCCTGGATGCACATATGCAGTGTCGCCGTATCCGGGATGTCGCTGACCACGAGGACATCCGGATCCGAGCGCAGCGCTGCCCGGATAAAGGCCGGGTAGGTCAGAGATTTCTCGCGATTGACACTCATCTGAATCGCGTTCGGGATGGCGTAGGCGACCGGATCCTCGATCGTCATCACCTTGAACTCCGGCCGGTTGATCTCCGCCACACAGCCATACAACGTGGTGGTCTTGCCCGAACCCGTGGGACCCGCAGCAATCAACAACCCGTGCGGCAGCTTCAGCGCCCGCCGTACCCGCTTCAGATCGTGCGGCGCCAGCTTGAAATCATCCAGCGTCAAGACCACCCGCATCTGATCCAGAATGCGGATCGTGATCGACTCGCCCAGATGACAGGGCACCGAGCAGACCCGCAGATCGAGGAGATGCTCGTCAAAGGTCACCTGCAGACGGCCGTCCTGGGGATAACGGATCTCCGTCGCGTCCATGCCGCTGATCTCTTTCAACCGCTCCACCACCGCCGGCATCAGACGGTAGTCGAACTGGCACAGCTCCTGCAGGTTGCCGTCGATGCGCAGGCGAATCTTGCCGACCCGCTCCGTGTCCGTGTCGACCGGCTCAACATGGATGTCGGTGCCACGACGGCGCCAGGCCAGCTCAAACACCAGGTCCAACGCCTGCCGGATAGGATCGTCGCCCGGCTTGATCTTGCGTTCCGCCAGTGTCGCCAGCCGCGCAAGAAACGGCTCGGGACTGACCGGCAGGTCGGGTTTCGGCGGCTTGCCCTTGAGGAACTGTTGAATGTCCTCTTCCCGGAAGCGCCATTGCCGCCCCGCCTTGAAGCCCTTCACCTTGCCGGCCCGCAGCCAGCGGTAAAACGTTGCCCGCGTCGTGTTGAGGCACTCGATCGCCTCGTCCATGGTCATCAGATTTTCGCTCTTCTCCGGGGTCGCCATCGTCCTGTATCCTTTCCCGACAATCCGTTACCGGTCTCAATGTATCAATATATATCACAGTTATTATACTTGTCCATGGGAATCCTCCGATTCCGGCGACATTCGGGCGGTGGCCGGGCGTATTCACCGGTAGAAACCCGTCACGGGAGTGCGTCACATGAACGAGCTGATCCGCCGGTTCTTCGGGGTCCGGGCAACCTGCCCCCGCTGTGGACACAAGCGGCGGTTGAGCGTCCTCGAGCTCATCCTCAGCAAACCGCCCTGCCCCGAATGCGGACTGCGCCCCGACCAGATGCATGTCTGTGTGACCAAGTCGCAGACGACCGTCTCGCTGCCCGGCTGGCCGGCCCCGGCCCTGGTTGTCTTTCTGCCGACGGGTTTCCTGACGTTCATTGCAGTGATCAACGGCGGTTTCGGGTTTGCTCTGTTCCTCATTGCCGCGGCCCTGGTCATCTTCCGTTTGGTCTTGCGCCGGTGCGCCAACCGCCGCACTCTGCTCCTCAAGGACACGGCGATCACGCTGAACCCCGGTTCCGCCCCGCAGCCCGAACGCGTCTTCCCGTGCGGCCCCGGGACCAACACCGAAGCCGATTTGCGGCTGACCGGCAAGCAAACCGGCGTCTTCCTCAAAGCCGGCTGCTGTGCCGAACAACTCAGCCGCGGCCTGCAGCGGGACCAGTGGCAGGACCTCCTGCAGTTGCTCGACGCGTTCATTGCCGCGGCCGCGGCCCGGGAGGACCCGCCCGGGGAGGTCCTTGCGGCCGAGTTTGCCCTGTCGCGGAAGCAATCCGTCGACATGCGTGAACTGCCGCTCACCAACGATGCAGTCGAGATCTCGATCACGGCGAACCCCCAGATCACCGTCAGCCCAACCGACGACGGACTGAAGCTTTCCACGCAGGCCGACTTCCAGTCCAAGCGCCACTGGCCGGCTGCCGCCGGCGGCCTGGTCATCACCGGTTTTATTCTGATTGCCGCCGCGGGAACCGGGCTGGATATCTGGTTGACCGCGTTACTCGGGCTCGTGGTCGCACCGTTTCTCGCGCTCTTCCATGCCTGGATCATCCGCATCGACACCCACATCCATCCGACCGGCATTCAGGTCTGTTACGCCGTCGGCGGCATCCCGATCCGCCGCCGCAAGGTGGATCGCGAGGACGTTTACGTCGTCACCGACAGTTGGTTCGGCGGTCTTGCTCTTGCCACCCGCAAAGGCAACATCCGTATTGCCCATGCCGGCGACGCCTTCCTGAAACACCGCGTCCGGGCGCTTATCGAACGCTATCTTGACCGGCACGGCTGGGTCCCGAAGCCCCGCTTCACCGCGAATCCGGCGAACGCCGGGCACATTGTCGTTTTGCCGGCCGGCACGGACGTGATGCTCGAACGCATGGGGGTTGTCCCGGCGGTCTTTGTCGCTGCGACCACCGTCGGTTTGACGGTGCTCTCGCTGGCCGTCGGCGTCTTCTGCGGCTTCGACCAGCTGCTGACGCAGTCCCCCCTGCCGGCCCTGGCCGCGGCGGCTGCCGCCGTCGCCGTCAGCTTCCTGATTCGTCGTCTGCTGGGCTGTGCCCAGTGTCACGTGCGGCTTCGCGGCAAGAGCATTCAGGTCTGGTGGGAGCTCTTCGGCCGCCGCTTGGCGGAACGGGATTTCAGGGCGTTCGGCCCCTTCCTGACGACGCGCATCGCATCCATCCCGGGCACCAGCCGCACGGCCCTGCAGCTCAGCAGCGGCCAGACCGACGTCCGGATCGGCTCCCGTCTCAACAATGACGAACTGGCGTGGCTCGAAGACACGGTCCAACGGTTATTGGAGGAAGCCGGGCAGGAGGCCGTTTAACCTTTTACCTGGGCGGCACGCCCGGGGGCGGCAGCGGTCTTCTGGGCGGCGTCGGCGGCGCCGGCGCGGGTTTCGCAACAATGGAACCCGGGGCCTTCGGCGGGTCCTCCGGCGGCTCGGGGACTTCGGCATCCCTGCTTCCGCCGTCCGGTCCCTGGTGATCGACTCCCGGCAACGCCGGCGTGGCCGGCGGCGGGTCAGCCGGTTCTGGCGTCGGGGTCTTCTGCGATTGGTCCTTGTCACTCATGGGAAGTCTTCCTCAGATGGTTTCAGCGGCCGAAAATCGCCCGGATAATCCGGGGGATCAGGGGTTGCGCTCCGGACAGACGCGGCGCCGGATCCGGCGGCGGCGGCACATCGGCATCAGGCGCGGACGGCGCTGCCTTGTCGTTCTTTTTCTCCTTCGGCTCGATCGCCGGCACGCCCGCGGTCCGCACCGGGCCCGGCGGCGGGTCGTCCGGCGCCGCCGGTTTCGGTTCAGTCGGCGGCATCTTCGGTTTGGGCGGCCGTTCCGGCGTGTCGGGCTTATCCTGCGGGTTGCCTGCTTCACTCATGATCCGGCCCTCATTTCCTGCTGTTCCGGTCGCGCTCCTGGAGTATAGCAAATCGAAACGCTGATTGCCAGTCCAACGGCGTTTCGAAGCCGGTGGTTGGTGATCGGTTGCGGAGACCATCTGTCCAACCTGGCGCAACGGTGGTCCCGAAGATGCGCGGGCGAGGAGAATTACACCGTCGTCAATGACCGGCCACCAATGACCCGCTACTCGTGGCGCAGGGCCTCGATGGGATCCAGGTCGGCGGCGCGCTTGGCCGGATACAGACCGAAGACCACGCCGACCAGGGCCGAGACGCCGAACGCGACCACCAGGCTCCACCAGGTAACGATCGTCATAATGTCCCAGCGCCATTGCACGAAGGTCGGGATCAACCATCCCAGGGCGACGCCGATGATGCCGCCGCCGACACTGAGGACGATGGTTTCCACCAGGAACTGCACGACGATGTCGGCTTTGCGCGCGCCCATCGCGCGGCGCACGCCGATCTCGCGGGTGCGCTCGGTCACGGTTGCCAGCATGATATTCATAATGCCGATGCCGCCGACCAGCAGCGAGATCGCGGCGATCGAACCGAGGACAATGGTGAAGATCCGCTTGGTTTCTTCGGCCTGGCGCAGGAGCCGCAGCGGCACATCGATCTGGTAGTCCTTCTTATCGTGGAAGTGCTCCAGGATGCGCTGGACGCCGAGGGCTGCCGACTCGACGTTCTCGGTCTCATCGCACTGGACGATGATGCGATGCAGCTGCACGGTCTCGCGCGAGAACTCCCCGGAGGAACGTTTGGCGATGGTTTCGCCGAAGCGCGCCCGGGCGGTGGCCAGCGGGATGAACATGTTCAGGTCCCAGCGGCCGCCAAGCCCCTCCTTGCGATCCGGCTCCGACAGCGAGGATTCCACTACGCCGATCACGGAGTAGTAGAACTGTCCCACGCGCACCGTCTGCTGCAACGGATTCCGATAAGCGAAAAGCTGCCGCGCCAGGTTCTCGGTGACCACGCAGACATTCTTGGAAAACTCCTCATCCGTCTGGCTCAGGAACCGTCCTTCCCGCAGCCGCCGCTGGCGCAGCGGGAAGTAGCCGGGCAGGGTGCCGACAACCTTAACCTGCTCCTTGTGCCGGCCGTGCAGTGCTTCTTCGCGGATCTCGCGGATCGGCATGATCCGTTCCACGTGCGGCACCGAGTTGGTGATACGCCAGGCATCCAGATAGGTGAGCCCGTACGCCAGCGAGTAGCTGTTGCCCTGACTCGAGGCCTGCTCGTCCTGCGGCGGTTTGACACTGCTGAGGATGATGTTCGTGCTGCCCTGCCGACGGATCGCTTCCTGGGCCTCGTAGCTGGCGCCCTCGCCGATGGCCAGCATTGCCACCACCGAACAGACGCCGAAGATAATGCCCAGCATCGTCAAAACCGAACGCGCCTTGTGCAGCAGCAGGTTTTTCGCGCCCAACTTGATCGTCCGCATGGCGCTGCCGGTCGAGAGCCTCATTTCCGGACCTCCCGTTCAATCTCGCCGTCATGCAGGTAGATGATTCGATGCGCCCGTTCCGAGACGCTGTCGTCATGGGTCACCACGATGATCGTCTTGCCGCCGACGTTCATCTCGTCGATCAGATCGAGCACTTCCGCTTCCGTCGTCGAGTCCAGGTTGCCGGTCGGTTCATCAGCGAGGACCACCAGCGGGTCATTGGCCAGCGCCCGGGCCAGGGCAACGCGCTGCATCTGTCCGCCCGACAACTCGCTGGGACGGTGGTTGAGGCGATCGCCCAGTCCAACGCGACCGGCCAGTTCGATGCCGCGCGCGGCGGATTCGGTCGCCGACACGTTCTGGTAGAACAACGGCACCTCGATATTCTCCAGCACCGTCAACTGCTCAATCAGATTGAATGACTGAAAGACAAAGCCGATGCGCTGCCCGCGAATCGCCGACAGCGTATCGTCATCCATCACCGACACGTCATCACCGCCCAGGAGATATCGTCCCCGAGTCGGGCGGTCGAGGCAGCCGAGCAGGTTCAGCATGGTCGACTTGCCGGAGCCGGACGTGCCCATGATCGCCAGATACTCACCCGGCTCGACCTGCAGCGAGACGTCGCGCAAGGCGTGCACGGTGACCTCGCCCATGTGGTAGGTCTTGTGGATTCCCTGCAATTGAACAATGCCCTGGTCGTTCATGTGCCCGACTTCGACCCGCGCCGCCGGCCGTTGCCCTGTTTCAGGCGGTCCCGCATCGCCTTGCGCTCCGCCGGCGTCATCGCCTTGAGGCGTTTGATGAAGGCTTCGCGTTTGTCGGCCGGGATACGGTCCAGGACCTCCTGCGGCAGGCCCAGGTCCGTCTCGCCGTTCCTGGCTTCTTCCCGGGCGGCGGCCTCCGCCGCCAGCCGTTCCTTCGCGGCTTCCGCCTTCTTGAGATCGGCGGCGGTGACTTCCTCCGAGCTAATCACGCGGATACCCAGGTTCTCCGCTTCGCTGGTCGCCGGCGGGTTCAACAGCACTTCATCGCCTTCCTCCAGCCCGGCGACAATCTGGATGTCGGTATCGTTGAACAGCCCGACGGACACCTGACGGGCTTCCACGTCCGTCAACTGGCGGACGAAGCACACCTGTTTGCCGTCAATCGTGGTGACGCTCTGGATCGGCACGCGCAGGACATCGTCCAGTTTGGTGACGACGATCTCAACGCGGGCGGAGAGGCCGGGCTTCACTTCGGCCGGCAGGTCGTCTTCGATCAGGATTTCGGTGCTGTAGACCTTCAGGTCCGGGTTCAGCCACCGGCTCTGCGGGTCCGGCATGACCGCAAGCTTCGAGACCTTGCCCCGGAACCGGCGTTCCGGCAGCGCGTCAATCGAGACATAAGCCAGCTGGCCCAACTGCAAAAGGCTCATACTTGATTCATGCACCTTGACGCCGACCTTCATCCGGCTGGTGTCCGGCAGCTTGATCAGTTGCTGTCTCTGGTGCACCATCGAGCCGACCTCGATGGCATTCTGACTGCGGTGCCAACGGCCTTGCGGGTACACCACCAGGCCGTCCTGCGGCGCCGTAATGCGGGCCTTCTTGATCTGTTCCTCCCACCATTTCAGTTTTGTTTCGCGGTAGCTCTTCTTCGCTTCCTTCGCCTTCAGGTCGGCCCGTTTCTGCGCCAACGATGCGTTCGACCGACGCTTGACGCGATCCAGTTCTTCCTTGGTCTTGGTGACGTCGGACTTCAGCTTTGCCAGTTTTTGCGGGATCGTGTATTTCTTCAACAAGCGGAGTTTTTCTCTGGCTTTCTCCAGATCGATTTCCTTGCGCTTGACCGCGAGCCGATCGCCCTCGAGCTCGGAGCGGGTGGCGTAGCCTTTCTCCTGCAGTTTTTCGGTCCAGGCCAGCCGGTCCCTGGCCTGTTCCAGGTCAGCTGCGGCAACGGTAATCGCAGACTGCGCATTCTTGATTTCCAGGGGGCCGTCGCCGTCACGATACTTCTCCAGCTCGATCTCGGCGAACTTCACTTTCAGCTCGGCTTCCCGGATGTTTGTGGCGTTCTGGCTCTTGGTGATTTCAAGGCTCTCCTTCGCCTGTTCATACGCCGACAGATCGCTCTGATACGAGATCTTCTCCTGGTCGTACTTCTCGTGCAGCTCGGACGTATCCAGTTCGACCAGAAGGTCGCCTTTCTTGACGTACGTACCCTCGTCAACCACGGAGATGATCCGGCGCTGGCCGGTGACCTCGGAGTTGATCCGGACTTCGCGCACGGCTTCGACCGCGCCGCCTTCCGTAATGCTGACGAGCATGTCGCCGCGCTTCACCGTATACACCGGGCCGCGCAGAATATCGCGGACGCCGTCGCTGCCGCCGCCGCGGAGGATCAGCCAGGCGCCGCCGCCCAGCAGGGCCAGCAACGCGCCCGCAAGAATGCCGATCTTAATCTTCTTGCTCATTCCGTTTTCTCCTTGGTCCCGAATAACTCATCGGGACTGATCAGTTCATCGGCGCCGTCCGGGTCATCTTCAGCCGCCGTCATTTTGATTCGCTCGACAATCGTGCCTTTTTCCAAATCGAGTCGGCCCATGTTCTGCAGGAGCCGCAGCCGCGCCAGATAGTAATCCACCAGGTTCCGGGTCAGTGCGTTCCGGGCCGAAAGCAGCGCATTCTGCGCTTCCAGCAGATCACGCGTCGACGCCCGGCCCGCCTGCAGCAGGAGGTTTGCACTCTCTACCCGGCGCTTGGCCAGTTCGACCGAGAGCTTCTGAATCTGGTGGCTCTTGCGCGCCTGCTCGACATTGCGCAGGGAGGTGCTCACGTCGGTCTTCAGACTGTCCACGGCCAATCCCAGAGACCGCAGCTGGCGCTCGAAATTGATAACCTCGCGCCGCAGGCTGTTGCGTTCGTTGACGCGGTCCAGCGGCAACTTGATCCGCAGGCCGGCGCCGCCGGTCCAGTCGCGGAAGTTGAAGCGCGCCCAGTCATTGTCCTCGCGACTGCCGAGCGCGGCGTCGGCAAAGAACTCGACCTCGGCCTGCAGCGCGTCAGCGGCCACCTTCACCTGTCGTTTGCTGTCGTCGAACTGATCGATCTCGTTCAGAAAATCCAGGCGCGACCGAAGCGCCGTGGCAAACGCTTTCTGCGGCGTCACCGGCACGGGCTTGAGCCCCTGCTGCGTCAGTTTATCCAGGGAACTGTCGTCAATGCTCAGTTTGGTATCGAGCGTCAGACCCAGCTGCTTCTTGAAGTCGTCCAGGTCATCGAAGTAGTCGTCGACCGCACTGATATAGCGATTGCGCGAGCGCAGCTCGTCCTGCCGCGTCTGGTCCACCTGGAACTCGGGCAGACGGTCTTTGGCGAGGGCCTCCGAGCGTTTGCGCGAACGCACCAGGCTCTGATAGTTGTTGTACTCGTTGTAGATCGTGTCCTTCAACTGCGCCAGGCGGTAGTATTGCGACGCGATATCGACGATGAAGGTGCGCTGGAACCGCGTGAAATTCCGGACCTCGTAGATCACGTTGCGCTCGGCCTGCTTCAGCCCCTCCGCCGCAATGTCCCTGCCGGCCCCCCGCAGCAGCGGCTGCGTCAGGCTGACGGAGATCGCCGAGGTCGCGCTGCGCCGCGGGTCGCCCGTCGTATACATCAGAAGATCGTTGGTCAACGTCAGCCCCAGGTTGGCGCCGCTCTTCAGCAGTTTGGTGATGCTCAACTGCGAGTTGGCCGAGTTCTGGTGCTCGTGTTTCTCCGGCCGGCTGCGCTCAACGGTTGTGCTGTGGCTGAACAGAAAGTCGTACGCATGCCGGCTGTCGCTGAGCGACAGCGCCGACAGAAACAGGGACTCCTTGCGCGTCTGATACTCGCGATTGTTCTTCAGCGCCAACGCGATGGCCCGGCGCAAATCCACCTCGACCGATGTCGCCGCCAGTCGGCTGTTGATGATCTCTTCGGCCGTGATATCCTGTGGGTCGCGCCGGGAATACGGCGTCTCGATCGAGAACGGCGTCTGACGCCCCAACGCCTCCAACTCCTTCAGCGACAGAATTTCGTAGGCCTCCTTGTCGGCCTTCGCCATTTCACCGCGCATGGTTCGGCAGCCCGGCAGCAAGACCGCCGCCGCCAGCAGACATAACGTCGGGCGCCAGATCATCATCGCCCCCCCCGGCCGCGGGCGCCGTCAAGAAACAGATCAATGACCTGCCCGATCTCGAACGGATTGTCCGGATTGTGCCGCAAGGCCATGCCCCGGCCGCGCATCATGCCCATCAGCAGCACCGCCTGATTCGCCAGCGGAATGTCGCCGCGAATCTCGCCCGCGTCGACCCCGGCCGCCAGCACATCGCGAATCGCCGCGTAGGACCGCCGCCGCGTCTCATGCCATTGCTGGCGCATCTCACAACCGCGCCGCTGCCGAAACTCCTCGTCGTTGATCACCTTGATCAAGGCAAAACGGCGACGATGAAACCTGCTGATCTCCGAACACATCTTCACCAGCCGCTCACGAAACGGTTGCGCCGTCGATGCCGCCGCCGTCAACCGTTCACAGAGTTGGTCGATACCACCCGTGGCCAACTGAAAAAACAAGTCCTCCTTGTTCTCGAAATACCGGTAAATCGTCCCCTTGCCAACCCCGGCGGCCGCGGCGATGTCGTCAACCGTGATCTCATGGAAGCGCCGGTTCTTCACCATCTGCTCCGCCGCTTTGAGTATCTTCTGCTTTCTGTTTTTCGCCATTTTAGCCTCAAAATAGAACTGACCAGTCAGTTTTAATCTAGCCAGAACGGAGCGGAGATCAAGACGGCCGGAAGAGATTTCGCCGAAACTCTCAGCCGCTCTTCGGATTACCAGGTATCGTGCGGAACCCGGTGTTTTTGACCCCGCCGCAACCAGATTGTGCGTTCCGTTCGTGGCCGTCCCGACCTCTTGGGCGTCGGCATCTCGACCGGGCAGCCGGGGCCTGACTTCGTAGCCTCGTGACTCCGCCTGGCGCGCCGCAGCCTCTTGAGCGCCAAAGCTTCGCGCGACGGCGCTTGCGCGAAGACGGGTGGCCCGCCCTTCGGCGTTGCTCAGGGACTTCATCGACAACGCAATGACTCGGTGACCCGGTGACCCGGTGGCGCCGGATTGGAGCAGCTTCCGGATCTGTGGGCCTCACGGTTGATTTCACCGGTTGAACCGCTACTCTGAGTCAACGTTTGACCAGAGAGCCTTTTGATGACCGAATCCAGTGCCCAACTGATCAACTTCCTAACGTCACAGCAGATCCCATATGTCAGCGGCGCACTGCTGCGCGACTACACGACATTCAGGCTCGGCGGCCCCTGCCCGCTGCTGGTCGACTGCAAAACAGCGGCGCAGGTGCAGGCCGTCGTCCGCAAGCTCCTGGCCCGCCACGAGGACTTCCTCCTGATCGGCGGCGGCTCGAACCTGGTGGTGTCCGACGACGGCCTGGACCGGATTGTCGTCCGCTACGCCGCCGAGACGCCGCAGGTTTCGCACACGGGCGATGTCATCGAAGTCAGCGGCGGCACCAGCCTGGACGACCTGGCGGCCTACTCGGTGGCGGAAGGCCTGGCGGGGCTGGTCAAGACCTCCGGCATCCCGGGCACGGTCGGCGGCGCCATCGCCGGCAACGCCGGCGCCTTCGGCTGGCAGATGGGCGACGGCCTGATCTCCGTCACCCTCATGGATCGCGCCGGCACGATTCGCCGGGTTACCCCCGCCGACATCGGCTTCAGCTACCGGGACAGCGGCATCAAACACACCGGCGACATTGTCCTGTCGGCAGAGCTTCAATTGGCCCACGGCGATCGCGATGCCCTGCATGAGGAACGCGAAGAGATCATGGCGCTGCGCCGGCAGAAGCATCCGAACCTCGATCACGACTGCTGTGCCGGCAGTTTTTTCCGTAACATCGAGCCGACGTCAAAGGCGGCCCGCCGCCAGGCGGCGGGCTACTTTCTTGAGCAGGCCGGCGCCAAGGAGATGCGCGTCGGCGGCGCCGGCGTCTTCCCGAAACACGCCAACATCATCGTCAAAGCCGACGCCAGCTGCACGGCTCAGGACGTCTGTGATCTCCAGGCCCGGATGGCCGCCGCGGTCAAGGCAATGTTCGACCTCGACCTCACCCGCGAGGTCAGGTTACTCGGCCGCTTCGAATCGTCCGGCAAAGGCCCGGATGGTGAGCGGTAATCGGTAATCGGTAATCGGTAATCGGTAACCGGTAACCGGTAACCGGTGAGGGGTGAGGGGTGAGGGGTGACTGGGGCTATTGAGCAACCGACCTCGGCCACGTTTCTTCTTCCCTTTCCTCCGGAAGACCCCGGGTCGCCGCGTTGATGCGGGGTACGCAGGGCACTTGCCGCGGATGATCGGTGGCGCAGAGCGTCTGTCCAAGATTTGACGTGTATTCGGGTCCCGGCTAAGTGCACGGAGAGAATGGCGTCAGTCAGAACGGATGCCGGTCTGAAGCAGATCGCCCAGCCCTCCCGTACCACGTTTGTCTGTCAGGCAACGAGAACGGCAACCGAAGGAGGGTGGTGGGCACAGAACGCTTGTCGACCGCTTCATCTATTGAAACAGCCGACGCGCTCCAGTGTGCTGTCAGCGCACGGCTCCAGACTGCAGTCCGGATGGTCTTCGAGCGGACACCCGACACAAGTGGTCGGGGCCATGGCGCGCGGATCCGTTCGCGTCTCGGCTGGAATGCGCCAACACGATGGACAGGATGCCCTTGGACAGCCGAAGGAGAGGAAGGCCTCACCGCGACAACCGCCGCGACAATGGCTGTAGTGCACGCATTCCCGGCAGGGACCGGCAATCCATTGGTCCTGATCGCGGAAGACCTGCAGTGACGTTTTGCTGAGAATTGCCGCCAGGTCTTCGTTTTGCAGGTCACCGTGACAAACGCTCTGCGCGCAGCAGCTATAGACGCGGCTGTAGGAACCGCCGTTGTTCTTCAGGTGGACTCCCGTGATGGACATCGTACACCGGCAGCCAAATGCCGGAGGTACCAGAGCCTGGCTTTGGGGGTCAAGGCGATGAAGCTGCTGAAAGACTTGTCGAACCTGGTCCGGGCGCAGGTCTCCATTGTAGCGGGTGCGAGTATCGAGCCGCCGGTTCATCTCGACAAAGGGGATGAAGCCCTGTTCCCGACACCAACAGTACATATCTTCAACATACGGCAGGAATGCCTCAATCAACGGGATCTGCGCAACCACCGTCATATGACCCATTGCGACCAGGTGGCGGCACGCCTGCCGCAGAGCCCGGTTGTACCCGTCGCGATGCACATGTTGATCCTGAACCGGGCCGGCGGCCGCGGGCAACGGCGCATGGATAACGATTGTCGCGTTCTCAATTGCGATCTCGGCAAGGAACCGGCGGTCCGCCAGTTTCAGCCCGTTGGTACATAGAATTGGATCCAGTCCAAAATCGCCGGCGTGCCGCACAAACCGGGGGAGATCCGGGTGCAATGTCGGTTCGCCGCCAATGAAGACCGCCTCCTTGAAACCACACGCTTGCGCCTGCTGCAGCGCCTTGACGACAAATGAACCGGGGGTAAATGCCGCTTCGTCGGCCGGCCGCCGAGGGCCCTTGTAGCAGTTCCTGCACTCCAGTTGGCAGACACTGTCGGCAACGATCTCAATGGCCATACAGGCGCGATCGGCGCCACCTTTCTCACGAAAGCTGTACAGCGATCCCGCATCGACTTGAGTGTTCATGGCAGCGACAACTCCAGCTTCAGGAGTGCTTCAGGCCTGTACTCGCCGGCGCTCAACTTCTTGCTGACCACCGACAACTCGGCTTCGGAAACGGCAGAACGACAAACGCCGACCCCCGGGGTTTGCGCCACGAATTCTGCTTCGCCGGCCCGCAACAGGTTCAGGCCCCGGACAAGCGCCTCCGAAGCCAGTTTCGAGTTCTTCCAGACCAGCGCCTCGTAAGTGTCTCCTGGTTCGTAATCGAGTTGCAGGCGGAGTAGAATCGGCCCGGTGTCAATGCCGGCATCCACACGATGACAAGTCACGCCGAGAGGGATATCTTCGAGAATGGACCAGGCCTCGGGCGACGATCCCTTCATCCAGGGCAGCAGTCCCGGGTGAACATTCAGGATCTTGTGCTTGAGCAGGTCGCCGCGGATGATCCGCGTACCGCCGAGGACAACCCAATCCGGGCTGAGTTCACGGATCAGTTCAAGGCACAATCGGTCGTTGTGATTCGCCACCGTGTGAACCGGGATCCCGGCGGCCGAACGCACGAATCGGGGAGCAGGCGTCTGGCCGGCCAGGCGCTCGGTGAATTTGGCCGCTTCACGGGCAGCGACGTCTGAAGCCTCCACGATGACGGCCGCCGGCGGCAGCTTTTCTCGCCGGGCCCGGTCGAGCAGTTCTCGCCCATACGGATGGTCTTCCAACACCAGAAACACGTATCTCATGAGGGACTATTCTTCGTCCATGAAGTCGAACAGCGTCGGCTGATCGACGGGCTCCGGTTTTTTCTTGCGGGAACGGGCGAGTTTCGGACGGTCCCCCGGATCGAGGCCCTCGCCTTCGAGGTTGGCAAGGACCTCCTGCGAGCGTTCAAGGACCTCCTTGGGCAGGCCGGCCAGACGGCCTACATGGATGCCGTAGCTTTTGTCCGCGGCGCCCGCCGTGATCTTGTGGAGGAAGATCACCTTGTCGCCGTATTCCTTCACGGCGACGTTGGCGTTCTTCACGCCCTTGAAGATCTTCGACAACTGCGTCAGTTCGTGGTAGTGCGTGGCGAACAACGTCCGGGCATGCGCCCGGTTGTGAATATACTCGGCCACGGCCCAGGCGATGCTCAAGCCGTCGAACGTGCTGGTGCCGCGGCCGATCTCATCGAGGATGATGAGGCTGCGATCGGTGGCGTTGTTGAGAATGTTGGCCGTCTCGAGCATCTCCACCATGAACGTGCTCTGGCCGCGCGACAAGTCGTCGGCCGCACCGATGCGGGTGAAGATGCGGTCGGCAATGCCGATGGTCGCCGCCGCGGCGGGGACATAACTGCCCATCTGCGCCATGAGTACCAGGAGGGCCACCTGTCGGATGTAGGTTGATTTCCCGGACATGTTCGGTCCGGTGATCAGCGTCAGGCAGTGCTCGTCGCAATCGAGCACGGCGTCATTGGGAACAAAGCGTTCATCGCGCATGAGGTGGTCAATCACGGGATGCCGGCCGTCCTTGATCTCGATCGTGGTCTCCAGTGTGACGGTTGGGCGCTGGTAGTCGTGCCGCAGAGCCGCCTCGGCCAGGGAGGCGATGGTGTCGACATTGCCGATGGCGCGGGCGACGGCCTGGACGGTGGCGGTCTGGGCCACGGCCTGTTCGCGCAGGCCCTGGAACAGCTCGTACTCGAGTGCTTTCGACTTCTCTTCGGAGCCGAGGACCTTGTCCTCGATCTCCTTCAGTGCCGGCGTAATAAAGCGTTCGGCGTTGGTCAATGTCTGTTTGCGGATATACTCCTCGGGGACGAGATCGAGGTTGGCCTTGCTGACTTCGATGTAGTAGCCGAAGACCTTGTTGTAGCGGATTTTCAGCGACTTGATGCCGGTGCGCTCCTGTTCTTTCGCCTGCAGGTCGGCGATCCAGTTCTTGCCTTCGGTGGCGGCACTGTGCAGTTCGTCCAGGAGGTCGTTGTAGCCTTCACGAATCAGGCCGCCGTCCTTCGTGGTGGTCGGCGGTTCGTCGACGATGGCGCGGGCGATCAGCGCGGAGAGTTCCGGCAGTTCGGTCATCCGTTCACCAAGCCGGGCAATCAGTTCGGCGTTCTCCGCCACGGCGAGGATGGCCTTCAGACTCGGGATCGCGTCGATCCCGCGCTGGAGCACCAGTAGATCACGGCCGTTGGCGGAACCGACATTCAGTCGGGAGATTGTCCGTTCGAGATCGCGGACCGCGCCGAGGGCCTCCCGCAGTTCGGCCAGGAGGAGTTGATCGCTGACGAAGACGTTGATGGCGTCGAGCCGTTCGTTAACAGCGCCGACATCCTGCAGCGGCCGCAGGATCCATTCGCGAATCAGCCGGCTGCCCATCGGCGTGACGGTGTGGTCCAGCACCGACAACAGCGTCGCATCGCGGCTGTCGCGAAACAACGGCTCCACCAGTTCCAGATTCCGTTGCGACGTGCGGTCCACCATCATATAGGTTTGCGCCGCATAGGGCTGCAGTGTCGTGATGTGCGCGGCATCGCGCCGCAGGTTGTTCTGCGCATAGTGCAGGATGGCGCCGGCGGCCCGCACCGCCAGCGGGTACTCGCGACAGCCGAAACCGTCGAGCGAGGCCACCTTGAAATGTTTCAGCAAGAGATCGAGGGCGACGCTCGCATCGAAAATCCAGTCTTCGACGGAGGTCCAGAGCATGGTCGCCGGGCCTTCGGGAAAGCCGGCCTTCTCCCAGTCGTCATAGAGGCCGTAGGGCACGAGCGCCTCCGCCGGCTGCAGCCGGTTGAGCTCGGTCTCGAGTTGCTCCAGGCCGGTCGCTTCGGTGACGCGAAATTCAGCGGTGCTGATATCCAGGCTGGCAATGCCGTACTGCTCTTTCTTACCGGGACAGACGCTGACCAGGAAGTTGCTGCGTTGCTTGTCGAGGACGTTGCCGTCGACAATGGTCCCGGGGGTGATGACCTGGGTGATCTCGCGTTTGACCAGGCCTTTGGCCTGTTTCGGGTCTTCCATCTGTTCGGCGATGGCGACCTTGATGCCGGCGGTCAGCGCCCGCGACAGATAGTTCTCCAGCGCGTGATAGGGCACGCCGGCCATCGGCACGCCCTGGCGTTTGGTCAACGTGATGTCCAGCACTTCGCTGCCGCGCACGGCGTCATCGAAGAACATCTCATAGAAATCCCCCATCCGGAACAGCAGGAGGACATCGTCATCCAGTTCCGCCTTACTCTGGCGGTACTGAGCCATCATCGGGGTCAGTTTGGGCTTCTTGCTCATGGATCCCTGCGGACGGTTTCGCGATCAGGAGGGGCTAAGGTAGGCGTGGTCCGGGCAAATGGCAAGAGCAGTGCCCCGGGCAGTCCGGGGAACCTGCGAAACGACCGTCCAATCCGGCAATTACCCCAGGCGTTTACGGTATTTGTCGAGGCCCTCGAGATAGATGCCGGTGCCGCGCGCCACCGCCAGCAGCGGGTCGTCGGCAACCATGACGGGCAGGCCGGTTTCCTCGGCGATCAACTGGTCGAGCCCGCGGAGTTTGGCGCCGCCGCCGGCCAGCACAATCCCGTGATCGATCAGGTCCGACGCCAGTTCCGGCGGGCATCGTTCGAGGTTGACGCGCACGGCTTCGACGATCGAGCTGATCGGCTCCAGCAGGGCTTCGCGCACTTCCGTCGAGGTGATCGTAATCGTCTTCGGCAGACCGCCGTTGAGATCGCGGCCCTTAACTTCGAGCTCGACCTCTTCGGTCATCGGATAGGCACTGCCGATCTTGATCTTGATCTGTTCAGCGGTGCGCTCGCCGATCAACAGGCTGTAGGACCGCTTGATGTAACGGACGATGCCGGTGTCCATGGTATCCCCGCCGACGCGGACGCTGCGGGATTCGACAATGCCGTTGAGCGAGACCACCGCGACTTCCGTCGTCCCGCCGCCGATATCGACGATCATGTTGCCGACCGGCTCATTCACCGGCAGGCCGACGCCGAGCGCCGCCGCCATCGGTTCGTAGATCGTGATGACTTCGCGGCAGCCGGCGTTTTTGGCGCTTTCTTCGACGGCCTTGGATTCGACTTCGGTAATCCCGGTCGGCACCGCGACGACCAGCCGGGGACGCATGATCTGCGTCTTCCGCCGGACCTTCTGAATAAAGTACCGCAGCATGCTCTCGGTGATCTCGAAGTCGGCAATCACGCCTTCCTTCATCGGGCGTACGGCGCGGATGTCGCCGGGGGTACGGCCCAACATGTCTTTGGCTTCAGCGCCGACGGCCAGCACCTTGCTCGAATTGTTCGCGACGGCGACGACCGACGGTTCATTGAGAACAACGCCCTGCCCGCGGACAAAGACCAGGCAGTTCGCCGTGCCCAGATCAATTCCGATGTCGTTGCCGAAAATGGTTTTCAGTTTGCTCCAAACACTCATGCTCATGCCTCAGCTCCCTGGAAAAAGGTATGCCTCCTGTATATCGGCTGTGCCGATGAAAATTGACCAGTGAGGAACTGCGGAGGGTCGGTAGAATCGCACAGAACTGCCGCGAGAAGGGTTGTGGCTGAAGCCTCCTCTGGGTGAAGATCCCGGTCGAACCGGGTGCCTCCTTCTTGGGCGATTCGCTACCGAAATCCGGCAACTCCTCGCTACTGCCTCCTGTGCTCATTATCGATTTGCAACATGGTAAATACAAATGAATTTGCCGAATTCGCGAAGTTTTTTTCGACTTTTTTCCGACGCCGTCGGATTCACCTCGAAGCGAGGGCTTTGTAATCATGACGCGCACGCGTATATTCGGCGACTTCGGATCACTCCTCACCCGTTTGGCAAGGACACTGCATGAAAGCGTTCATCGGCCCAATTGCTCTTGTCCTCAAAGGCGCCTGCATCGGCGTTGCCAACGTCATCCCCGGCGTCAGCGGCGGCACCATGGCCCTGGTGCTGGGCCTCTACGAACGCCTGATCGACGCGCTGCACAAGGTCGGTTGGCAAACCGTCAAAGCGGTCTTCCCGCCCTACCCCGACGGACTGCCGGCCAAGTGGAAGGCCGAATGGGAACGGATCGATTTTTTCTTTCTTGTGTTCCTCGGGGTCGGCGCGGCCGGCGCTGTCCTGGTCTGCGCCAAGCTCATTCCGTATCTGATGTCGACGCATCACGACCCGACCTACGGCTTCTTCTGGGGGCTGATCCTGGCATCCATCATCGTGCCGTGGCAGATGCTGAGGAAGATCAGCTGGAAGGAGGTCCTTGCCTGTATCCTGGCCGTCGGCATGACCGCCGCGTTGAGCTATGAGATCGGCACGCGCAATATCGACAAGGCCAAGCGCAAGGAAGCCCTGAAACGGACGGAACAGGTCAGCGCCGCCGCCACCGAGGTCCCGGCGAAAAGGCCGGATGCGTCATCCGGGCGATTGGTCTTCCTGTTTGTCTGCGGTGCGTTGGCGATGTCAGCAATGATCCTGCCGGGGGTCAGCGGCTCGTTTGTCCTGCTGCTGCTCGGCGCCTATTTCGACGTGCTGCTGGCGATCAACAACCTGCGGCGCCTCGACTTCCATCCGTCGAACATCCTCGTCTTTGTTGTGGTCGGTTGCGGCGCTGTCGCCGGGCTGTTGGGATTCACGCGGCTGTTGAACTTCGTCTTCAAGAGATACCATGACACGACAGTCGCCGCGCTGATCGGGCTGATGCTCGGCTCGCTCTACGGCATCTGGCCGTTCCGCCACTATGAAGTGGTGGCCGGCGAACGGGTCGACGGCATGCCGGTGGTACCGACAATGGACCGGAACTTCGTGATGACGGCGGCGGCCGTGATTGCCGGCATTGCCATCATTGGGGTATTCGTCTGGGTCGAGAAGCGCACCGGTACGGGTGAAGCGGTAGTAGAAGCGTAGACAGTAAAGGTACTTGACAGTGCCGAGTTCTTCGGTCATTTCCCAAAGGGACCATGTAACGCCT
>CAYLNH010000070.1:0-26718 GCA_964384625.1 uncultured Lentisphaerales bacterium
GCCGACGAGCGACCCGGGGTCTAGCGAAGAATGGCGCTGAATTACGACGTGTTTGGGACGTTTGGCCGCCGGTGGCTGGACTGGCGAACGTTCTGGCGCTATGGTGCGGCTCTTGCCACAACACGAAGGGATGACCTGCAGAACTGACATGCGCCCCGGGTGTAGTCCAACGTTTTGCTGTATATGAAGATGCGGGACGAATCCCCTGGGATCGTGGAGGTTTCGTCTTGGATTCTGCCCTATTTGTTGATACAGGGGCCAATCGCCGAACCGAAGTCCGGCAGCAGCAGACAATGAGGATTCCAACTGTGCGGGGTCACAGGTCGCAAAAATCGGGTTCGACGCCGACCGGGCAGCAGTTCACGCTGATCGAGCTGTTGATTGTTGTATCGATCATTGCAATCCTGGCCGCCATCCTTCTGCCGGCGTTGTCGCAGGCTCGTTTCATGGCCAGGCGCATTGCCTGTATGAACAACTTCAAGCAGATGTATCTCGGCTTCGAGATGTACGGTTCGGAGCATGAAGACTGGTTTCCCCAGAGCCAACGGCACAAAGCCGACTGGATGATCGGCCTGGCGCCGTACTGCGGGTTCAGCGGCGATCCGGCGGCCTTATCCAATACGTCCCTAAACGCCGCCTCGGTAGACCGCCATGTGCCGATTTTCCTGTGTCCTGAAACGCGAAGTTGGTACTGGCGTTGGGATGTCGGGAGGAACTACGGGATCAACTGGGTTCTGACATCCGGCCGGGCCGACAACGGGGACTACAAGATGCGGCGCAAGTCCGGCAGCATCATACACCCCGATGTGGTGATGCTGGCCGGGGACTGCTTCCACTACACGCCGATTGACTGGGGCTACTTCACGCACAGTTCCCGGACTCCGGCGGAAAACGGCGACGCCGACCTGCGCCGCTCAAAACACCACCGGCATACGCTGAATTTCGTGTTCATCGACGACCATGCAGAGAATCTCAAGCGCGGGCAGCGATCGGACCTGATGAAGATCGACGGCGGGGCGTTCGGCTGGTTCTGAGGGCATTATCAGCAGAACTATGGCTACACTTCGTTCAGCACGGTGACGCCGCGATCAGTGAGCTTCTCGATCCACCCGCTGATGACGACGTTCGACGGCGGCTCGGCCAGGGCGCGGCGTTCGTGCAGCATGCCCATCCGCTCAAGCTTGCTTTCTCCCAACCGATGGTACGGCATCAATTCAACGCCTTCGATATTCTCCAGTTCCAATGCCAGTAGAGCGATGCCTTCGAAGTGGTCGTCACGATCGTTCGTGCCGGGGATGATGGGGCAACGCAGTCGCATCGCGGCTCCGGTCGCATGCAACCGCCGCAGGTTTGCCAGGATGCGGTCGTTCGATACGCCCGTGAACTGTTTGTGCTTCTCGGGATCGCTCTCTTTGAAGTCGCAGAGGAAGACATCGACGAACGGACGCACCCGTTCGATGCGTTCGAAGTCGACGTAAGAACAGGTTTCGATGCAGCAATGCAGATCTTCCTCTTTCGCCGCTTGCAGCAGGGCTTCGGCGAACTCGATTTGCATCAGCGGCTCGCCGCCGGACAGCGTCATGCCACCGCCGGAGTTTTCGTAGAAGGGTTTATCGCGCAGGACCTCCTCGAGGGCATCACCGACCGTCGTCTCAGTACCAACCAGCTCCAGCGCGCCGGCATAGCATTCTTCCGTGCAGGAGCCGCAGGCCTGACACTGCTCCCGATCCATCACGTGGCCCAGACGCTCGTCCATACGGTGTGCGTTGTTCTTGCAGGTACGAAAGCAGAACCCGCAGCCGATACACTTGTCCGGCATGAACGAGATCTGCGGCTTCAGGCTGCGGCTCTCCGGGTTATGGCACCAGATACAGCTGAGCGGGCAGCCCTTCATGAAGACAGTCGTCCGGATACCTGGCCCGTCATGAATGCTGAACCGCTGGACTTCGAAAATCATCCCCCTGATGTCTTTTGAATTGTTTGTCATACTTCTTTGAACTCCGTGCGTCGCATCACTTCGTCCTGCATTGCCGGCGTCAGGCGAACAAAGTAATCGGTATACCCGCCGATGCGAACGACCAGATCGCGATAGGCCTCGGGATCTTCCTTTGCCCGCTTCAGAGTGTCGTGATCGACCACGTTGATCTGCGTTTCAAAGCCGCCGCGGTCCAGGAAGGTCCGCACCAGATCGCCAAGACGTGTCACTGAAGATGACGAATCGAACAGGCTGCGGTTGAACTTCATGTTGTAGGCCAGCCCACCGATCATCGGGCTGTGCTCCCAAGACGTCGTCGAGAGAATAGCCGCGGTGGGTCCGTTCTTCTCGCGGCCCTGCGCCGGACCGCAGCCGTCGGCGAACGGCACGCCGGCTTTCCGGCCGTCGGGTATGGCGCCGCACTCCGCGCCCAGCCGTTCATGCATGACCCAACAAAACGCGCCCGGGACATAGGCACTGTCGTCCGGCTTCATCCGGTGTCTGCCGCAGACGTCTTGGGCAAAGCCGACGATGTCGTCCAGCAATGAATCCACGTCCACACAGCCGTTGCCGTACTTGGGATACCCTTCCAGCAAGCGCTGACGCAGGACCTCCTTGTCGGCGAAATCAGAATCAAGGACCTCCTTCAGTTCCGCCAGGGTCATGGTCTTCTGCGCAAAGACCTCCTCACGAATGACGTGCAGTGAATCGGCCAGATTCGCCAGACCAACGAAGGAGCACTCCACCCAGTTACAGCGCGCACCGCCGCGATCGATGTCCTGGCCGCGTTCGATGCAGTCGTTGGTAAACACGCTCTGCAACGGTCTGCCGCCATAGTCCCAACGGTCCTGACGCAGCTTGTTCTGCATCTCCACACCAGTCGCCACGTGTTCGGCAAGGCGCTCCCTGTAGGATACGATAAAGTCGTTAAAACTGAAGGCCGGCACATCTTCTACTTGCGCCGCGATCTCCTCCAGCAGGATCCCGCAAGTGCTGTAGTACGGTGACGCCACCCAGACATTGCTCGAACCAACCGGGGTGATCTCAACACAGGTGGAATTGATGTAATGACAGGCCTCTGCCGGCGGCAGGCCAAGGTCGCGCAACCCGCGTTGAATCGTCTCGTCACCGAAAAACGCCGGCGTCGCCAGGCCGTCAGCCACCAGTTCCACGCCCAGATCAAGGAGGTCCTGCGGGGTGCCGTCGTGCCAGCAGATGCCGACGGTCGGATAGACCAGTCGCGTGCGACGCAAAGCTTCCAGACACAAATACGAGAGTTCATTCGTCACGTCATTGCCGTCGACATCGCGGCCGCCAACCATGCAGGCCATCGCCAACCCGTCCGGCACAAAGTCATTGATCAGGATATAGAGTGATTCAAGCAGCAACAGCGCTTCGTCGCGTGCCAGAACACCGTCGGCCCGGTCCTGTTCGTAGAATCGCTGCAGGCTGCGGTCAAGATGGCCAGGGCCGACGAGCCCCGCCCCATCGCCGAACATCACGGCCAGATCCACGAACCACAGCAACTGCAGGGCGTCGCGAAACGAGGCCGGCGGCTGGTGTGCGATACGGCGGCAGGACGCGCTGATTTCCGCAAGTTCTTTCCGTCGTCCGGAAGAAGCCCCCGCCGCCGACCGTTCTGCTGCTTCTGCAGCATGCAGGATCATCCCGGACAAGCCGGAGAGTGCATCGCGGAACGATTCCCAGGTCTGCTTCTGCCCTTCGTCCTCGGAGCTGCCGACGCGCCGGGAGAGGTCCTCCTGCAGTCCGTCAATGCCCAGGTCGAAAATGCGGCTGCGATCAAGTTCGCAGTGACCGCCCTGCCCCCCGGCGCACGGGTACTGCTTGAGGTACTCCCGGGCGTCCTCTTCGGCGGCGGCATTGATACACGGCGGCACAATGCGCCCGGCAAACAATTCCAGATCATCGATCTCAAACTGCAGCGACACCAGCCGGTCGCGCGTCCGGCAGCCGCAACGCCGTTGCCAGGGCATGCCTTCAGAGGCCTTCAAGGAATCGGCATTGACAGTCGCCGGGCCACCCAGCCAGCCCGACCACCCGGCACTTGCCTGTTTGCGGTCCAGACACCGCGTTCGCAAGGCCTTGATTCGCTCTTCTGCATTCATCGGGGAAGACCCAAGGGGGAGATTGCCTCTTTAACCGGAAGGGATTATGGTCACGCTGACAGCCAAATCAAGAGTTGGAAACAAAAGAATGAGATTGCTTTCTGTCCTCATGTTGCTTTGCGGCAGCGCGATTGTCGCCGGTGAGGCGTACCGTCTGATCCCCATCGCCAAACGCGAACACGGCTACAACAACTTCGAGTCGACCAGCAACCTGACCCCGAAGGAATACTCGGCCTTTATGGACACCGTCGATCTCCAGGACGGTTGGAACGGCAAGGCCAGGTTCCAGGAGGCCATGCGGGCCGCCAAGATCGACTTCACCAAGGAGGCCCTGGTCTTGTTCCGGCATACCGAGGGCTCCGGTTCCGTCGCCGTCAAGCTGCTGCAGCCCGAACTGAGAGGCTCTACGCTGGTCTGCAAAATTGAGCGCAAAGTCCCGGAAGTGGGTACAGACGACATGGCCTACTACTGCTTCGCCATCGTTGTCGACCGCAGCAAAATTAAAGCGGTCGAGTGCCACAGCAAGGGCAAGAAGCAAACCTTCAGAATCGTGACGCCGCAGCAGAAGTAGCCGGCGAAAGCCGGGCCTGCGGCTATTTGGCGGGCGTGGATTCCTGTATGTGCTCTGCGGCAAGCTTCTCCAACGTGAAGTTGGCGGCGCTGTGCCCGTGCGCGAATGACGGCACGAGGACAAGGCGCTCACCCGCCGTCAAAGCCACCTTGACATCGAGCGGCAAGGTCTTGCTGTCCCGTTTGCCTTTCGGCACGTCAAGCTTGACTGCAGCCACCTGCTCGGCGCCGGCCGGCGACAGTCTCAGAAGATTCATCGTTACGGGACCGCGACCGCTCCAGACACTGGCCTTCACCGCGCCCGTGACTTTGTAGGAACCTGGGATCGGCGGATAGAACGTCAAGGCGGCAAGTTTGTTTCCTTTTTGCTTGCCGCCCCAGCCGGTGCGGCACCCCAGACTGACTTTGCCTTTGCGACAGCTCGCCGCCGGCTGCCCGCCATGACTGTGTTTGAGGGCAGTCCAATGCGTGCCCTGCCAAGCCATGGGTTTGTAGTTGGCGAGATTCTTCACATCATCCGGCCAAACCTGATCCAGCGACCACAGCGGTTTTCCGTTCCAGACATATGGATTGCCGGCGGGCGTATCGACCCTCGCACCTTCCCAGAGCTGGGGCGGGACGTACTTGCCGTTAACGCCGTTCTCGATCGGCTTCACATGCAGGGGCTTGAGGGCTGCCGCCAGTTTGTCCGCGGCAGCACCGTCCTTCGTGAACAGATACCACGGCCGGCGATCAGCAGTCAACGACAGCTTCGTTTTCCCGTCAGCTGCAGCCAACTCCTCCTGGTTACCCATGGCGTCCATTCTGATGACACCGTCTAGCGGCAGGTCCAGCGTCAAGTCTTTGCCGTTGGCCCAACAGACGATCACGCCGCGCTGGTCGCGGTTGTCCTGAAACACATGCATAACCGCACCGGCCGGCCGGATGGTGTCGACAAACTTGCTCAAACCCAAGTGGTGCGCCAGCACATTGTACGTGCCGACCGCAACCGTAGGATTACCGTGGTCGTCCCACCACTCGGTGCCGGAGCCGACCCAGTCCCACCAGCTCTTGCCGTGCTTGCCGTAGCCGATGTGGAAGGTGATCAACTTCTCCAGGCCGGCAGCAAACAGATCGGCGGTGCAGCGGACGACCATGTGCGCCACCGCCGGGGGCGTTCGCCCGGTCAGCGGCGGGGCGGCATAGTCTTCGGATGTCGGATAATAGGTCCAGCCTTCATTGAACCAGACTTCTTTGTCCTTGCCGCCGAACGAACGGATAGCGCGGTGCACGGACAGGACTCCTTCCTGATTGGTGATTGGACCGGGCGAATAGTTGTGCAGCGTATGCACATCAAAAGCGTTGACGCCGCCGCGCCGCAGGAAGCCGGTGGTAAACCCGGAGACGCCCGGCCAGGTAACATTCACCAGGACTCTGGCCTGTGGATCCGCCTTCTTGATCACGTCGTGCGTACGCTTGACGAAGTTGTAGTAGATGTCCCCGTTCCATTTGCGATGAATGTCCGGCTCATTGACCACTTCCCAGACGATGGATTTGCCGGCATAGTGCTTCACGGATTCGCTGACGAACCGGTCCCAACCGGTCTCAATGCTGAGATCGCGCCATTTTGGATCCTTCCCACCCCAGGCTTCCATGTCTTTGGGCAGGACCTTGCTTGCCTTCGCCTTCGCCCACTTCGGGATGCTGTGCAGAACGGCGTTGACGGAGATGCCGTGGGCGTGCATATGCTCGACCGTTTTATCCTGCCACTTCCAATCGTCGGGCCCGGAGGGCTGGGTCTTCGACCAGTTCATCTGCGGATACCAACGACTCCAACCCAGACCAATCTTCTGCCCGCACTCAATCAGATGACGGCTGCGGAACGAGGCACCGAAGCGCTCTGCCGGGTTCGGCTTCGTTGCAGCTTTGGGGAAGGCCAGGATGGTCACCGGCTGATCGGAGCTGTCGAGCATCTCGCCCCTCGCATTCACTGCGCTGACCCGAAGGAGCATCAGCCCTTTGCCGGACGGCGCAAGCGTCTGCTTCTCAATTACCGTCTTGCCCGGCGGAATCTTGATCTCTTTGTCGACTGCATCCCCGAAACGCTTCGCCCCAGTGTAATCAAGGACCTCCCAACGCAACGTCACAGCCTGCTCCTCGTTGCCGGGATTAAACGCTGTCGCCTGCAGTTCTACCGGCGTGCCGGCGACGAGGATGTTCCCGTTCGGCCTATACCCCGGAAGATTCACGGCGGTCGCGGTCACCTCCACCGGCGCCCACGGCACATAGCCGGCCGCACCTTTGCCTGCGGCAATGCTGATGCCGTCGATCCACAGGGGCTTGGGGCCGCCGATCATCATGATCCAGGAGGTCTTATTCCACCACCAGTTGCCCGACCCCGGAAAGCCGCCCTGTTTGTCGACCCGAGGAATCTCAATCGTCCAAGTCACCCGTTTCCACTGCGGCCCGACGGCTGCTTTCCATTGCCGCTTGCTCCAGGCCCAGCCCGTCGCCTGGCCCACCTGCCGGTTGCTCGGCGTGATGCTGACACTGATCTGGCCCGGCTTTTCACTGCGCGCAAACATGCTGATGGTAATCGGCTTCTTCGGCTCAAGGCGAAAGGAGGCCGAGCGGAAGCGGGCCTTCTCGGCAAGCTTCAGGGCGTACCGGCCATGCGCCGGATTCTGCTCATCCAGCACGCCGGTGGTCATAAAATACTTGGTCGACCCCTCGAAACTGCCGTTCCGAAGACGATTCTCCTGCGCCGCGGCAGCGGCAGCCAGAATCCCGATGCCGACGCAGACAGCTCCTCTCACGAACCCGGCGCCATAGATATGAACGTTCATAGTATGATTGGATGCCGATCTTGCCGGATGGTTCCGGCGGTGGTCAGTGTTGTGAACACGAACCGCCGACAAACAGCGACGTTCCGTCGACCGCCTACTCCAGCCCGACAGCCGCGGCCTGCTGCCGCAGGCTGGCAACGGCGGGGGGTGCTTCCGCGGTCATATCGTCGCCCCAGCGGCACTCCAGCGACAACCCGCCGCTGTAGCCTGCTTCTTTCAGCGCCGTCAGATAGGGGCGGAGATCATCGCCCTCCACACCCGGCGCCGTCCGGTGTTCTTTCTCAGCCACATGCACATGCGCGATGAGGTTGCCGAACCGGGCGATTTCCTCGGGGTCTTCATCATCGCGCGCCATATGATAGAGATCCGCCAGCAGCCGGACATTCGGGTGATCGACTTCGGTCACGACTTCCGCACCGTCCCGAAGACAGGTGATAAAGTTGCAGTCCTGACTGTTCAGCGGTTCGATGACCAGGGTAACCCCGTGCGCCGCGGCAATCGGGGCAATCGCCTTGTTGACCGCGATGAAATCCTTCATGGCGCCGGCCGCGGTCATGCCTTCTTCCAACTTGCGCGACCCGCCGCTGCCGAAGACGATTCGCCGGATCCCTACCGTCGCCGCTCGCGCCATGACGTTGCTGACGTAGCGTTTCAGCGCTTTCAGGTCGACATCGGGCCCGGTAGACCGCAGACTGCCGGGCAGGAAGCAGTTGGCCGCCAGGATCGGCAAACCGCAATCTGCGGCGCCGGCAGAAGCCGCGGCGAATTCCTCGTCGTCCGCCTGTCCCACGAGCAGACGCTGGACGTTTTCCTCGATATAATCGACGCTCGGTTTGAGGCCGGACGCATTGCTGAAGGCGGTACAGATCCCGATCTGCATGTTTTGCTCCTCAATGGCTGCGAGTTGGTGGCGGTCTTCAAACCACTACGCCAAGCCGCGCCGCTTGCAAGCGGGCGGCGGGCGATTTCGATTTCGGCAGGATCGCTTGCATTCTGCCTGTTGCCATCTTAACATTTACAGAGCTTGCCGTCGAACGGTGGGCGTACGTGGGAGACTATGGACAATGGGTTTGCTTGACAAACTACATGCGAAACGCGTCCGCAAGACCAAGGCCCAATTTGCCGAGCACGTGACTGACGCTCTCCGCGTACTCGGCGTCGCGGGCAACCTGCCCGTTGACGAGCAGGAGTTCTCCATTACCGTGCCGACCGCCAAGGGACCGCACAAGATCTTCCTGCAGAATGCCTTCCGCCAGTTTGACATCGACGCCTACACCAAGATGTCCCGCGACGAACAGCACGCGGCCGTCATCCGCTTTGTCCGCGGCGAGAAGCAGATCATCGACCAGCGCAACGCCGCGTCCACTCTGCCGGAGCGCAAAGACGACTTCGACCTCAGCACCAAGCTCGAGATGGCAACCAAGACCGCCAATCTCGTGAAGAAGCTGCAGGACCAGTACAAGGCGGACAAACACCGCGAATACAACGAAGGCAGGAAATGACCCATCGCCTTGGGCACCAATGAGTTCTTGTTGCAGTTCCATCCCCGCTGTGCCTTCCCGTCCAGATTCTCTCCCGCGGCTTTGCTCTGTCCTTCATCAACTGCGCCCAATGAACTCCTGCGAATCTTTCCGGTTTCGACATAACAACGTCGATTTCATCACGTCCTGCTGCGTCGTCGCCACTGGCTGTAATTGCTGCGTTAGCCGGTCTTGACCATATTTTCCGCCGCGGCGGATCAACCTGTGACTGACAATATGTCAAAGACTCCTGAAGCAGGCGCCCCTCGGCTGCCTTGCACACCCACACCCATTGACGCCGATTCGCGGCAAAACTTATGAAATCATTGGGTTGGGCGTGGTGTAAGAACGGGCTCCGCCCGCATAGAACCCGCATCACATCACAAACTTAGAGGGCGCTCTTGGATCTGCCTGTGTTTCCTGTTACTGTACAGGCACGTGGCGGCGCCAAAGCCGGACCACACTCGGTGCTGCTGAAAAGGGATGAAATCGGTTATCTGGGAGGAGGATATCCATGAATCGTTTCCCCTGTTGCGTTCATCTGTTGCTTACCATCGTGATTGCGACCACCGTCCTGCCACTGCTCGCGCAGGAAACTGCAAAGCCCACCGCGCCGGACAAGGTCTACGTACCCTACGGCGAACTGAAACGCGTTTTCGAACGCACCGATCAGGGAATTTTCCTGCCCTATAGCGAATTTGAGCGGCTATGGAAGAAAGCACAAGGCCGCCCGGCCGATGCCAAAGGCGTTCCCCTGCCCTACCTGATCTCGGCGGCGCGCTTCACTGGTGAAACCAACGAGAGACTGGCCAGTCTCAAACTCCTGTTGACCATCGACGTGCTGTCCGATAACTGGATCAGCATGCCCATTGGGCTCGGCCAAGTGGCCGTCGCCAAGACCTCCTTCCAACAGGCGCCGCAGTCGCAAACCAAGCCGCTCCTGTTGGTATCGAACGGCAGCTACCACCTACTTGTCAAGGGCAAGGGCCGCTACGTTCTTGCGGTCGATTTCGTCTGTCAACTGCTCACCAAACCGGGCCAGAATATCCTGCAGTATCGCGTCCCGGCAGCGGCCATCAGCACCTTGGACCTTCTTATCCCCGAAGAGAACATGAAGGTTGGTGTCGCCCCGCTCCTCGCCGCTTCCACGAGCCAGACCAAAGACAAGAAGACGCGACTGCAGGCGTTCCTCGGCAACGCCGGTTGGGTCAAGTTGACCTGGCAACCAAAGACCCAGGCCGCAGCCGACCTTACACCGGTCATCATCTGTAATCAGCAACGGCACATCCACGTTGGCGAGGCACTGATCTCCCAGGCGATCGTCTTCAACTACGACATCCGCCGCCGCGGCATCAAGCGGTTGACCATCAACCTGCCGGACCAGTGGCCCGGCCCCAAGCCATACCGGGTTACCGCGGTCGAAGGCGAGAACCTGAGCAAGTGGGACATCACCAGCCGCAAAGTCGGCGAACGTACGGTGCAGAATCTCGAAGTCGAGCTCTTTTCTGAAGTGAAAGACAAGTACGTGCTGACGGTCAAGCTGGAGCGCTTCCTGCAGGAGAAGGAACTGCAGTTGCCGATCACGCCGATCACCACGCAACAAGTCCTGCGGCGCAGCGGCCTGCTTGCGGTCACGCGCGTCTCGCGGCGGGCCGCCGAGGTCCGCAACCCGAACAGCGAATTGGTTCGCGTTGACATCGGCCAACTCCCCAAGCCCCTGCGGCGACAGACGGGGGCAACGGCCTACCGTTACACCTCCAATACGTATGCGGGCACACTGGCGATCGGCACGGTGCTGCCCCGGGTGTCGGTGCACCAGCAGTGGCTGGTCAGCATCGATCGCGATATGCAGTTCCTCAACGGCCGCCTGAACTACGACGTCGACCGCGCGGGTGTTTTCTCACTGAAGCTCATTCTGCCGGAACCGTGGGAAGTCACGTCGATTGAGCCGGATACGCTCATTGAAGACTTCGGGTTCACCGGCAAGGGAGCCGGCCGGCTGCTCACGGTCGCTCTGGAACGGGAAGCAAAGGGGAAATTCACCATGCGTTTGCAGGCCCGGGCGCCGCGCGCGGCGCCCGAAACCCCGGTTCACTTCCAACTCCCGGCGGCGGCGCCGGACTTCCTCCATCTCCACAGCGGCGAAATTGTCTTTGCCTTGATCGACTCCTTGCGCGCGGAAGTCAAAGGCAGTTCCGATCTACGGCCGCTGGCCCTCCGGGATGCCGCCACCAAGACCGCGAATGACTCTCGTGTCAAGGCCAAGCCGGCCATGGCGTTCGCGTTCCGCACAGTCGATCCCGAACGCAAAAAGCTGCCCACGGTTGATCTGACCATCGCCGAGAAACCGGCACAGATCTCTGCTACGGCCCATCGCCTGGTGAACATCCAACCGGGGTCCGTGGAACACCACGTCGTGCTCAGCTATCGCATCCGCTACGCCCCCGTCGATGTCTTCTATCTCAAGCTGCCGAAATCGATCGCCGACCTCGGTCCGCAAATTACGGGCATCGACATCAAAGAGAAACCGAGGATCGATGCCCTGCCGGCAGACCAAACGGAACCCGGGAAAGAGGGAGAGCCGGAATGGGCCTACTACAAAATCGCCTTGCAGGCGCCGGTGCGTGACCGATACACTGCCGAAATCAGCTGGCGGCAGACCTTCCAGGTCGATGCCGATTCCGAACCGAAAGTCTCGCTTCTGCCCGTACTGGCTGCCGGCAGACTCTCCGACCAGACCGGACATATCGCCGTGGCCAAAGCGCCGACACTGGCGATTGGCCGCGAGACCATGGACGGTCTTGTGCCGGGCGACGCCGGCAGTGCCGTTGACGTCCCCAACCGGGCACATCGACAGAATGCGATCAAAGCCTACCGTCACAGCACGCCGGAGTTCAGGCTGGAATTGCCGATTCGCCTGCAGAAGGACGCTAAAGTCTTCACCACGATTGCCAACGCGGTCATCATTGAACAGGCGATCGCGCGGGACGGCACACTCAATGCCCGCGCTGTGTTTCTGTTGTCCTCCAGCCGCGGAGATCGCATCGAAGTGAGTCTACCGAAAGCCGAGGTCTACTCATTCCTGCTCAACGGCAGTGAGGTCGCGTTTGAGCAACCGACGGCAGACAGCTATGCGGTGCGCCTGCCGCCCTCTGCGGGCCAGGTTTCGAAGCAGCTCCTGGAGGTGACGTACGGCGTCAAGAAGGCCTCCACCCGCCACCTGCCCGCACCCGTCCTGCCGGAAAGCGTGCCGGTGCAGCGCACCTATTGGCGGATCTGGGCCCCCGCAGACTACCGCTTGCTCGGGTACGACCGCAACTTCGCCAGGGAAGGCGAGACGCCGCCGGAGATGCTGGTCCAGATGATCTGGCCCGACCATCGCGCGGCGCTCTCAAGTTTCAGCAGCCAGGGGAAACTTCTCTGCTTCGGCCGACAGGGCCCGGCCGATGAGCTGTCGGTTTGTCTCGTCTCGCGTCTGGTTCTCTGCGGCACCGTCTGGCTGCTGGTTCTCGGCGCGGGCATCTACGGACTGAAATACAGCGGTATACGACGTCTGCAGGTGGTCCTGGGGCTGATCGCGCTCACATCGTTTATCTATCTCTACCAGCCCCTCTTTGTCGGCGGCATCGCCGGCGCCGCACGATGGGGCATAGCATTAGTCGTCGTGCTCTGGCTCGCACGCCACATAATCAACCGCAAACGCAACGCCCCCGCCGGTAATGCCGCGCCACCACCAAAGGACACTCTTCCTGCCAAACCCAAGCCGCGTCGGAAGAACCGCGCCACAAAGAAATCAAGCGCCGGCAAACCCAAACCGAAGCAGGAACCGAAACAACCGCAGTCGGAAGAGGACAGCTCAAAGACCAACGACTCCGCACCCGAGGAATCGGAACCGAAGGGGGAGGGTTGAACCATGAAGGTGTTCTACTCCACCACCCGGCGACTGCTGATCTGTTTCGCCCTTCTGGCCGCAGCCATACTCCCGGCTCAAGAACGGCCGCAACGCCTATACGTACCGTTCAAGGACATCTCTGCAGCGCTGAACCACCTGGACAAGGCCATGCTGATGGATCGGACGAGGTTCGAAGCGTTGCTCGCCGCCGCGCGAAGGAACGCCGCCGCAGCAACCAGCGCCCAGCAGGTCTACATTCGCCAAGCTACCTACACCGGAGCAATCAAAGGCGACAACCTGGTCCTTGACGCGACGTTCAGTATTGCTTCGGACAGCGCCGGGCCGCTGCCGTTGCCATTGCCGTTCGCTGATCTGGCAATCTCGAAAATCGACCTGGACGGAAAGCCGGCGCCGTTGAACTACAACCGTGGCGGTCGACTCATTCTCGTCGTCGCCGGAAAGGGAGACCACCAACTCACCGTCATCGGTGCCACACGTCTCAATGAACTGAAACGGGGTGGCATGCGAGCGGCAATCTCAATCCCGCCGGCTGTGGCCGGCACGATGACACTGACGCTGCCCGGCGATCAGGAGGCACACGCCAACGTTCCCATCACCGCCACGCGGCATGAACAGTCCACCGACCAGACAACCGTCCGCCTCGCTCTTGGCGGTCACGCAAATCTGTCTCTGGCGTTGATGGGAAATGGGCGACAGGAAGACGACAACGCCATCCTCCTCGGTGAATCGGCGACGACCGTGGCACTGACACCCACCGGACAGGAAATGAATTGCCTCTTCACCGTGCGCGTTCTGCGCCGAGGCCTGCGCGAGCTGAAACTCCAGCTGCCTCAGGCCTGGACTGTCTCCGACGTCACCTGTCCCAGCCTGGTACGCTGGGCCGTGAGCACCCGGGACAACGCCAAACTTCTGACGATCCGCCTGCGAAATGCTGAACGCGGCACCAGGGCGCTTCACATCAAAGCCTACGCCCCGAACCCCAATACGCAATGGCGTTTCCCGCATGTCTCGTTAGTAAACGCCGACTACCAGCGGGGCTTTCTCCTGGTTGCCCCCGGCGTCCAGTTGATGGTCCGCTCCGAACGGCTCACGAACACACGCCGACAGGACATCAAAACCGCATCCCGCGTGTCCGGCCTGACCGGAACCAGCGGCCGACTCTATTTCCACTGGGGTGACAACCCGCAGGTCCTCCTTGGCATGGCGGCAGTAGAACTGCAACGCCATACCAAGGAACGCCAGGAGATCGTCGTTACCCCCGATGGCCTCGTGCTGAATCTGCACGCCCAGATTTCGGCCGTCGGCAAGGAGATGTTCCATCTGAATTTCCAAATCCCCCCCGCAGAGACCGGCTGGCAACTGGAAGAAATCCGGGTGAACGGCCGACATCGCGGTTTCGAACACCGGACCACAGCCATCCGGGACGGCCGCCAACTGCGAGTCGAGTTGGGGCGGCCCATCGCGCGCGAGGGCGCCGCCAAGGTCCTGGTCAAACTCAAACACACACCCGAAAACTGGAACTGGAGCTCTCTCAGAATCGACAATCTGAAACCACGCCCGCTCCGTGTCCCGCTGGTTCGTACGCAAGCTGCAAAAACCAAGGGCCAGGTGGCCGTCCGCGCGATCGGCGACCTCCGCATTGCCTCCGCGGATGCGGCAGATCGCCTGACGCCTGTGAAGGTCGGGCGAATGGCCGCACTGCAGTTGACAGCCGACGTTCAGCACGCCTGGGAATACAAGACCGGCGGCATTGACGGCGTCACGGTCACCGTTGATCGCCTGCTGCCACGTTTCGAGGCGGACAGCATCGGATTGGCTGATATTGGAACCAATTCGCTGCAGAGCGATTTCGTTCTCACCTACCGTGTTAGCCGGGCAGCCACACGAACCCTCTACCTGCTGGCCGACAAAGTCCTGGGAGAGAACCTGAACATCCAGGCAGTGGGTCAACGCCTGACCAGCACGCATCGCGTCGCCCCCGGGCCGACTACCGCCGCGGTGCCGTCCAGCATCGCAAACAGCTACAACCTTTGGGAACTCCGATTTGACGGCAGAGTACGTGACCAGATTGCTGTCTATGTCAACTACACCTTACCCCGACAGCGCCCCAAAACCCGAAGCAACTATGTCCCCATCCCCCTGATTCGACCGGCCGGCGTCCCGCGAGCTGACGAAATGCTGGCCGTCCAAGCGCGTGAACAACTCGCCGTCGACCTCAAGCCCACACAGGCAGAAGAGATCGATCAGCTCGAACTGCCAACGCTGCCGGCCAAGCCAAAACGAATCCTCGGCGCGTACCGTCTGAAGAACGGCACGGCCCCAATGCCGCAGATCTCGTTCGTGACCACCTCGCAGCAGGGCTACGGGGTACCGGTCGCCGTCGCCATGAGCGCCGAGTTAACCACGGCAATCGGCGCAAACGGCTCCCAACAGGTGAAGGCCGTCTACAACATAACGAATGCTGGACACCAGTTCATCACCATCAGACTCCCGCCGGAAGCGCAGCTCTGGTCAGCACGTGTCGGCACCAAACAGGCCAAACCTAAAACCGATGATCAAGGCACAGTTCAGTTGGCCATGCCGTACACGACGAAGCCGATGCCGGTTGCTGTCGTTTTCTATTGCCCACCTGGCAAGGAGGGCCTCGATGAATTTGTCCCGACGGCACCGACACTGATCAATGTCGACGTCCGCCACACCACTTGGCGCGTCTACGCCCCACCCGATTTCCGTGTCGTCAACAACGAGACCGACGCCAGCATTGACGGCATCATTCGACCGCGCCCCATAGCATCTCTCTTCGCGGGCAGTTTCATGGTCATGGGTATGGGCAGGAACATGGAACCGAACTCCGCACAGTACCTGTCCGACACAGCTGCACCTCCCCAAGCCCCTGCCGGGGCCACAGGAGAAAGCTACGAGTCGGCAGCAAAAGCCGACAAGAGCTTCTTTGGTTCGAAGAAGTCTAAGAAGTCATTGACGGGGTGGTCTCAGGACTACCAGGCGCAGGGACGCTATACGTTGCCCGTCGAATTGACGGTCTCGCCAAACGCGGCACCGCCGATCATCTGTCGCAGCATCGGCACACCCGCCATGGTGTTGGAGATTCGCTCGCAGCGACGGGGGGCATCCCGGTTTCTTTTCGGAATGATCATCTCCCTGATCCTCGCCGTCGGTTTCCGCCGCGCCTCAGCCGGTGCCGTTGGGACCTTTATCCTGACCGTGCTGTTCACATCATCGTTCCTCGCGGTCTGGTTCGATGGTCTCGTCAATTTCTGTAATGGTCTGTTCGCCGGCGCCCTCCTCGTCGCCGGGCTCCTCGCCGCTGTCGGCATCATCCGGATCGTCAAGAGAGCCTATCGTTCCGGATCGGCTAAGCCCGTTTCGGTCGCCATGGCTCTCCTGCTGCTGATCTGCGTCGTCGAAGCCGGGGACAAGGCCCCAGCGAAGAAGCGCGTCACCAGGCAAACAAAGGCAGTCAAGAACCCCTTGCCGCCACCCCGGCCGCCGCACGCCGATCCGCCGGGAAAGGTCGTGGTGCCCTACTCGGGGAAGCCCGATGCGAAAGCGGCAAACGTCATTGTCCCCTATGAAGATTACGTGCGGCTGTGGAATCTCGCCCATCCGGAGAAGCAGATCCAAGCACTTCCTGACGGCACTAGCATTTCCATGGCCAACGTCAACTATGACGCGGAACTCGTGAACAAGAAGCTTGGGATCACGCTCCGGACGAACATCACTTCGCGCGGCACGGGGTGGCTGTCCATCCCGATGCCGGTTGGCGGCATGGCGCTGACGGCAGCGACCCTTAACGGTCAGCCGGCACGGCTCCAGCGCGGGCCGCAGGGCACGTCAATCCTGTTGCTGAAAGCCGGCGAGAAAGGCGAACTTATCCTACAGGCCACGGCCGTGCCGCAACTGACCGGCCGCAAGGGATCCATCGAACTCGACCTGCCGCCGCTGCCGCTCGGGATCATGCGACTGCAACTCAACGACCCCGAGCTGGAAGTCGAGGCAAACGGCGCCCCCGCAGCACTGGCCCGGCAACAGGTCGGCAATCGGACACAGTGGCTTTTGCCGTTGGGAAACCGACACAAGCTTCAGCTGTCATGGTCACCCCGCGCGGGAACGGGCGCGGCAGATCGTACACTGACGGCGGCAAGCCGCCACAGCGTCTATGCCTTTCATTGGGCTCTGATCGGCATCAGTCGTTTCACCTTTGCTTTCTCCGCCGGACAGAACGACCGTTTTGAAATCTATGTACCCGCGGCCGCCGAGATCACCCAGGTCTCCGGCGTGAATCTGCGGGACACACGTATCATGGGCCGGCGTGAGATTGAGGGGCAACCTTTCAAGATCGTCAGCATCCGCCTCCACCGGCCGGCAGAAAAGCGATGCGACCTGACAGTACGCTGGGTTGCGGAATTGCCCCCCCTCGCCAAGCCATCCCGACTGTGGCTGCCCCGTGCCGGCGGCGTCGGCCGCGAAAGCGGCAGTGTCGCACTCTTCCGTGCCGGCGGCATCACTATTCGCGGCGTCAAAGCTGTCGGCGGCAGACGGGTCAACACCAAGGCAGCCAAGACCGTCGGCAAAGCTGCCGATCTCGTCTATCCGGTTGCCGGCTATGCCTGGCCATATCGTGAATTCAGTCTTACCTGGCAACTGGCCCGGCTACCCAGTAAACCAGCTGTGGCAGCGGACCAATTGGTTCGCATCAGCCAGGATCGCGTGCAGATCCTGGCACACGCAAAACTCAAAGCGGAACGCGGCCAGATCTTCGGCGTCAGCTTTCTGCTGCCGACGGGTTACGAACTCCTCAGCGCTTTGGGCCCGCAGGTCGAGGACTGGTACATCCAGCGCGAAGGCGGCAAAACCTATCTGCATGTCGCGCTCCGCGCCGCTGCCGACGAAACAACCGTCGCGCTGATCATGGTCAATGATCAACCCAAGTTGGGACAGTTTACCGTACCGGCCGTCAAGGTGGTTGACGCCGACCACCGGTTGATCGCCAAACAGGGCGGACGCTTCGCAGTACAGGTGGCGCCGGCACTGGAAGCCCGAACTGTCGCCAGCCAGGGACTCAAACCGGTTCCGCCCAAGGCGTTGAATACCTGGCTCGACAGCCGGCAACGACAGGCGATCCAGTTCGCCTACGTCTATGAGAAACCAGACGTTCAGCTTGCGCTCGGGGTCCGTCAACTTTCGGCAAAGGTTCGCGTTGAGTCCCTTGCCGGCATCGCCATTCGCCCCACGAAGGCAACCTATACTTACCGTTTGCGTTTCCGCATCGACGGTTCGCCAATCGACCGGGTTTCGTTCTCGCTCCCCAAGCAATACGCCGAACGCATCGCAGTTACGTCGAACGCTATGCGATCAGCAAAGCAACGCTCTCTCGGTGATGATCGCCAGGAATGGACGGTCTCCCTGATCAGCGAAGTGACGGGCGTTCTCGATCTCGCGGTCAACTTCACTTTGCCGATTGATGCCAAGACTACGACACTCCCAGTCCCACGTCTCAGCACCTCTGCACCCGCCGGATACCGCGCCATCGTTGCAGTCCAGAACCAGTCACGCCATGACATCCAGTTCCAGCCGTCTGCCGGTCTGCGGCCATTGTCCGTCGCCGAGCAGAATAGCATCCTGACAGGCGCGGTGCGCAGTCACCTCCACCATGTCTACCACGCATTCAGGGACGACTGGTCCGCATCCCTGAAAATCTCGCCCGCCAAACCGGCGGGTCGGCTTCAGGCCGTGATCGATCTGATGGCCGTAACGACGACTGTCGACCGCAGCGGCATGATGCAATACGACGTCAAGCTGTCGATCCACAACCGCAGTGAGCAGTTCCTCGAATTCGCGACACCAGCCGGGTTCAAGCTGTGGCGAGCTGTTGTCGCCGGAAAAACAGTCAAGCCGGTAATCTCCTCGGGAGCCGCCGCCGGGACAGTCCTGGTTCCTCTGGTCAAAACGTCAGCCAGCGGCATGCCCTATGCAATTCGGTTGACACTCGTCGGTAACAGCAGCACGCGGATCAGCGGCACAACCCGCATTGCCCCGCCACGGCTCGGTATCAAGAACATTCCCATCAGACACACAACCTGGACCCTTTTGCTGCCACGGGAATACAGCTACACCTGGCGCCGCGGCAACATGTCGCCCATCGCCGGTGCCGCCGAATTGATGACCTTCGGTGTCGAAGCGAAACTGAGTCAACTGGGCCGTTTGGTGAAATCATACCAGACCTGGGACTACAAGTCGGCAAAGTCCCGAAATGCCGCCGCAGGCAATATGCGCCAGGTCGGCGTTTCCCTTCTCGACGACCTGCAGGCCAACCGCGAGCTGCTCGAACAACGACGGCACGAACTCGGGGAAGAAGAGTACGACCGACTGCGTCGGAAGCTTGACGCCCAGGAAAGGACTCAGCTCGGATACGTGCAGTCGCTGCAACAAGCAGACAAGCAGGCCCGACAACAAACTGATATCAACCAGTTTCTTAACGGCATACCGAATGTCGGCTTGTCCGAGTTGACTCGTAACGCCGTGCTCAACGATATCCCGACCTTCGCGCAGCAGGCGCGGCAAAGACAACTGCGCAATATCCGGACAGAAATTCAAGTCACACAGAGAAGCCTTAAAGACGTTACAGCCGGCAAAACGCTCCAGACACGGAAAGCCCCCACGAACGCAGACCTTGTCGTTGTCGACGAAGACAAGTCCAAAGAGATGCAGGGCATCGTCAAAGAACTCGCAAAGGAACAGAGCGCCCGACTCGAGGAACGCGGGCGCCGGCTGAAACAGCAGCTCGACAACCTCCGTGAAAATCGTGCCGGACGCTACTACGGCAGTATGCAGCAACGGGGATCCGCCGGCAATCAACCCCAGGGCCAGACGTCACAACAGCGACAGAGGCAGGCACAGGAGGGTGAGCGTATGGCAGAGATCCAGTGGAACTGGATCGACGCCCGCAAGCAACCCAAAGCAATCCCGCGTGAAAGCAGTGAATCGTCTCTCAGTCTGCAGCAGAAAATCAAATCGATCGTTATCACCAAGATCTCATTTGAAGATACGCCGGTTTCTACCGTCTTTGATTTCCTCAAAACCCGAAGCCGTGAACTCGACCCCGAGGGTGTCGGCGTCAACTTCCTGGTCATGCTCAGGTCCGGAGCCGGCAGCCAGCCGCAGGCCGCTCCTCCTGGAAATGACGATGATGACGACGATGCCTGGGGCGATCACGATGCCTGGGGCGATGACGACGATGACGATGCCGGTATTGCCGCCAATGATCTCCTTAAGGAACCAACAATCACGATGGACTTTGACAACATCCCGCTGGCGGAAGCCATTCGCTACATCTGCGAAGGTGCCGGCCTCACCTATAAGATGGAAGAGCACGCCATCATCATCCTCGGCCCATCCGTCGCGCGCGCCAGTCTGGAACTGCGCATCTTCCGGATCAGTGATGAGACGTTCCGTTTTACCGGCAACACCGACAGGTTCGACGTGAAACGGTTCTTCGAGACGAAAGGCGTCTCGTTTTCACCGCCGGCAACAATCGCCTATCACCGGCCATCCGGGAAACTGGTCGTCAGCAACACGCCGGAGAACAACCGTCTTGTTGAGCAGATCCTGCGCCAACTGGGTGGCCTTGAAGGCGTTGTTGACACCTCCAAGGCACTCCGGGAAGCACCGCGCGAGACCTCGGAAGCTGCCTTTGGAATTCGACAGAAGCTGAAGTCCATCATCATCACCAAGGTCTCCTTTGAGGACACGCCGGTTACGACAATCTTCGACTTCCTCAAGACGCGCAGCCGCGAACTCGACCCCGAAGGTGTCGGGGTCAATTTTCTTGTCATCCTCAAAAGCTACGCCGGCGGCAACGCAAGTGAACCGGCAGCTCCAGCCTTCGCCGATGACGGTGATGCCTGGGGAGATGATGATGACGACGCGTGGGGAGATGATGATGACGACGCGTGGGGAGATGATGATGACGACGCGTGGGGAGATGATGATGACGACGATGATGGCGAAATCATGGACGATAACGACAACAACCATGCGTTTGCCGCTGACCTTGCGGAACCCACTGCCACACTGGACTTCGACAACATTCCGTTGAGTGAAGTGATACGGTACGTCTGCGAAGCCGCCGGACTGAAATACAAAGTCGAGGAACACGCGGTGGTCATCCTGGGACCAGGCGTTTCCCGCGGGCAACTGGAACTTCGCTTCTTCGCTATAGACCCCCGACTGTATGCAAGCGGGGGCGACGATGATGACAGCGACGACGTGGGCGTTGATTTTCAACGCTATTTCGAGCAGCTCGGCGTCACGTTCCCGACCACAGACACCGGCGCAGGCGCCAGCATCTCTTACGACCGCGGCACCGGCAAACTCATCGTCCGCAACACACCGGAGAACCTGCGTCTCATGGAGATCATTTTGAGAGAACTCAGCGGTCGCAAAACACGGTCCGACGACGAAGACAAAGAAACCGTCGTCCCGAGCCCCTACCTGCAAATGCGCACATCAACCTATACGCGACAGCCGCACGCGGCACTTCCGCGGGAGCGCGGCTATACGCGATTGGACTTCTACTATCCCGGCGGCGACGAAGCCGAAGTCAGTGTCCTCGCCGTACCGCAAAGCAGCTTAGGTACGCTCAAGAGGACCGTCCTCTTGCTGGTTGCCCTGGCCGCGGTCTTGGGCCTGCGTATTGCTCACCGCAAGCTCAAGCGCCGAAACCAATAACTACAGGCCCTCGTTGTAGAGGACGTACAGACCGTCTTTGCCGGGGGCGAGCAGGTCCGGCAGGCCGTTGCCGGTGAGATCAGCAGCGTCGAAGTAGATGCCCAGACCCGTGGTGTCGCCGCGCGGTGAACCATATTGAATCACCTGCTTGCTGAAGCACTCGCCGGTCCACTTGAAATAGTAGCAGCCATAGTCGTCGGTACTGCCGGGGTCGTTGCCGCAGTGCGCGCGGTAGCGCTTGCCCGTAACCAACTCGCACTGGCCGTCGCCGTCGATGTCCAGCCATTTCATATCGTGATACTGCGAGTTGAACGGGTCGATGTGGTGCTGCACCCAGGTGCGCTCGCCGCCGGCAAGTTTCTGTTCCCACCAGTCCAGGCCATACGCATGACCGCCGCCGACGATGATGTCGTTGACGCCGTTGCCGGTGATGTCGACCACGAGGATCGGCACGCCGGCAGACGGGATCAACTGGAAGTCGTCGTGCCAGATCCACTCGTCGTTGAACGGATCGGCCGGCGCTTCGAGCCAGCCGTTATTCAGCGCGAAATCCATGCGGCCATTGCCGGCGATGTCACCGCAGCCGAGACCATGTCCTTGGTTCTCTTCGCGAACAACGGTCTTCTTGAATTCGCCTGTCCCTTTGCCGTTCTTGTCGGTAATCAGTTTGTAGAGGGCCAAAGGCGAACCCGGGCAGTTCGGTACGATCTCGATCGTGCCGTCACCGTCAATGTCCCAGGCGCTGGCGCGTTCGATATTGCCGCACTTGTCGATGTCGTGCAGCGGCCATTCCTTTTCCGGGTCGCCGGGGTTTTCCCGCCACTGCAGCGTGCCGCTCCACCAGGCGCCGGTCAGGTAGTCCGTCAGGCCGTCGCCGTTGATGTCCAGCGGGATGTTGGAGAAATCGTCGAAGTACTCGCCCTGTGGCGCCACGTCACCAATCTTGTGTCTGGCTTTGAAGTCCGGGCCTTCGTACCACCAGGCGCCGGAGACGATATCGAGGACGCCGTTGTTATTCACATCGATGAACGCCGCGGCTTCATAGCGTTCGTCGGCGATCAGGGCTTTTCTGAATCGTAAAGGCATGAAGGATACCCTTTGTGTTTGTGTTTGTGATTGGCGTGATCGGACTGATTGCCGATTACTGTCCGGTCTTAAGCCGGATGTACTCACGGGCAACTTCCAAGTCCTTCAGGGCATCGTGCGCGGTGCACATCGGCTCGCGATCGCCTTTGACGGCGGCCACGAAGTTGATCGCCTGCTGACGCATAGCATGGACCCACGGCATTTGCGGCTCGACCGTTTCGGGCACGGCACCGTCGCCAAGGTCCTTAAAGATCGTCACCTTGCCCGACCGATTGCTGGCCAACGGCGCCGGCAGGTCCACGCGGACCCAGCCCTTCTCGAAGCAGACCAACACATGCTCCTGCCAATCGACCGTCGTCCGGTACGGCGACATCTCGATGGTCACCGGCACACCGCTGCTGCTGGCGCCGGCAAACAACACGCCGGACGGATCGGCGTACGTCGGCATGTAGTCTTCATCGAGGAAGTAGCGCAGGATATTGACCTGGTGGATATAGTAGTTGACGAACGCGGTGTAGGCCTTGTACGTCGCCTCATCCATGTCGGATGCGGGCGGTTCCCACTCCAGCGGCGGCAGTTCCCCGTCTTCGGGAAGGCTGATGCCATCGCGGAAACCGTTAGCGACCCAGTCACCGGCCGGCATCAGGCTGCGGATGTATTTCAGCTGTCCCAGTTCACCAGTCTGTTTCAGGCGGTCCACTTCGGCCTTGGCGTACATGCTGGCCGGATCGCTCCGCTTGTGATAGCCGATCATCATCCACGTGCCGCTGTCCTTGACGGCGTCGACAATCTGGCGACCACATTCGAGACAGCCGGACAGCGGTTTCTCCGTGAACACCGGAATGCCCGCTTTGAGCAGTTCGGGTACCAGAATGCCGTGACGGGTGAACGGCTGCGAGGCGACGATGCCGTCCAGTTCCTCGCCGGCCAGCATTTCCTCGTGGTTGCTGTAGACCTTCGGGACGCCGTATCGCTCGGCGACACGGGCAGCTGTGTTCTTCCGGATCTCTGCGATAGCCGTGACTTCGCAGCCTTCGATGGTCGGGTAGTTCCGTAGATGGGCGCTCTGGCCCATGCCGCCGACGCCAACAAATCCAATGCGTACACTGTCCATAGTATGTATCTCGTGAGTAAGTGGTTTACCGATTAGCGATTACCGATTACCGGTTACCTCCTCTTCTTGGTCTTCTTGACCTTTTGCTCGGCGAGCGTGCCGAAGCGGTTGGCAATGGCGAGGGCGGGGTCCAACGGGACCTCGACGCGCTTGACGTCCCTCGCGATCCTCACCTTTGGGGTCTTGATCAGCGACTTACCTTTGAACTGCGGCAACCACTTGCGCTCAGCCTTCAGCATCTCGGCAGTCATCTCACGGACCTCCGCCAAGGTGCAGCAGGCAGACGTCAACGGGTCCATGGCAATCGCGTTCATCACGAGTTCCGCATTGCCCGTCAACGCGGCTTCCGCCGCGAGCGACTGCACCGTCACATTGCTCTGATTCAACGCCGCACACTGAACCGGCAGGTCACCGACCCGCACCGGATGCAGCCCCCGGCGGTCAACATACACCGGGACCTCAACGCAGCACCCTTGCGGCAGGTTTGTGATGTAGCCGTCATTCCGGATATTCCCGTTGAGCTTGAAGATCCGATCCGTTTCCATCGCCTCCAGAATGTACGAACAGTACTCGCTGCTGCGATTGCTGATGTCCGTCGTCTCCAAGCTGAGGTAGTCAACGCCCTTGTATTTGTCGGCCAGCATTTTGCTGTAGTTCAGATATGCCGCGGTCTCGCCGCCGAACGCCGGCTCATCGCAGTACAACTCCAGGGCGCGTTTGCTGCTGCGGAACCACGGCAGATACTCGGACAGGTGGCCCGTGCTTTCCGTCATGAAGTAGCCGAAGTGCCGCATGACTTCGCCGCGCACTTTTTCCTGCACGTAGTAGCCGGGTTTCTCGATGTTCCGCCGCAGAACCGGATTCAGGTCCCTGCCGTTGCGCTTGTCCTTCAGCCGCAGGAACCACGCCATATGGTTGATCCCCGCCGCCATGAAGTCGATCTCATCCTTGGGTACGTTGGTGTAGCTGCTAATCAGATCGAGGGTTGTCTGCACACCGTGACACAAACCGATGTACGGCACACTCGAAGCACGTCCCAGAGCCGTACAGACCAAACCCATCGGGTTCGCGTAGTTCAGCATGATCGCATCTTCAGTGCAGAGTTCCTCCATGTCCCGGGTGATGTCGATCAACACCGGAATCGTCCGCATGCCGCGCATCACGCCACCCGGTCCAAGGCTGTCGCCGATGCACTGGTCGACGCCGTACTTCATCGGGATCTGGTAGTCGATCTCAAACGCATCCAGACCGCCGACCTGGATCATGATGATTACATACTTCGCACCTTCGAGCGCCTTCCGGCGATCAATCGTTGAGGTGACCTTGGTCGGCAGATCGTTCTCTTTGGCCATCCGTTTCACGAACCGCGTGATCCGGTCCAGTTTCGGTTTCGTCCGGTTCATCAAACAGATCTCACTGTTCTGCAGCGCTTCCGTGGCGAGGATGTCCGTCACCAGTGTTTTGCAGAACACAAGACTGCCCGCACCGATCATCGCGATCTTGGGCATGGTGATTCTCCTTTTGCTGTCTTGTCAAAAATTGTTCTTCGGTCGAGGCCATCTCGCCTTCATCGAAACAACGCATAATGCCCTTTTGAAAGTATAAATTGTTCAAAAACGACATTGACGCCAGTGTATGCAGTTGCTATAATTTGTCATAAATTGCTCATCAAACGGATCATTGGCTGACGCCATGCCCCCCGAACTCCGACATATCGGCAACGTGAAGGCCAACCCGCGCTGGTCGCTGGGAAACCAGCGCCACGACCACACGGAGATCCTTGTGGTGTCGCGCGGCAGGCATGCCTGCGTGCTGGAGGGGGTCGACTTCTGGTCGGCGGCCGGCGATGTCATCGTCTTCCGCCCGAAACAACTCCATGAAGAAGCGGTCGATCCCCGAAACCCGGCGCAATGGTATTTCATCGGGCTCAACTGGCCGTCGATGCCTGTGGAGATACCCAGCCGGTTACGGGACGTACACGGCCGACTGCGCCAGCTTACTGCCTGGCTGCATGATGAACGCCACAACCAGACCCACGAGTCGTCGCACGCAAGGAGTACCTTTTTCAACGCGTTCATCGCGGAACTGACACGTCTGTCTTTGCATCACGAACATCCGTTGCTCGAAGACATTCGCCGCTATGTCCGGCACAACATCGACCGTTTGCTGACGCTGGACGATCTGGCATCGCATGCGGAGATGAGCAAGTACCACTTTCTCCGGCTCTACAAGAAACTTGCCGGCCGTACACCGATGGACGATGTCCGTGAGTTGCGCGTGGAATTTGCGCGTGATCTCATCCTGACCACGGATCTCCCGTTGAAAGCGATTGCCGACCGGGCCGGGCTGGGCGACCAGTCCCATCTGTCGCGGCTGTTCCGTCGCCAGCTTGGCATTACACCCAGCAGCCTGCGTCGATAATCCTGCGGACAGGATTCTCGCTGGCCGGCCGTAGGAACGGCCGAGGAAAAAAGAAGAATAGGAAAGCAGACCATGGAAAAGAGCACAGTCGTCGGCAAGGCCGGCAACGCGAAGTCCGGTGCCGTTGTCGTAACAGAGAATGCCGTGTATTACATCGACGGCCTGGAGGAATGGCCGGAGGAGTTGGAGGGAGAACAAGTTGAAGTCACCGGAATCCACCAGACTGTTAACCATGAACAGCAAAGTACTGATGCCGTCCAGGTGTCCGAAATGCTCGGGCGACAGGATATCATCCGGGAAGCAACGTACCGCCTGGTGGAATCGTAGAATCGCTCGACGGCTCCCGAAAGCTCTCCACGGGTGTAGTTAGAGCTCGTCCGAAATTAACATGAACAATTAGCGGCGATTTTGTAGTTCCAT
>CAYLNH010000071.1:0-26433 GCA_964384625.1 uncultured Lentisphaerales bacterium
TTCAAACTGGTTGCAACGAATGCCCCCATCCCGCTACATTGGAAGATCCGCTGGATGTCGCCGACAACCGAGACGATTGTCTCCGCCGCTTCGCCGCCGAGTTTGATGCCGCGCTCGGCGCGTTCCACAGCCGTATCGATCAGCCGGGCAGTGTCCTCTGCGGCTTTGGCGCTGCGTCCGGCCAGGCTGCGCACCTCCTCTGCAACCACGGCAAAGCCCTTTCCGTGACGGCCGGCGCGGGCGGCTTCGACGGCCGCATTCAGGGCCAGCAGATTCGTCTGGAAAGCGATGTCGTCAAGCAGGCGCATGATCTTTGCCACCTGAGCGCTGGCGTCTTTGATGTCGCGCAGGGCGCCGAGGAGATTCACCATCTGTTCGGCCCCCTGATTGGCTTCGTCCGTGCTCTTGGCCATCAGGCTGTGCGCCTCTTCGGCGTGTTCCGCATTGCTTGCCGTCTGCGTGTTGATCTGCTCCATGCTGGAGGTAATCTCCTGCAGGTTCGCCGCCTGATCCGTGGCCGTCGTACACAAGAGCCGGCTGACCGTCAGAATCTGTTCGCCGCCGGCCACCGTATGCGCCGCCAGCTCGTTGACGTCGTCGATTTGCCGGACCAGTTTGCCGGACAGCCGGTCAAGAGCGGCCAGGGGCCCCTCGACGCGGGCGGTGATGTCCTGCTGCAGCTCGCCGGCGCCCATGCGGTCCAGGCGGTCGGTGAGATCGCGCCAGCCGGTCGCCAGCCGGTTGATCTCGCGGCCGAGCTGGTCGATTTCGTCAATGCCGATGTCGTTGCAGCGGGACTGCCGGTCGCCCTCGCGGATCCAGGTGAGCAGCGTGCGGATTTCGTTCAGCGGGTTGGCCACCGAGCGGGCCAGCCACCAGGCGACCAGGATAACGCAGAAACAGCCGGCGATGTTGGCCCACGGCGAAGCAAAGACAATCGCCAGCAGACAGTTCGCAATCGCAGCCAGACCAACTCCCACCACTATACGGCCCCGTATCGAGCTTGGGATCAACTTCACGACGACTCCCAATTGGGTTGCAGCTCCGTTGCCGGGAAAGATCGTGGGCGGCGGCACGGCGCCCGGCCTCCGGCCGGCAAACGTTTCAGCTACACTATGAACTTGTCAGGTGCGAAGTCAACCATCACGGGTCTGCCGGAACGTACGGGGAGTTCAACCGTTTTGCCGGGCCCCTGGACCTCGTCCTGAAGCATGATCCCCGGATCGGGCAGGCGCTCGTTTTGTCGGCGCCGGACGACTGATGAACGCGTTGCGTCGGACCCAGCGCCGGCTTCGGCCGGCGCTACGCCAGCAACTTCCGCCAATGCCGGAGGCTTTCCTCCACCTTCGGGGTGGATGCGGCCGGAGTGGAGCCGTGAAAGCCGGGGGCGATCTCGATTGTGCTGACCCCGTCAAAGCCGATCGACCGCAAGGCGGAGGCAGTCTCGTCGAACGGCAGATTGCCGAACCCGATGGGACCGTGCTGGTCCCGGTTGCCGTCGTTGTCGTGCACGTGGATTTCGATCAGCGGCACCGGCAGCCGATCGAAATACTCCAGGACGGAAACGCCCTTGAAGTAGTGCTGCCGCCGGCGGCGGATGTTCATGTGCCCGAGATCGACGAGAAGGCCGTAGCGCGGCAGGTCGGCCAACGGCGCGAGATGCGTCCGATAGCCGTCGTACGCCCACTGGTCCAGCGGGAAGTCCTCGATGCCGAAGCGCATGTCGGTGCCGCTGCTGACGTCGTCGACCTCGCGCATCAGTCCGGCCATGCGTTCGGCGTCCCACCACGTGCCGCGCGAGTCCTGCACGCGGCTGCCGTCAACCGTGAAGCAGGCCAGCCGGTCGCCGAGACAACTGAGCAGTTGGCCGACGTCGTCCGGGGTGTTGTCGCAGTTGCCGTGGACGGTGACCGTCAGATCATGCGAGTCCAGTTGTGCGACGATATCGAAGCGGAGGGCATCGTCGGCCCGGAGAATCTGTCCGGGGCTGATGGAAATCGCGTCGAGGCCGAAGCCGGCGAAGATCTCAATGCGTTCCGGCAGTTCCGTGTCTTCGACGCAGAAGGTCCAGGTTGCAGCGCTGTGTATCATTGGTATCGGTCCCGGTTGGATGAAGTTCGATACAATCGCATGCTTTGCTTGAGAGTGCGAGCGGTTTCGGTACTGTATTGGCACGGACGAACAACAGGAGGAGCAGATGAAAAGACTGCTGTGTCTGATAACGGCGGCAATGACTGTGGCGACCGTGGGCTGCCGGTCGATGTACTATTCGGCCTGGGAGAAGATGGGCAAACAGAAGCGCCATCTGCTGAAAGACAATGTCGAAGCCGCCCGCGACGACCAGCAGGAAGCCAGTGCGCAGTTCAAAGACGCACTGACCCAATTGAAGGAGATCTACAGCATCAACGGCGGCGAACTGGAGGCGTACTACCGGGACCTCGAAGCCGACTACAACGACTGTCGGAGCCGGGCCGAGGATGTCCGTGGGCGGATCAGTAAAATCGAGCGCGTCGCCGAAGACCTCTTCAAAGAATGGGAGGCGGAGATCAACCAGATTTCGTCGGCGAATCTGCGCCGCGGCAGCCGCCGGAAGCTGACGGAGACGCGCCGGCGATACGGCACGATGATCCAGAGCATGCGCCGGGCGGAACTGCGTATGGGCGGGGTGCTGACAAAGCTGAAAGACCAGGTGTTGTACGTCAAACACAACCTGAACGCCCAGGCGATCGGGGCGCTCAAAACCGAAGCCGGCGCCATCGAAAAAGAGATCGCCGGCTTGATCAACGAGATGAACCGGTCGATTGCCGAAGCCGACAAGTTCATCCAGGGACTGTGACTGCGGAGCCGCTATGGCTGAGGCCGATAGATCTGTCGACGGGGCCGCCCTGCGCCTCGCCGAGTTGGAGGCGCGCCACCGGATCTTCTTCGAAGAGGGAAGCTACCCGATGGCAGTCCTCGAGGTGGCGCCGGACGGCACCCTGAGTGCGACAAAGGAAGTCAACGACGCCGTCTGCGAGCTGTACGGCTTGTCCCGTGAGGAGATCGTCGACAAAATTCGCCCCGGTAAATTTGAGATCCCGGAGGACCGCCCGAAGATCGCGGCGGCGGCGCAGGAACTGCTGACCACGGGCAGGGCCAGGACAGAGGTCCGTCAGGAGCTCCCGGACGGCCGCCGGCTGACCATTGAGATCTCCAGCTGGATGTATGACGTCGGCGGCAAGAAGAAGATTCTGGCGGTCTTCCGCGACCGTACCGCCCGGGATAAAGCCCGGGAACAGATCCGCCGCAGCGAAGAACTCATCCGCGCCATCACGCGGTCTGCCGAAGACGCGATCTTCGTCAAAGACACCGGCCTGCACTATACCTTTGCCAATGAATCAATGGCCCGGTTGTTGGATCGCCGGCCGGAGGATATCCTGGGCCGGACGGCCGCCGAGGTGTTTGGCGACGAAGCGGCGGAAGTGATTGCCAAGGTGGACCGGCCCGTGCTTCAGGGGGAAACCGTCGATGCCGTTGAGACGCTGACAATCCGTAACCGGCGCCTGACGTTCCATACGGTCCAGGCCCCGCTCTTTGACAGTGACGGCAAGGTGACCGGCGTCTGCGGCATCGTCCGCGATATATCGAAGATGAAACAGGCCGAAGCAGCGCTGCGCGACAGCGAGATGAAGTTCCGTGAGTCCACCCAATTGCTCGAGGCCCTCTTTGATGCGATCCCGGACGTCATCGGCATCCAGGATCCCGAGCATCATGTGGTGCGCTACAACCGCGCCGGCTATGAGTTTCTGCGTCAGACCCCGGATGGCGTGGCGGGGTGCCGCTGTTACGAGCTGATCGGCAAAGACAGGCCGTGCGAGGAGTGTGCCACGTCGGAAGTCTACCAGACCTTGCGGCCGGCACGACGAGAGAAATTCATTGCGGCAATGGACGTCTGGCTGGATTGCCGTGCCTATCCCATTCTCGATAATGACGGCAAGCTGGTTCGCGTGATCGAACACTTGCGCGATATCACCGAGCAGAAGAAGGCCGAGGCCGAGATCCACAAACTGAACGAGGAGCTGGAGGAACGCGTCAAACAGCGGACGACCCAGTTGGAGGCCGCGAACCGCGAACTGGAGTCATTCGCCTATTCCGTGTCCCATGATCTGCGGGCGCCCTTGCGGCACATGGCCGGCTTTGCCGGCATGCTCGAAGAGCAGCTCGGTGATTCGATCGATGAAACGACCGCCGATTGTGTCAAACGCATTGCCCGCGCCGCCGAACGTATGTCCACCTTGATCGACGACCTGCTGACATTCTCGCGTATGACGCGGGCCGAACTGCGATGCAGCCCGTTCGAGCTGTCGGCCCTGTTCGCGGAAGTCCGTGAGGAGGTCCTGCAGGAAGCCGACGAACTGACGGTGGAATGGGATGTCGGCGAGTTGCCGCGGGTGGATGCCGACCGGTCCCTGATGCGCCAGGTGCTCTACAATCTCTTCAGCAACGCCCTGAAATTCAGCGCCGGCCGCGACGTTGTCCGCATTGGCTTCCAGGTGCGTCAGGAAGGCAAGTCCTATGTCTTCCGTGTCGCCGACAACGGCGTCGGTTTCGATCCGCGGTACCAGAGCAAGTTATTCCAGATCTTTCAGCGCCTGCACAGTCAGGATGAGTTTCCCGGTACCGGCATCGGTCTGGCCAACGTGCAGCGGATTATCTCGCGTCACGGCGGCAAGGTCTGGGCTGAGGGCGAGCCGGGGAAAGGGGCAACGTTCTTCTTCTCGATTCCCGCCGTTCGCCTGGGCCGGTGACTGGAAGCAAAGGCGGGGACCGGGCAATCGAGCCGGCCGTTCTTCTGATCGGCCGCCGAAGAACCAACCTGAAACCTTCACGGACGTCGGGTCAGGCGTCGGCCGCTTCCGGGGCGCCGACGGTATCTTCCGTGTCTTCCGTGTCTTCCGTGTCTTCCACGTCGGCCGCGTCCGGCTGTTCGTCATCCGGCGCCGAACCGATCTCGATCGCCGTGACCTCCTTCATGGTCAGCAGTGCAATCAGCCAGGACAGCACGGCTTCGGCACTCTGGTTCTGGTTGACGCCTTCCCGATGCAGGTCGTCATGGCAGCCGCCGGTGCGAAAATCGATCAACGAGATGTTCAGGTCGTTGTCGCCCATAAACCAGTCCAGACACAAGCGGGCCTGCTCGAGCCAATGCTCCTCGCGGGTTGACCGGAATGCTTCACAGCAGGCCAGGATCAGACACATCGCTTCCACCGGCAACTGATTGAACGTGGCGCGCTCGCCGTTGCGCTGCATCCAGCCGTCACTGCCGATCAGACTCAGGTTGCCGTCGACCGTTGTCTGGGTCTGCAGCAGCCAGCCTAAAGCCTGGATGCCCATCGCGTGCATCTCAAGCTTCGGGATCCACTGGCCGGAGAGCATCAGCGCCAGCGGCAGGATGCCGTTGGCATAGGTGACTTCGTCCTCGAGCCAGGGCCAGTCGTCGTCGGCGTTCTCGGTGAACCTGTCGTAAAGTCGGTTGGCCAGGAGGTCGCGGAGACGGCGGGCGTTGCTGTCGCCGCCGTAGAGTTCGAGGTACGCGTGGGTGCCGAGAAGGGCAAAGGCCAACGCCCGCGGGGCGCGGAAGGTCTCGGTGGCGGGCAGGGCTTCGCGGAACATGCGGGCGCTCATGTCGCGGATCTCGCCGGTCGGCGCGTGTTTCACCGCGGTGCCCAGCCCCCAGAGCGCGCGACCGTGGGAATCTTCGTCGCCGACAACATCGTCCCAGGTGCGATGAAAGGTCATCGTGTTGCGGAACCGCCCGCTTTTCGCGTCGAACGCGTAGAACAGAAACGCGAGGTAGCGGCTGATGTAGGTGAGCATCGAGGTGTCCTGACTGCGGCGATAGCGCATGCAGCAGGCGATCAGCGCCATGGCGTTGTCGTCGGTTGTATAGCCGCTGTGCCGGTTCGGCGTCGTGAACACGGCGTGGTGCAGGATGCCGCAATCATCCGTCAGACGGACAACGTGATCCAGATTTGTCCGCGGCATTTCCTCGAGGACGTCAACCGGGTCGCGGCTCGGGTGGGGCTTCGGTTGGGCGATGTGTTCGGCGATGATCTTGTTGCCGAGCTCGACGTAGTCGGTGGCGACCTGTTCCCAGACCATCTTGCGGCAGTATTGATAGGCGCGTTTGCGGATGGCGTTGCGTTCGAAGTCGTCGTCCAGCAGTCTGATCACGGCGTCGCTCAGGGCGTCGCTGCTGTTGAAATCGACCAGGCAGCCGCGGTCGTCGGCCAGGAGTTCCTGCGCGTACCAGTACGGCGTGGACACCACGGCTTTGCCGGAGCCGAGAGCGTAGGCGAGCGTACCGGAGGTGATCTGCGCCTCGTTGGGGTAGGGCGTTACATAGACGTCCGCCGTACTCAGATACTGCATCAGAACATCGGTGCTGACGAACCGATTATGGAAGTGGACATTCTGTTCCACACCCAGCCGGCGAGCCCGTTGATGCAGGCCCTGGCGGTAGGATTCGCCGGATTGCCGGACGATGTGCGGGTGTGTCGCACCGAGAATCAGATAGACGGCGTCGGGATGTTTCTCGACAATCGCCGGCATCGCGTCGATCATGGTTTCCAGGCCTTTGCTGGGGCCCAACAGACCGAAGGTCAGGATCACCTTGTTCCGTTCGACGTTGAACTGGTCCTTATGGAAGACCGGATCGCTGAAGGGGACATCGTGGATGCCGTGCGGGATGAAGGCGATCTTTTCCTCCGGTATGCCGTAGACGTCGCCGAGGAAGCCGAAAGCCTTGTGGCTCATCACCACCAGCCGGTCGGAGAGCTCCGCCAGCGCCAGCATGACCTCCCGCTGACCGTCGCTCGGTTCCCGCAGGACGGTGTGCAGCGTGGTGATGATCGGCATGTGCAGGCTGCGCATCAGCCGCAGAATGTAAGCGCCGTCCTGACCGCCGTAGATGCCGTATTCATGCTGGACGACCGCCAGATCGAAGTTGTTGATGTTGATGAATTCCGCCGCCCGGGCGTAGTCGTCCCGGTGGTGGTCGTTTACCTGGAACTTGACGCATTTCGGGTAGGGATAGCCTTCCGGCTGGTCGTCCATGGCAACAATTTCGATGCGGCTGCCGTCGGGCATGGCGCGCATCATCGAGTTGGTCAGGTCCGTGGTGAACGTTGCAATCCCGCATTGGCGCGGTTGATAGTCGGAAATCAGAACGACATTGCTGATACTCGAATTGGGCACGATCGATGATCCTCATATTCAGGCCCCTGCAGGCGGAGGCGCGCAGGGATTCTTTTTGTCTCCTCCACGGACGACGGGACACAACCTCCCGATCGCCACGCAGAATATAGGTTGACCCCTTCGAAAGAAAAGCACCGGACGGACTGAATAGGGATTCGGCTCGGCGACTTTGAGCCTGGGGCGGAAGCCCGCTGCATCCCGGTCAAGGCCGAGCCCTTCTAGCTTCGCAGGTGGCCGTTGCCGCGGGCTACCCATTTGTAGCTGGTCAAGTCGTTCGGGCCCACCGGGCCGCGGGCATGCAGTTTGTCGGTGCTGATCCCGACCACGGCGCCCATGCCGTAGTCGCCCCCGCCCGAAAGCCGCGTGGACGCGTTGACCAAAACTGAGCCGGAGTCGACGCCCGCTACAAACCGGTCCGCCAACTGGAGATCGCCCGTGACGATGCCGTCGGTATGGCCGGAGCCATACGTGGCGATGTGGTCCATGGCGACGTCGATACCATCGACGACCCGCAGCGCCAGGATCGGCGCAAGGTATTCGGTGGCCCAGTCCGCATCCGTTGCCGATACGATGTCCGGAAGGACCTCCTGACAACGCGCGCAGCCGCGAAGCTCGATGCCGGCTTCGGCGAACGCCGCCTGCAGCGGCGGCAACAGTCGGGCGGCGGCAGCGGCGTCGATCAACAGCGTTTCCAGTGCATTGCAGACTTCGACACGCTGGCACTTGGAGTTGACGGCCAACGCTACGGCCGTCTGTTCGTCGGCGTCGGCGGCAAGATATAGATGACAGACGCCTTCGTAGTGTTTGATGACCGGAATGCGCGTGCCCTCGGCGATCCGTTTGATCAGCGGTTTGCCGCCGCGCGGGATGAGTACGTCGATGCAGTCGTCGAGTTCCAGCAGTTTGTCGACGGCTTTGTGGCCGGTCTCGCGGATGATCTGTACGGCGTTCGCCGGAATGCCGTTCGCTGTGGCCGCGGCAATCATGGCATCGGCGAGGACCACGTTGGTCCGCAGGGATTCCGAGCCGCCCCGCAGGATTACGGCGTTGCCGCTTTTCAGGCAGACCGCGGCGGCGTCGGTGGTGACGTTCGGGCGGGATTCGTAGATGATGCCGATAACGCCGATGGGCACGGAGATTTTTTCGACGTGCAGACCGTTCGGACGTGTCTGTCCTTCGAGCACCCGGCCGACCGGGTCGGGCAGGGCGGCGGCTTCGATCAAACGTTTCTTCATGTAGTCGAAGACCTTGTCATTGATGATCAGCCGTTTGATCAACGGTTCGGCCATGCCGTTGTTGCGGGCGACCTCAACATCGGCCGCATTCGCGGTCTTCAATTTGTCGCGGATATCTTCCAGGGCCGGCGCCATGGCTGCCAGTGCATTGGCACGCATTTCACCGGACAGCGTCGCCAGTGTACGGGCCGCGGCCTTGGCCTGCAGCCCCATATCTCGAATGGTGGTCATTGTATTGCTCCTCCGGATCAGGCGGCAGCGGGAACGGGCGCGGCGGACCGCTCAGGGCTAACCGCCTCGGAGAGGCGGGCTGCCTGGTTAGCTCGAACTGTGGTCATTGCGTTGCTCCTTTGCAGTCGCACAATGTAGCGATGTTTCGTCGGCACTGCGAATCAGTTGGGGGAGGGATTTTGGGTGCAGGCTTTACCAAAGGGGCGGCATACGAGTTGAACAAACTGCCGATCCCTCATACCTTCTTCTTTGAACCCTGACAAAGGCGAAGCGTTGGGGCCGACCCGTAGTGGTCGGCAATGAACGCAGTGAATGGCAACCCTGAACCCTGAACCACGCCTCCGGCGTGGCAGATCCTGCACTCGTCGCGCCTGCGGCGCGATCTTGCATCCTGCATCCTGTCGCCATGGAAGTACGCAAACACAAACAGGACCCCGGCCGCGTGCAGGTGGTGTTTGACGATGTTGTGCGGCTGGAGCTTTGCGGTGTGATCACCTGTCCGCGGGGATTCGAGGGACAGCCGCATGCGCATCCGTTCTGGGAGTTGATCCATGTTGCCGACGGTCGCGGTGTGTTTCTGGTGGACGGCAAGCGGCGACGGGTGGAAGCCGGCAAGCTGTACCTGCTGCAGCCGCACCAGGAACATCGATTTCGCAACAACCGCAAACAGGCCTACCGCAATCTCTATCTGGGGTTTTCGTTCGGGTTCTGGCCGGCAAAAAAGAGCAAGGGCGAACTGCCGTTCCAGATAGATGACTTCCTTGTAGAAACCTGTTTTGGTGACGTTTTCGCTGAAATCGCCGGCGACCCGGAGAGTGCGCGGACGGCGATGTTGGCGAACCGCAGCCGGTTGTTGACCGGCGTGGCCGAACTGGCCCGTCAACTGGTGGAGGCCCCGGAGACCATTACTATGGATGATCGCGATGCGATGTTGGCATCGAAGGCGAAGGCGTTTCTGGCAGAGCACGTGAACCGGACGATCACGGTGGAGGAAGTGGCGGGGCTGTTCTATCTGTCGCCGCACTATGTCGCGGATCTGTTCAAGGAGCAGACCGGGCAGAGCATCAAGCAGTACCATCTGACGCTGCGGATGCGTAAGGCGTTCTCGTCTCTGAAACGTGGCGCCGCCGTATCGAGCGTCGGCGAAGAACTCGGTTTCAGCAGTGTGGCGTATTTTTCGCGCCGGTTCAAGGATTACTTCGGCATGCCGCCCAGCCGGGTTGGCCGCTGACGCTGCGTCATTGGTCATTGACGAAGTTCCGGAGCGAGGTCGAAGGGTCATTGGTCTTGAAGGATATCGCCTTCGGCTTGGCGCGGGCGAGACACCCGCGGGTACGGTGTGTGCGGCGCACGGTCAGATGTGTGCTGCGCCCGTCAGGAGAGTACGGATCCTATTCCCGTTGCCCACTACCTGCTGTTTCCTGTTCACGATCTCCTGTCCGGTTTCCGCAATTCATGCAAGACCTTCGGCGGTTTGTGCAAGGACCCCTTGCGCGTTTGAACCCATGGTAACGGATAACGCGGGACGCTATTGTTTCCGCAACAACGAGAGTGAGGAACGCCTGATGAGTATGGATTCAGATTTCAATGTCCGCATGATTTCCAGTGGTGAACGGCCGGCATTGCACTCGTACTTCGACCTTTGCCCGGAGAGTCCGGACGGACGTCGAGCAGTGTTTGTTGAACTTCCTGATGATGGCTTCGAAACGTTCCGGGCGGTGACAGTGGACCTGGGCAGCGGCAAACGCTGCGCATTTGCGGAAACCTTGGGCGGCAACCATCATGGCGGGTTACGCCAACAATGGGTCGGCAATGACGAAATCGGTTGGTGCCAGCAGGGCGAAGAGGGCGCCGCGGTCACGGTAGTTGGCTCGGTTCCATCCCGGGCGACGCGGTCGATTGACGGCGCCATCAGGATGTACTGCCCGGCGAACGGCATGTCGCTCGGATCGACCCATGAGGAACGCATTACCGGCTCCGACATTGACCGTTGGGAGGTCTACCTGATGGACTTGAACCACGGCACGCGCAAAACGGTGGTGACCGTTGACGCTGTCATGCAGATTCATCCGCTGGTCGATCGCATTGATCCGGAGATCATGTGTTTCAAACACACCAAATGGGCACCCGACGGTAAGCATTTCTTCTGTGTCTTTCATAATGCCGACACGACGCAGTTCCGTTCCGGCGCGATCGACAAGAGCAGACGGTTGAAGTCGATTATGATTGCTGATGCCGAGGGCAATGGCTTGCGGCATCTATGTGAGTTCGGGCACCATCCCATGTGGTCGAATGACAGCAACGCGGTTGTTACGGGAGAACGCCGCGACGGTCACGGCTGCTTTGTGGCGCACCCGTTGGACGGCGGTCCGGAACAGATCATTGTCCAAAACATCCCCGGCATTCACTCGTCCTTCAGTCCGGACGCGCAATGGTTGACGACCGACGTCTTTCACGAGCCGGAACGCGGCCGCGGTCAGGTCCGAGTGTACAATGTTGCCGCCGGCAAAGGCACGGTTGTGGCGGAGTTCGACATGCCGGAGCTGCCGCACGAGAAACGCTGTCACCCCCATCCGGCCTGGTCGCGTGACGGCAAACGGGTGTTCTTCAATTCGGCCGACACCGGTCGGCACCAGGTATATGTGGTCGACGTTTCGCCGTTGGTGGAATAGTCTGTTGCATCCCGGTATCAACGGAGCTGGTGGCCGCCGGGTAACGGCTTGGGGTTGACGTTTGCCAAAGGTCCAAGCCCTGAAAGGGCCGGTTAATCAGAAGCGAATAAGTGGAATATCGAAACGAATAGGAGAAACACATATGGGCTGCGAGAAAGGCGAACTGCTGTACGAGAACCCTCTGGCTTGCCCGGGGGACATCGAGGGGTTTATCACGGAAGGCAGTGTGGGGACGAGTTTTCCGCGCGGTCGGCTGCGGCTGGAAAATCTCCGCGACCCCGGCGACGGGCAGGCGGCGAACTTCCTGTTCTGGTGCAAGCGTGATTTTCCGGGCGATCTGATTGCCTCGTGGGAATTTCAGCCGTTGTACCAGCCGGGGCTGGCAATGTTCTGGTTCTGCGCCCAGGGCCGCAACGGCGAGGACCTGTTTGACCCGACGCTGGCGCCGCGGACCGGCGAGTACCAGCAATACAACAAGGGCGATATCAACGCCTATCACTTGTCGTATTTCCGCCGCAAGCATCCGCAGGAGCGCGCGTTTCAAACCTGCAACTTACGCAAGAGCTACGGATTCCATCTGGTGGCCATGGGCGCCGATCCGATCGCGGAAGTCGCCTCCGTGGTGGAACCGTACAAGATCCAACTGCTGAAGTGCGGCAATCACATCGAGTTTTCCATCAACGACCTGACAGTTCTGGTGTGGGATGACGACGGTGACACGTACGGTCCAGTGTATACGGACGGCGGTAAGATCGGCTTCCGGCAGATGGCACCGTTGATCGCGGAGTACGCGAATCTGACGGTACATGCAATATCAAAGTAGGAGCAGCTTCCACGCCGCGATCCGAGAATGCAGGAGCGGCTTTCACGCCGCGATTCCTCGCGCGTCAGCGCGATCCGACAATGTAGGAGCGGCTTCCACGCCGCGATTCCTCGCGCGTCAGCGCGATCCGACAATGTAGGAGCGGCTTCCACGCCGCGATTTCCGGAGCCGGCAAGATGCCGGCGTTCCAGCGGCAGGCGGAACGCATGAGCAGGGATGCTCATGATACACACAGGAGCGGCTTTGCCGCAAGGAAGACCAGCATGAGCACACTACACCGAAGCTTCGAATCGCTCGGCGTACAGGCTGAGGAATTCACCGATACAGCGACAGGGCGCGCCATTGTGCGGCTGACGAATAATGACCTCTTCAATGTTCATACGTATTACGATATCTGTCCGTGGAGCCATGACGGCAGGTACCTCGTCTTTTCCGGCGCGGATCCGGCGACGATCACAGAGGAGTATGGTCATGACGGCATCGCCAGTTTGAGTGGGCAGGTGTTTGTGATTGATGCGATGACGCGGGAGATCAAACGGGTGGTCGATGGATCTCTGTTCAATATGCACAGCGGTGCGATGTGCTGTTGGCACCCGCAGCAGCATGTGATCTTCTACCGCAAGGAGCAGGAGAATTCGGCCAGCATCGACTTGATGACGCGCGAGGAAAAGGTGTTCGCGGGCAAGTTCCGGCAACTGAGTCCGGACGGCGAGTTGTTCGCGACGCTGCTGGATGGATCCCACAACGGCGGACAGGGGGCAGCCATCGGCTTGATGCGGCCGGATGGCACCGATGCACGGGAGCTGGTGAACCGCAAGAAGTTGTGGGAGTTGACGCCGAACCGTGATGAGTTTACGCCGGAGGATGTGCGGCTGGGAAACACGAAATGGCATCCGGACAGTGATCATCTCCTGATCACGATGTGGGTCTATCCCAAACCGGGATCGCGTCGCAGCCTGTATGTCATCCGGAAGGACGGCAGCGATGCCAGGTGGCTGGGATACTTCAACAACCACCATAGTTGGACACCTTCCGGCGATGCCGTTCTGTGTAATGACCACAAGTTCTTCGGGCCGGACGGTGAGCGTCGTGACATGCGTCTGTTCCTGTTGCCGTTCGACGGCGGCGAACGCAAACTGGTGATTGACGAACCGGTCGGCTCACATCCGCTGATGCATGCCGACGGCAATCGAATCGTCGACTTCGATCGAGAAGGCATTGTCCTCGTCCACATCGACGAGCAGCGTGTTGAGCGACTGGCGAAGTTCGATGGCGATTTCGCCAAGACCCACAAGGGGACGCATGCGCATCCAGTGTGGAGTCGTGACGGTAAGGAGGTCCTTTACAATTCGGCGGAGACCGGATTGTCGCAGCTCTATCTGTTGTCCGGTTTGCAGGCTCCGGCGGAGAGGAAGGATGATAGAAATATGGGACTGGGGTAAAGGATTTCAGTTGCCTGGCCGTTGAGCGTAGACGAAAAACGCGGCGCCGGAAGAGTCGGGCAACGTTGGTTTGATGGCCTGGGTGGGGAAAGGAACCGGCAGGATGCCGGCATTCCAGCGGTAGAAGCCGGAGACGGAGGAAACGACTGATGCACCAGGAACGTCTTGGATAATTCTGTTCCAGATCATCCTGTGTTCCTGACCGTATCGTCTCTCCGTCCACCGCCGCACTCCTCTTTCAGCGTGTTTCGCCGTACAATCCCTGATGCCCGTTTCGTGGTTGATGGGTGGCCCATCGCGGAGAGTTGGTGTACTGTGGGCGTGCCCGATGAAAGAGCAGGAGAGATCAACAGCGTGTACTGTTCTTCAGGCGAAACGCTTTGGTTTCGCTGTGGCGGCGAGTTGCTTCCCTGTACCTTGAAACCTGCAGACCAGGCTGACCGCGTTAAAGGTCATCAAACGGAGTAATCGAATGGTTCCTGAATTGAAATCCGCCGACGTCATCAAGCGTCATCCCGACAATCCCGTATTGACGTTCAAAGACGTGCCGTATCCGGCAACCCTGATCTTCAACGCCGGCGTCGCCAAGTACCAGGGCAAATATGTCATGGTCTTCCGCAATGATTGCACCGACGAATGGGGGCAGGGCGGGTTCCACCATACCAACCTCGGTCTGGCGTACAGCGATGACGGCGTCAAATGGGAAGTCACGAACAAGCCCTGCTGGCAGTGGCAGGACGATGAAGTGCGCCGGGTCTACGACCCGCGGCTAACCGTCATCGACGGCAGAGTTCACGTTTGTTTCGCCGTCGACACGAACCACGGCGTCTGCGGCGGGATCGCTGTCACCGAGGACTTTGAGACGTTCGACGTCAAGAGCGTGTCGGTGCCGGACAACCGTAACATGGTCCTGTTCCCCGAGACCATCGGCGGTTTGTACTGGCGCCTGGAACGGCCGTTCCCGGTGTACAGCCGCGGCGGCCGGGATCGCTTCGATATCTGGGCGTCGGCTTCGCCCGACTTGCGCTATTGGGGCGACTCCGGACTCGTGCTCGGCGTCGAACACATCCCGTATGCCAACGACAAGATCGGCCCCGGCGCACCGCCGGTGAAGACCGCCAAAGGTTGGCTGACGACGATTCACAGCGTCGATCGCGATGAAGACCGCGGCAAGCACGGCTGGGAAAAGACCTGGAAGAAACGGTACTGCGCCGGCCTGGCATTGCTTGACCTGGAAGATCCGCGGCGGGTCGTTGGACTTTGTAAGGAGCCGTTGATTGCGCCGGAAGTCGAATATGAGACCACCGGATTCGACGGCCTGGAAGGCTTCCGCAACTACGTCATCTTCCCCGGCGGCATGATCCTCGAGGACGACGGCGAGGTCAAGATCTACTATGGCTCGGCCGATACCGTGGAGTGCCTGGCGACCGCGTCGTTGGATGATCTGCTGGCGCTGTGTGAACCGTTTGAGGAGTAGCAAACGCGCTCGCCGAGCATTTTCCCGGGAGGGGGTAATCCAGGCTACGTTGTTCAAGGCCGTTTTACCCCTGGCTCGGACAGTGCGCCTTCAGGGCGGCTTGAATCGACCGGACCTTCAGACAGGACTCCGGCCGCAAAGCGAAACGCCGGCCATATCTCAAACCGCTTGAGGCAGCGCCATTCGGGAATAGAGGCTCATTTCGTTTTGCCGAACAACTCGCGGAAGAAATCCTGCATTGCCTCCCAGGACCTCCTTGCAGCTTGCTTATCGTACGCTGCCCCGCGGCTGGGGTCGTTGCCGGCGCCGGGGTCGGTGAAGGAGTGTACGGCGCCGCCGTAGAGCACGATCTGCCAGTCGACCTTGGCGGCGCGCAGCTCATCGGCCAGAGCGACAACGTCCTTCATCGGTGCATGCGGGTCGTCGCCGCCGTGGAGCACGAGGACCTTGGCTTTGATGTTCTTCGCGTCTTCCGGTGCATTCGTGGTCAGGCCGCCGTGGAAACTGACTACGCCCCTGGTAGCGGCGCCGCTGCGCGCCATTTCCAGCACGGTTGTGCCGCCGAAGCAGTAGCCGATCGCGGCGGTTGCGGCGGCATCGACCCGGGGAAGGGATTTGAGCTTCGCAAGGCCGACATTTGCCCGTTGGCGCAGCAGCTTGCGGTCGCCCCCGCGGTATTTGGTCGCGAGGGCACGGGCTTCTTTGGCGTTCTTCGCTCGTACGCCCTTGCCGTAGATGTCCAAAGCGAACGCGACATATCCGAGTTTGGCCAGTTCTCTGGCGCTGTCCATCTCGTGCTTGCCAAGACCTTTCCAGGCGTGGCACACCAGAATGCCGGGCCGCTTGCCGGTGATCGAGGCGTCGTACGCGAGGAAGCCGCTGAGCACAACGTTGCCGTCTTTGTAATCGACTGTTTCGGTCTTGATTTCCTGCGCCGCGACGGCAAAGGCTGTCAAAAAAAGCGTCAAAGCAAGTGGTTTCACTGTGGCATCTCCCAGTTAGAGTCCGGCAGTGAATTCAGCGACGGCGCCTGGCGATGTCATCGATGGGCCCAACAAGGTCGCGGTCCGGCAGTCGCTGCCGGGCTGTGCCGCCGGCGCGAGCAGTTCCTTCACCCGAGCCGTTTGACGTACACATAGTACGCCGAGCAGTAGAGGCCGTGGGCATTGCAGAACTGGGCGCGAACATGGTAGTTGCCCTGCTTCAGCTCTGCCTTGATCTCCGCGCCCGGCGCGTCCGCCGCGATGTCCGTACAGAGCTTGGGCCGGCCGGAGATGCTCAGACATGCCGTCTCAAAAGGCAATGCCTTGCCGCCGGTATACAATCGTTCGGCGCCGGGTTGAACAAAGCCGTCCTGCCGCCAGTCGACGTCGTCGCCGTCGATGCCGGCCGTTACCCTGTGGCCGGCTTCCTCCGGCCAGCGGCGCAAGTCGAATACATACACGCCGTCCTGCTCGACGTAGATCTCCCACCAGCCGTGACAGATCTCGCCGCCGCGCACCTGGCCCTGGTTCCAGACGACCGCATGATCCAGTTCGTTCCGCAGATCATGCGTGCGCAGCACGGTGTCGACCTGCACTTCAGCACCGATGGAGTGCGGGACTTCCGCGTCGATGTCTTCGGCACATAGCGCCCACCATTCTTCGTAGGCGGCCTGCATCCGGCGCACGCGGTTCGGGTGCTCGTCGGCCACATTCGCCGTTTGCCCGGGATCCGCGGCGAGATCGTACAACTCCTCCTTGTTGACCAGTCGCCAGGTGTCCTGCATAACGCAGCTCAGCCGCCACTTCAACGGGTTCGCGACCCGTTGTGTGTCCGTGGCGATGACGCGTTCGCGCCACTCAGGACCTCCTTCGCCGCGCAACAACGGGACAAAACTGCGGCCATGGAACGTGCGCTCAGGCGGCACGTCCACGCCGCACAGTTCCAGGATGCTCGGCATGAAGTCGATGTAGGCCGTCAGCTCGTCGACCGTCCGGCCGCCGTCGATTTCGCCGTTGGGCCAACGGATGAAGAACGGCACGCGGTGGCCGCCGTCGTAAGGGCTCCCTTTGTGCCCGCGCATCCCGGAGTTGTACTGATTTGCATCCGGATCGCCAACGCCGGTCTGGCCGTTGTCGCTCATGAAGATCAACACGGTGTTGTCTTCAATCCCGAGGTCCTGCAGTCTGGCGCGCAGCGCGCCGAAGTTCTCGTCGATGTTTGTGATCATCCCGAGGAAACGGGCGTAGTTCTCGCTGTCGGTCTTGCCCTTGTAGAATTCGTGATAGCGGGGCTCGACGTTGAAGGGGCTGTGCGGCGCGTTGGTCGAGATGTAACAGAAGAACGGCTGCGCCGGCCCTGAGTCTGTCGACCGGGTTGCCGACTCGATGTATCGCAGGGCTTCACGGAAGAAGACGTCGGTGCAGTAGCCGTCGAACTTCTGTGGTTCGCCGTTGACCATGTAGGTGTCGTCGAAGTAGTCGTTGCCCCAATAGTCCGGTTGCTGGCTGACGCCGCCGCCGCCGTGGCAGACGACGGTTTCGAAGCCGCGGTCCTGCGGGCGGTAGGGATACTCATCGCCCAGATGCCATTTGCCGAACATGCCGGTGCGATAACCGGCATCTCGCAGCGCCGTGGCCAGGGACCACTCATCGCGCCGCAGTAAGGAACGCCCGCCGATCGTGTGCCAGACGCCGGTGGAATTGCAGTAATGCCCGGTCATCAGGCCGGCCCGGGTCGGCGCACAGGTGGTCCCGGTATGGAACTGATCCAGTCGGACGGACTGCGCGTGAAACGTGTCGATATTGGGCGTCTTGATAAATGGGTGACCATGGCATCCGAGCGGCGGATAGCCCTGATCGTCGGTCAGCACGAAAATGACATTCGGTCGAGTGGCAGCAGACATGTGAGGGTCCCTTGCTTCGGTTGTTGCACGAAGCATTCACCGTAGCGCCGACATCGCAGAATGGAAGAGGAACCGGTGCAGATCGGCGAGTCGCACGTCCGGCTCGACGGTCCACGTTGCCCTGAAGCTGACAGGTCTTCGCCGGCCGAATCAATCTCCGATGGCTCGGCATGGACTGGCTGCAGGTGGGCGGCCGACCAGAGCAGCTGCCGGCTGCAGAATGCACGGCAGGGAAACGCTGATAATCACGCGGGACCAGCATTGCGGCGAAAGGCGCCGGGGCTCATGCCGTAGCGCCGGCGAAAGACCTTGGCGAAGTAGTTCTCGGACGCATAGCCGCAGGCACGCGCTACAGTCTTGATCGGCTGCCGGCCCGCACGCAGGAGTATCGTCGCATGCTCCAGACGCAAACGCGTGAGGTATTCGGAGAACCCGATGCCCGCATGCCGCCGGCAAAGACGGGAGATATGATTCGGATGCAGCTGCAGCGCGGCAGCCACGGCGCTGCGGTCCAGCGGCTGGTCAAAGCTCTCATGCAAATACTCGCTCACCGCCTGCCACGTGGCATGGCCTTTGCCGAGTGACGTGTCGCGCTGCTCAAATTCTTCAGCCACCAGCTCCACCAGGCTCTGCAGCAGCGGGATCGCCGCCGGTGAAGGCCGGCCGCTCAACGCCGACAGCGCCTGCAATACCGGTTCGACCGGGCCGATGAATCCCGGGGCGCGCTGAATCGTGCACTCCCGACGCGTCGGTGTCCGCGGCAGTGCCTTCCACGTCAGCGATGTGTATCGCGGATCGAAGATGACGGTGACCAGAGTAAAACGTCCACGCATAATCGGCTTGTGCCAGCTGTCTGACGGCGCAAACAAAGCAGTCCCGGGCTTGAAGGGAAGGTCCTGCGGCATGCCGTCGACCAGGACCTGCATCTGGCGGCAGCCGCTTTCGATAAGAAAAAAACGGGCGCGCGGCGGGCACAGCGCATTGGCCGGCGCCGGTCCCGGTTCGGCAATGACCACGCGTTCCAGCGGTTGCCGCGCGACGGTTCGCAGCCGCTGCAACAGGTCCCCCGGTAATGGAGTCGTGTATGTCATTAATGTTACGATATTACCTGTTTGGGGCGAATTCTACCATGGAATTGCCGTTGTCGAGCTCTTATTTTGATAGAACAGAAGACAAGACCGATCGGAGCCGGACATCGGTTGAGGTGGACGCGTTGCTGTTCTAGGTTGGCAGCCATAGAGCCGGCGGTGCGTCTGGCTTCGCTCTCTGTTGCCCCTTGGACGGCTATCTGCGGCGTCGTCCGGGAGGTCCATGAAGCATTCCGGAGTACCGCCTGGAGTCGACAAATCAGATGCCGCTGCAACGGCAGGTCATTCCGTCAATTCCGGCGTCACCAGGTCTCGAGGTCACCAGGTCCCCCTGTCTCGTCGGATCCGAATCCGGGCAGGAGTGAGGACAGGAATAAGGACAGGAAGACGGAGAGAAGCAAGGACAGGAGCATGCGATGAGTACCGCCGAGAAACCGAACATTCTTTACATTCTCGCCGATGATCTGGGCTGGGGCGACGTGGGCTTCCACGGTTCCGAGATCCGTACGCCGACACTGGATCGACTGGCGGCGGACGGCGTTGAGTTGGACCAGCACTATGTCTGTCCGATGTGTACGCCGACCCGCGTCACGTTCATGAGTGGCCGCTTCCCGGGGCGGTTCGGCAAGCACGCTACCGTGCCGTCGAACGCGCCGGTCTTTCCGGATGGCTATCAGACGCTGGCCTGCCAGTTGCGCGATGCCGGTTACGACACGGGGTTGTTCGGCAAATGGCATATGGGCTCTGACCCGGAGTACGGTCCGAACCACTATGGTTTCAATCACAGCTACGGCAGTCTGGCCGGCGGCGTGGACCCGTATAACCACTGCTACAAGCGCGGGCGCTTCAGCTTTACCTGGCATCGCAACGAAGTGAAAATGGAAGAGGTCGGCCACGTCACCGACCTGATCACGAACGAGGCCTGCAACTGGCTTGGCTCGCGGACGGAACCGTGGTTCTGCTATGTTCCATTTACCGCGGTGCACCTGCCGATCAAAGCGCCGCAGGAGTGGATCGATCGCTATCAGTACGAGACCTACGACAAGGACCCCCTGCGTGATCGTTCGTTCAAACGCTACGCGGCGTACACCAGCCAGATGGACTGGGGCATCGGCCGGATCATCGAGACGTTGGAATGCACCGGCCAACTGGACAACACGCTGGTGGTCTTCGCGTCCGACAACGGCGCCATCAGCCAGGCGCCGATCCACAGCACGGACAAATATCCGGGATGGCAGGAGGAGATGCCGCGACTCGGCAGCAACGGTTCGTGGCGCGGCCAGAAGGCGACCATGTACGAAGGCGGCGTGCGTTCGCCGACCATCCTCTACTGGCGCGGCAAACTCCAGGCGGGACATGTTTCGTCACCGGTGCAGTCCGTCGACTGGGCGCCGACGTTGACGAAACTGGCCGGCTGCGACCTGAAAGAAGACCCGAAATGGGACGGCCGCGACATCTGGCCGGTGATCACCGGCGAGGAACAGACGGACCCGGAGCGTACGTTCTTCTGGAACTTCCGCGGGCGCAGTTTCGCCGCTATGCAGAATCAGTGGAAACTCGTGCAGAACGACGCCGACGAAGCGCCGGACGCATTGGAGCTGTATAACCTGGCCGAGGACCCGCGAGAGACGACGGATCTGGCGGCGGACAAACCGGAGCGCGTCCAGCAGTTGCTGGAGATCATCACCACCGAACGCGAGCAGGACGATGCCGACAAACGCGAAGATGTCGATGGTCCGCTGATGGGGGTGTAGTGGGAGGAAGGATGACAAGAAAACGGGGGACAGGAAAATGAGGATGAAACGGGGTGAACTGCCGGGCCGGCTGAGCATGGCACACGGAGCCGGCAAGGAGTTTGCCCTTCGGTTCAGCGGCAGGGGCAAGCCCAGTGCTCAAGTCGCATCACGCACCCAATCCGCTGTTCGGCTCACGACCTCCGGGTCGGCGTCGTACGGAATCAGTGATCCCACCGTCGTGTTCGAGTGCGTGGACGCGAGCCGGAACACGCGTTCGGCTTCCTGCAGTGAATCATTCATACGACCGGCCTGGAATACGGCCGGTGCCATGTTGACGCGAACCGTCGGCCCTGCCGGAACCCGTGAGAGGAATTTCACCTGATCGGTTTCCACCGGGCAGATGATGTAGTTTGGTTGCAGGTTCAAGAGGTCCTCCAGAATGTGAATGGTGTCGCCGCCGATAATCAACTGTGTGGGGCGATTGAGCCCTTCGAGGATTTGTCGGAGAGCTGGAGCGACGACTTTGCCGAACATGGCTGGCGATAACAATGGCGGCGTGACGGATGACTCAAAAAGGGAAATGCCGAAACCTTTGCTGTCCGCGAGCCGGGCGAACTTCTGTTGATTCGCGGCGAGTTGTTCGAGTGCCGCGGTCATCCGGTCCGGCTCCATGGCCAGATTGCAGATGGCATTCTCCATGCCGAGCAAATGACAGGCGATGGTGAACGGTCCGGACATCGGGATATGGACCTCGGCGTCCGGATTCTGTTCTGCAATTTGGCGGGCGGCGTCGAGGATCATTGGGATGCGGCCATGTTTTGCGGGGGCCAGTTCCAGTGCGAGCAGGTCATCAGGATCCGTAAAGATCGGGTCGCCGGCTGCGGGAACGCCGTTGTCGCCGGAATCGAGAATCGGGCAGCCATAGGCTTCGATCTCGACGTTGTAAATATCCAGGCCGACCACGCTGACGTCGTAGTGATAGGTGTTCATCGCCGCCTGCTGGGCGGCAACCAGGAGGTCCTGGTCGCGGGAGACGTCCCATGGGCGCTTGTCGATCAGGCTGGCGGCGTGGTCATAGCAGACGGGTTCGAACTTCATGATTCCTGCTCGCCCTCCAGTCCTTGGCGCAGGAACGAGAAACCGGTGCTCACGAAGTTGTCCGCATCCGGGCAGACATCGTGATACATGCCCCGCTGATGCGCGAATTCGACGTCGGCAGAGTTGTATGCTTCGAGCATCAGATAGCCGTCGAAGCTGATCTCCTGCAATGCAGTGAAGATTTCCGACCAGGGAACGAGACCGTCGCCTTTGGGTACGCCGCGATCGTTCTCGCAGCAGTGCAGCGCGAACAGCCGATCTCCGTAGCAATGGATGGCATCTGCAAAACTGCGGATCTCGGTGAACATGTGATAGGTGTCGAGAATTGCCTGCAGGTTGTCGTGATCCGCCAGACGAATCAGTTCCATGATCTGCTCCGGGCGATTGGCGACGTGCGTGCGGAAATGACTCGATGCCTCGAGGGCCAGGGATACGCCGCGCGATTGCGCGTGCTCCGCCAGTTCATGCAGGCCCTCAGCGATGTTTTGGTACTCATCCCTTGGCGGTATGCGGCGTTTGACGATTCCTGGGCGGCCGTAGATCGCGCCGTTATAGCTGACGGCACCCAGTTCGGCGCCGAGATCAATGTACTTCTTGTGCCACTTCACACCGGCTTTGCGGTCTTCAGCGGAGTCGGCCGAGAGGTCGCAATGTGCCGGCCATTCGGCGCCGGGACTGACGAAGATTTCCAGGTTCAGCGATTCCGCGTGCACGCGCGCGCGAGCAGCGTCGAAGTGGACGTCGTCGCCGACGGCGATCTCGATGACGTCAGCGCCGCGTTCTTTCAAACGGTCCATGACCCAGAACTGGTCATCATCCCAGCGCCGCGTGTAAATGTAGATGTGTGCGCCGTACTTCACGAGGGCTTACTCCGCGCCGGAGAGCCTTCCCCCGATGTACGATGAGCATCCCTGCTCTTGTCCGGAGTACAAGCATTTCTGCTTGTGACGCAACAGAAATGCTGAGCCCTTATGTTTGCCACGGCGGTGTTTCCGGCAGCATGGCGTCGAACGTGGCGATCAACTCGTCCTGATATGCCCCGGCGAATTCGTGAGCGAGAAACTTTGGATAGGCGTCTTCGACGAATCGCTCCCAAGACTCCGATTCTTTGCCGGGCAGTGTCGGGTAGAACAGCGCGCCCGCTTCCTGAGCGGCTTTCATGTCGTTCAAAGAGTCGCCGATCATCAGGACGCAGTTGTCGGCGTACTTGCCGCCGGCGGCCATGGTCAGGTGTTCTGATTTCTTGCCCAACTCCTGGCCGGCAATCAACTGGACGAACTGCGCGATGTTGTGGTGCTCCCACTCACGGATGAGGTCTTCCTCCGGCGTCTGTGAGACAACGATGACATCGGACTTGTGCTGCATCACACCCAGTGCGGCCACGGCCCCGTCGAAGGGCGGGATCGGCTGCATGTCGTTGGCGATCGCGCTGCTGACATCAAGACTCCAGTCGAGTACCCGCTGCAGGTCGGCGTCATCGGTTCGTGCAACTTCTTCTTTCAGGGACGGGTTGCCCAGTGGCAGTCCGGAGTTGACATAGGCTTCCAGGGCCGTGCAGTCCGGCAGTTCGGCATGGTCAGCGGCATCCGGCCAGTCCTGCAGCAGACGGAAGACACGGAGCAGGGCGGGGAAGCGATTGGAACCGCGCCATTTTGAGCGAAGGTTGACGAACTCAGCCGCGGCTCGCACCTGCGGTTCGATCGCCTCGAGATGCCAATGCGAGACGATGCGGCCGTGGAAGAACTGTTTCTGCTTCACCTCCATCGTGTCGAAGACACAGCCATCGGAGTCGACGCCGACGAAGTTGTCGCAGGTCGGGGAAAAATCGATCAGATCCTGTTTGGTATAAACGGGCACGTGAAACCTCCTGTGTCACACAAGGTATGTCGCGGGCGCAAAGGTGTCCAACGGCCATGGCGGAGAATAGACCGATCCGGCCGCGGTTCTGTTTGTCGCAGCGCTGTCCGGATGGTATCGTACGTGCACGTGTTGGCGGACGAACAGATACAGGAGGACCGGTGCGATGGCGGACGGCGAAAAGAGCGGAAGTTTCGTGGCGGACATCTTCAAGTTCCTGGTGATCCTCGCGTTGGTTGGCGGGGTGGTCTGGCTGGTCTGGGGGGAGAAGATCCGGGCGCGCTGGGCCGTGCGCGACGCCAGATTCAGCTATCGCGTTGACGCCGCGCCCCGCGTGGCCGACAAACTCAGTGATATTGTGGCAGGCGATTATTACTGGGCGGCGTTCTTCAAGCACTTGCCGGACGAGGAACTGGACGGCGAGCAGGCGGTGATTGTGATCGAACTGCGGCCCGGTCCGAAAGGGAAGATTCTGGATCCAGGTATCAGGGTCGATCTGGAAGTGCGCGATGAGACGTTGGGCCGGACGGTCTATGAACGGCGCGTCAAGCGTATGCTGCCGCCGGGAGCATTTGAAGGCAACGGCCCGTTGAGCGAGGAGGAGACCGTGGTGATCTATGAGGATCTGGCGGTCTTCCTGCGTGCGGCGGCCGTGGCGGCGATGGGGTATCGTCGGGAACTCGCCGAGAAGTATGGCCCGGATCTGGTCAAAGCGTTGAGCGATCAGAACCTGGCGGTCGTCGGGGCTGCCGGCAAGGCCTTCGAACGGCTGGGGCCGGCGGCGCTCGGCCAGAAAGCCGCGCTGGAACAACTCCTGCAGGAGACCCCGAAGGACGCCCGCCGTCGCCGGGAGGCAGTCCAGAACGCATTTAATGCGGTAAGTGATTGACGTGTGCCGCGCGCCACTCGCTGGGCGAGCAGCCGTAGTGCTTGCGGAAGGCGCGGCTGAAATAGAGCTGGTCGCGATATCCGGTCAGGCCGGCGATTTCGCCGATGCTGTGGCGGCTTTCCCGCAGGTAGATAAGGGCCAGATCCGGCCGCTGGTCGGTGACATACTGCCACGGCGTTGTCCCCATTCGTGCTTTGAAGCTGCGTTGGAAATGCCCGACACTGTAGCCGGAAGCAGCGGCGAGATCTTCGAGTTCAAGGGGTTCGCCCAGATTGGCATGGATATACTCCAGCGTCCGCTGCAGCCAGTCCGACGACTCGCTCGGCGTGGAGTTCTCCGCTTTGCGGACGACCGCCCGGCAGAGGACGGCTGCGAGCGTATCCATTTCCGGCCCGATCCGTCCCTGGTGCTTGCGTTGCCAGAGCCAGAGCTCATCGGCCAGCGGCAGGAGGTCCTCGGCGGCATACAGGATTGCCGGTTCACCCGGCAGCGCTTCAAGTTGCCCCCCCGTCAGGCCGATCCACAGCATATCCCAATGCGGATCGTCGGTGAGTTCTCGATGCAGTGCATGCGGCGGAATTAACCACGCAGCAGGCCCATGGATGGCATAGCATTTCGACTCGATCTCCACCGTGCCGGTCCCGGTGAAGCTGAAGGTGAGTTCCCAGTAATCATGGTAGCTGGCTGCGGGCTCCGGCGACCGCCGGCCGGCAAACCGAGTGATGCTGCGAACGCCAAAGGCCGGACTCGGGCCCGTCCACGTATCCGTGCCCCACAAGTCCGGCGAGAGCGGTGGCGGATAGGTGCCAGCCGGTGGTTTGGTGTCTTTATTTTCCATATGCAGGTCAATTTGTTTCCGGTGAAATCATGGTGGATATCAACAATTGTAATATCAGTCAGGCAAGATGAAAGTCGATTAACAAAGGAACAGCGAGATGAAAGAGCCAAAGACAGTGATTATCACCGGCGGCGCGCGCGGCATCGGTTTCGGTATCGGCACGTGTTTTGCCCGTCAGCATGCGGCGGTTGTCGTGGCCGATCTGGACGAGAAGCAAGCCGGCGATGCAGCTGCACAACTGAAAGATTCCGGTGCCGTCGACGCAATCGGTCTGCAGTGCGATGTGACGGATCGCAATACGGTCGAAGCCATGTTGAAGAAGACAACTGCGCATTTCGGCCACGTGGATGTGCTGGTCAACAACGCCGGCATCTGCCCGTTTAAGCACATCATGAAGATGACGCCGGAAACCTGGCAGAAGACGCTGGACGTCAACCTCACCGGCGCCTATCATTGTACCCAGCTTGCCGGGCAGCAGATGATCGACCAGGGCGCCGGCGGCCGCATCGTGTTCATTACCTCGCTGGCGGCGAATGTTTGCGGCCCCTCGCAGGTGGACTATGCCGCATCAAAAGGCGGCATGCACATGACGATGGTCGGCTTCGCTACGGCTCTGGGACCGCACGGCATCACCTGCAACGCGGTCGCCCCCGGCATGATCATGACCCCGATGACCGAGCACCACTGGAAAAAGCCGGGGCCGGCCGAGGAAATCAAACAACGCGTCCCGATGGGGCGCATCGGCTATCCCGAGGATATCGGCCATGTCTGCGTCTTTCTCGCATCCGACGAAGCGGAGTATGTCAACGGCATTGAGATTCGCGTCGACGGCGGCCATCAGGCCCGTTGCGCATAGGGGCGAGACACGGGACACGAGACACGGGACACGAGACACGGGACACGAGACACGGGACACGAGACACG
>CAYLNH010000072.1:0-7855 GCA_964384625.1 uncultured Lentisphaerales bacterium
GCGACTCTTGAAAGTCTCTCAAAATGTGAAGTTATTTCCGCGCGGACCCTAAGTAGCAGAATACGGCTCGGCGGGGTCAGCTGAAACGAACAAAGCCATTGATGACCACCGTTTGGGGCCGGTCATACGCGTGGGCGTGTCGTCTTCGATCCAGACAGGGGAGACGATGCTGCCGCGGGAATCGGCTAGCCGCCGTCGCGAGGGCTTTCGGCCGGGCCCGGACCGCTCGGCGTGTAGGCGCTGTCGGTGGTCAGGAGGAGCTTGTCGATGGCGGTGCCGTCTTCGCGCATCCAGATGTTGAGCGTGTGTGCGCCGGGAGCATCGACCTGGACGGTGACGCGTTGGCCGGCGGCCAGCTGCTCCCAGTGCCACTGCTTGGAACTGTCGGTGATGCCGTACCGGCCGTAGGACGCGGGGACGCCGTCTAGCCCGGCATGGACCGAGTCGTCTTTGTTACTACTGCCCCAGATGCGGACCCAGACGTAGTAGACGCCGGCGCTCTTGAACGTCACCTTGTAGTCGAGCCGGGGGCCCTTGATCGAGTCCTGCATGTTGTCGCCGTCGTTGGGTCCGGCGAGGAGGGCCTCACCGCCGCTGCTGTCGGCCAGCGTTGTAATCGACTCCCAGCTGTCGCCGGTACTGCCCGCGCCGGCGGCGTGGGCGTGTTCGGCTTCGATGACGACTTGTCCGTTGGTTTCGAGGAAGGCGCCGTCATCGCTTCCGCCAATGGCAACCGCCGACTGGAAGACCAGGAAACCAACCTGTTCCTCGACGTGAACACGCTCGGAATCGCCGATCTGATCCTCGTCCACCGCCAGGCCGATTGCCGAAGCGATCAACGGACTGCTGCCGTAGAGCACGGACCAGCCGCCGTTGCTGCCGTTCATTGTCGCCTGTGCGATGATGCCGACCGTCGGTGTCGCGGAGAATCCACTCAGCGTGTAGGTATAGGCCGGAGAGTCATCGATGCCTCTGATGCTGTTGCCACCAAGCGCCGCCTGATATGGCACACCGTCAATGGTACCGCTGCCGGATTCGATGACGATGATGCCGAGGGTCTCGTTGGCACGCGTGACATCGGCGTCTTCAGCCACCTGTTTGCCGACGTAGCAGGCGTTGGCTGTGGGCGGGGTGTTCTGGTTGCCGTTGGAGCACCAGAAGGTGGACCAGTCGGCGTCGTTGGCGGTCATGACCTGACCGAGCACGACCGGGCTGCTGTAGCTGTGCCGGTAGCTGTAGGCTTCCATCCGGTCCTTGGACCAGTTTTTGTTCTCGCTGGTGCCGTCACTGAGCACGCGGGCGGCTTCGATCTTGCGGCCGTCAGGCAGGGCGCCGACGCCTTCGTCCATGACCACGTAGTATACGGTCTCGGCGTTGACCGCGGCGCCGGAGGGATTCTGGAGTCTGGCTTCGAAGGAGCCGGCGCCGGCGTTGCGGACGCGGACGCAGACCGGCACGCTGTTGTTGCGGTAGTTCACCGCACAGACGACCACCGGCGAGCTGTAGCTGTTCTGCAGCGTGACGGTGCTCCAGGAGCCGCCGATGCTCGCGCTGCCGGCTTCGAGCTTGAGGGTCGAGGCCTGGTTGACGGCGACGGTCACCGTATCGACGGCGCTGGCGCCGTCGTCGTCGGTGACCGTCAGGGTGATGCTGTGCGTGCCGGTACTCAGGTTCACCGCCGGGTTTTGGCCGGTGGCGATCTGCGTCGCACCCTGGGTCCAGACGTAGGAGACGATGTTGCCGTCGGCATCGCTCGAACCGCTTCCGTCGAGGGTGACCGATTCGACGCCGTCGCCGTCGCTGTCGGCGACGGTCTGGTCGGCGCCGGCGTCGGCCACCGGCGGCTGGTTGACCTGGCCGTCATCCCAGGCGAAGGCCGTCTGGAAGACGAGGACGCCGACTTGCTCGGTGGTGTGGTTGCGCTCGGAGTCGCCGATCTGGTCTTCGTCGATGGCCAGGCCGATGGAACCGGCCTGCAAGGGGGCGGCGCCGTGGAGCACGGCCCAGCCGCCGTTGCCGCCGTCCATGGCCGCCTGGGTGGCGATGCCCACCGCGGGCGCGGCGGAGAAACCGCTCAACGCATAGGTATATGCCGGGCTGTCGCCGGCGCCCTGGATGCTGTCGCCGCCGAGTGCGGCCCGGTAGGCGAGGCCGGCAATCGTGCCGGAACCGGCTTCGACAACGATGACGCCAAGCGTTTCGTCCGCACGCATGGCGTCGGTATCCTCGGCCACTTGCTTGCCGAGGTAGCAGGCGCTGGCTGTGGGCGGGGTGTTCTGGTTGCCGTTGGAGCACCAGAAGGTGGACCAGTCGGCGTCGTTGGCGGTCATGACCTGACCGAGCACGACCGGGCTGCTGTAGCTGTGCCGGTAGCTGTAGGCTTCCATCCGGTCCTTGGACCAGTTTTTGTTCTCGCTGGTGCCGTCACTGAGCACGCGGGCGGCTTCGATCTTGCGGCCGTCAGGCAGGGCGCCGACGCCTTCGTCCATGACCACGTAGTATACGGTCTCGGCGTTGACCGCGGCGCCGGAGGGATTCTGGAGTCTGGCTTCGAAGGAGCCGGCGCCGGCGTTGCGGACGCGGACGCAGACCGGCACGCTGTTGTTGCGGTAGTTCACCGCACAGACGACCACCGGCGAGCTGTAGCTGTTCTGCAGCGTGACGGTGCTCCAGGAGCCGCCGATGCTCGCGCTGCCGGCTTCGAGCTTGAGGGTCGAGGCCTGGTTGACGGCGACGGTCACCGTATCGACGGCGCTGGCGCCGTCGTCGTCGGTGACCGTCAGGGTGATGCTGTGCGTGCCGGTACTCAGGTTCACCGCCGGGTTTTGGCCGGTGGCGATCTGCGTCGCACCCTGGGTCCAGACGTAGGAGACGATGTTGCCGTCGGCATCGCTCGAACCGCTTCCGTCGAGGGTGACCGATTCGACGCCGTCGCCGTCGCTGTCGGCGACGGTCTGGTCGGCGCCGGCGTCGGCATTGGGTGCGTCGTTGGCGTCGGCCACGGCGATACTCACCGTGGCGGTTGCACTGCCGCCGTTGCCGTCGCTGACAACGTAGCTGAAGCTGTCCGCGCCGTGGTAATCCGGCGCGGGCAGGTATTCGAAGGAGCCGTCGCTGTTGAGCTGAACATCGCCGTGAGCCGGCGGACTTGAGACGCCGGGGGTCAGCGTGTCGCCGTCGATGTCGCTGTCGTTGCCGAGCACGCCGGGGGCGTTGACGGTGATGCCGGTGTCCTCGTCGGTGCTGTAGCTGTCGGCGTTAGCGACCGGCGCGTCGTTGCGCGAGATCACCGTGATGGTCACCGTGGCGGTGTGCGAGTCGGCTTCGCCGTCGTTGGCGGTGAAGCTGAAGCTGTCGGTTCCGTGCCAGTTCGCGTCGGGCGTGTAGCGAACGAAGGCGCCGTCGGTAACAATGGCGCCGTGGTCCGGCAAGCCGACGACGGCATAGGTCAGGCTGTCGCCGTCGGCGTCGGTGGCGCTGAGGCTCGTCTCGACGGGAGTGTCTTCGTCGGTTTGCAGGGCTTGAGCGGCGGCCACCGGTGGTGTATTCGGCGCCGGGTGAACGAGAACTTGGACCGTTGCCGTGTCGGTCAGCGTTTCATCGGAAACGGTGACCTTGAGGACGTAGACGCCGGCGGTGTCGAAGCTGACCTGGCTGCTGTCGGCGTTCGGGGTGGCGAAGCTGACGGCGGCGGGGCCGGAGTCCTTGCTCCAGCTGTAGCTCAGGGCATCGCCGTCCGGGTCGGAGGCGACGCAGGAGACGGTCACGGTATTGTCGGGCAGGGTGATCTCTTCCGGATCGGCCCAGATCGACCCGACATAGGGCGGGTCGTTGCTGGTCTCGCTGACGGTGAGGATGAAGCTGTCCTGCGCGCTCAGTTCGCCGTCGGAGACAATGATCGTAAGCGTTGCCGTTCCGGTCTGTCCGGCGGCGGGTGTCACGGTCACGCTTCGCTCGGCGCCGCTGCCGCCGAGGACGATGTTGGCTTGGGGAACAAGCGTGGTGTTGCTTGAAGCCGTTGAGAGGATCAGATCGGGGGCGGCGGTCTCGACGTCGCCGACGGTGAAGGCGATCGGACCGGTGGAGCTGTCGCGGTCGATGTTGCAGTCGGCGATGTCGGAAATCGCCGGCACGTCGTTCACCGGGTTGACAGTAATCGTGACCGTGGCCAAGCGACTATCGCTGACTCCGTCATTGACCTTGAAGTCGAAGGTGTCGGTGCCGTGCCAGTCGGGATCGGGCGTGTAGGTGCAGGGTAACGACTGCCTTCCGCCGGGGCCGGAGCCGTCACCTCCGGAGCCGCCGGCGCCGGCGCCAAGGTTCAGGGCGCCGTGGCTGGGGCCGCTGACGACGATGAAGCTCAGCGTGTCCGGGTCCGACTCATAGGCTTCCAGCAGGAACTCAAGGGTCTGGTCTTCATCGACGGTCTGCTTGCTGCCGTAGGCCCAGGGAACGTTGTTGCCCACCGTCAGTTCGATGGTGGAGATGTTGCTGTCTTCGAGGCCGTCGCTGACTTTGAAACTGAAGCTGTCGGGGCCGCGATAGCCGTCGACGGGGTCGTAGAGAAAGACGCCGGCTTCGATGGTCGGGGTAAGCGTGCCGTTGCTGGGCGGCGTGACAATGGTCCAGGTCAGCGGATCGTTGTCCTCATCGCCGGCATACCAAGTCAGCTCGAGCTGCGTGGCCGCCGTGGACTGGACCCAAATCGGTCCTTCCGTGCCGAAGGTAAAGGGGGCGTGGTTCGCCGTCACGGTGATGCCGACGGTTGCCGGGTTGCTGTCGTCGCTGCCGTCGTTGGCAACGAAGCTGAAGCTGTCGTTGCCGACATAGCCGGGTTCGGGCTGGTAGGTGGCGGTTGTGCCGCTGAGCGACACGCTGCCGTGGGTCGGTTGCGACTGGATGTGGTAGGTGAGCGGATCGCCGTCGAAGTCCACGGCGCTGAGTGCGATGTCCCGGGGCCGGTGATTGGCCATGGTCAACGACTGGCCATGGGCGATGGGCGGGTTGTTGGCGCCGTCGCTGATGATCATCTCGAGCGCGGGATCCCCCTGGAGGTTGAGGCCGAACTGGTCCCAACGCTTCGAGTTGTTGTAGCCTGAGGAGGAGGCGAAGGCGGCCTTGTGGTCGAAGAAGGCCTGACCGACGTTGGTGATCTTGTCCTCGAAAACGAGGCGGAGGAACTCGTGCATGTAGTCCGCGCCGGTGCCGCCGTCGCTGTAGTTGGAGGCGGGCGGTGAGTCGGGCGAGCCCCAGTTGTAGCGGCTGCAGCCGACGTAGAGCAGCGCGCCGCCGTCGGCGCTGCGAATCATGGCCTCGCTCAGCGAGGGCTCGGCCTTGTCGAACTTGCCGCTGAGGCAGGCGCCGGTGTAGAAGACCGCGGTCAGCCCGGTGAGCGCGTCGGCCTTGGCGGTGTCGAACCAGTCGCCGTCGGCGGCCAGTACGCTGTCGCCGCCGTGGGTGTCGTTGATAACAAAGTTCCATCCCTGGTTGAACTTGTTGCGCATGTGCGAGCCGCTGGCGGCGTAATCGCCGGCGCTCGAGCTGTCCCACGAGGTCACGGTGTCGAAGAGTAGCGCGGTGGTCGCGGTTTGCCAGCCGTGGGCCTGGACGTAGTCGCGGTAGGTCCGGCGCATCCACATCTCGGCGTCGGAGACCGGGCTGTGCTGGCGGAACTGCGAGTGCCCATCCGGGACCTGGTCGGTGGGGCGGTCGTCGCCGGAGTAGCGGTCCCAGAGCTTGTGCCCGGTCATCATGAACTTCTTGGCAATCTCCAGCGGGGGGTTGGTTTCGTACTCGACGACCTTGTTGATATAGTTGGTCGCCTGCGTGGCGGTGCGTACGGGGATGCGGCCGACGTAGACATCGGCATCCAGGTCGCCTTCGTCGCCGGCGCTGGTGTCGGCTTCGCCGTAGATGCCGTCGCCGTCCTCGTCCCAGTTGCCGTCGAGCCCGGCGTAGTAGAGATCGGTGGGCATCTGGTTCTCGGTGTAGCTGCCGCAGCTAACGTAGCAGTTGCGGTCCGGAACGATGGCGTTGTCGCCGCCAAGGACAACGTACAGGGTGTTCTTGTTGTTGACGTAGTCGATGATGCAGTTACGGATCTTCTCCTGCGTATCGCTGCCGGCGTAGGCGCCGGCAATATCGGTTACGGTCTTGATCTCGGTGCTGTAGCCATTGTAAACGCCGCGATGGTCGGCGAGCGCCTGGAATGCCGTGCTCAGGGTTTCGTCGGTGACGATCAGATACCGGCAATCGGCCGTGGGCGAAGCGGTGGTGGTCTCGGTGTTGCCCGCGGGTTCACGATATGCTGCAGTCTCCAAAGCCTCCGGATTGACGACCAGGCGGCGTACCAGGCGTTTGAAGGACTCCGGCGCGGCGGCCGGCGGAAGCGTCAGCGAAGAACTCGGCGTTGTTTCCGGGCACGTCGCTACGCGTACGTCAAAAGCTTCCGCGAGATAGAGTTCGCCGGTCGCGGGAACCAGCCGGACCGGATTCAGCCGCAACGACACGTAGCGCATGCCGCGCACGCGGTGCACGGCGCCGGTTTCGACCAGTGGCGTTTTGCTCGTGGCGGCATAGGCCGCCGGCTTCGGCTCAACGAAGGCTTCGGGCTCGCGGCAAGTGGGCGTCGGCGGTTGTGCAGGGTAGACCTCGAGACCGCGGGCTGCCGGCGACTCACGCCGCAAGGTGGCGTCCACCCGCAGGAGCCGGTGGCCGGGGGGGATCAGGACGTTGACGTAAAGGGCCGGCAGCCAGGGCGTGCCCGGCTCGTCCTCCGGCAATTCCGCACCCTCAAGGCTCACGGCGTCATAGCCGCGGCAGCGCCGGATCGAGAGCTTGCCCCGATCGAAGGAGAAGCCGGCGGCGGTCATCTCCAACTGCTGCAAGGCCGCATCGCCGTCAAGGAGATCCTGGACCGCGGCGGGGAGACTCCGGCGGAGTTCAACCGGCAGCGTCAATTGCCGCGCCCGTTCCGGATCGCTCGCCGCCAGATCCTCCAGGGCCGTCTGCCGGCGCCGTGCAAGTTCGACGCCGCGATCCGGCGCCGTCGCGGCCGCTCGTGTCCGGTAGTCCTGCACCCAGGCGTCAAAACGGCGAAAAACCTCCTCGCCATCGCGGTAGCTCCGGTCACGCGATGCGGCGGCCACTTCGGGGTCCGGCACTGCCGCCGGAGCCGGCGAGCGCCTTGAGACCAGATGCCCCAACCACAGGCCCCCGCAGAGCGCCAAGACCAGAATGACGGCGAGCGCCCGGTGAAAGCCCCGGGCACGGGAGGACGGTTTGAACGACTGCTTCACGATTCTCTCCTTTGGCGGACGGTTGCGACCCGGTCCGCACAAGGACGGAACCAGGATTGGATGTCGTTTACGGTACCCCTGTCGGACGCCGCCACTCCAAGCCGGCGTCGCGATGTGACTCTCTCAGAACCCACGTAGCGGCGGGCGCGTATTCAGCTCGTGGTCCGGCACCCAAGGCCGGGATGCTTCTGGCAATAAAGGCCGTGACATGGCGTATTCTTACAGGCATTCTCGAAAAAACCGAAGGCACGCAGTCGGCCTGCGTCACGCACCTTGTCAGTCGGGCGATGGCGAAGCATTGCGGCAGCCAGGCCGTCCGAGGCGGCGCCACGGCGAAGTACCCCGGCACCCTGCCAGATGAGCCTTCAAGGCCGACCCGCACCGCGCGGGTCGGCCTTGAACGGGCCGCTTCGACAAGGGCGGCCGCAGCCGGCCTCAGCTCCTCCGGGAACACCGCCAGGCCTTGCGCGCTCTGCGGGAACACCGCCAGGCCTTGCGCGCTCTCCGGGAACACCGCCAGGCCTTGCGCGCTTCGTGCGCGCCGACATCGAGGTCGA
>CAYLNH010000072.1:7955-26405 GCA_964384625.1 uncultured Lentisphaerales bacterium
GTTCCCTGTACCTTGACCTCACCGAGTTCGGTGAGGACGCAAAAGCCGCCGTGGCGGGCGCGCATTTCAGCTCGTGGTCCGGCGCCCAAGGCCGGGGTGCTTTCGGCAATAAAGGCCGTGACATGGCGTATTCTTACAGGCATTCTCGAAAAAGGCCGAAGGCACGCAGTCGGCCTGCGTCACGCACCTTGTCAGCCGGGCGATGGCGAAGCATTGCGGCAGCCAGGCCGTCCGAGGCGGCGCCGCGGCGAAGTACCCCGGCGCCCTGCAAGATGAGCCTTCAAGGCCGACCCGCACCGCGCGGGTCGGCCTTGAACGGGCCGCTTCGACAAGGGCGGCCGCAGCCGGCCTCAGCTCCTCCGGGAACACCGCCAGGCCTTGCGCGCTTCGTGCGCGCCGACATCGAGGTCGACCACCCAGCGGCCTTGTGCGGCGCTGCCGCCGGACCTGCGTCCGGCGGAATCACCGATCCTTCTTCTCCTCCCGTTCCGACGCCGGCACGAATTCGATCTCGTACCACATGTCGGTATTGGCCGGGATCTTGAGGTGGCGGACGGTGAGGGTCTCGTAGCCCTCGGCCTCGATCACAAACCTGTACACGCCGGGTTTGAGCCAGGCGATCTTGAAGTCGACGAATTCTTCGTCGGACTCGACGATTTCGGCGCCGGCGATGTGTTTTCCAGTCCGGAAATCGCGGACTGAGAGCACGGAGAGCTTGGCGTTCTTGATCCTGCCGACAACCCGCCCACGTCCCCGCCATTTGGCCTTCGGCTTGTCGATCGGCTCGGGTCCGGCGATCTTGATGATTCCTTTGAGGTCCTTGTCCGGCTTCTTCCCGTCTTCCCGGGCGGTGGCCTGCCGGCTCCTTGTGCTCTGCTTCCGGGCGCCGCGGTTCTCGACGACGTGGCTGTCGCCGGCCTTGAGTTCTCTGGTCCCGGTGATTCCGGTGACGAGAACGACGGCGCTGACGACGTTGACAATCATACGCTTGCTCTTCATGAGGTCTCCTCTGGGTTCGAGTTGTTCGAGTTCGACGCTGAATTCTGTTCCCTGTACCTTGACCTCACCGAGTTCGGTGAGGACGCAAAAGCCGCCGTGGCCGGGTTCGACTCGGCACTCCGCCCGGCCCGCGAACAAGTGCAGGCGTTCGTCGCGAGCTTCTCCTTCGATGCGCGCTCGGCTGCCGGCTGCCAGGCGGATGCGGCAGTAGCCGCCGAGTTGCAGTTCCAGGCCGCCCCCTTGAGCGGTGAACTCCTGGCCGCGCGAAGAGCGTTTGCCGTTCACCGTCGGCGCCGGGTAGCGGAGCCGGAGGAAAGCGAACCAGACCAGCGCGCCGGCGACCAGCATGAGGACTGCGGCGGCCGCGAGCCGCGGCAACAGCGGCCGGCGACGGCGGCGACGGCGCGTTTCCGCGTCGGCCAGGCGGCGGCCGTCCACGCGAAAGGTGCGCGCGGGGCTCTTACCGTTTTCTTCGAGCCGGCGCATCACGCGCGATTCCAGTTCGTGTGCCGCCTCCGTTTCGTCCAGGCTGCCTAGCGCGGACATGATGCGCTCAGCGAAGTCGGGGGCGTCCGCCTGGGCGGCGAGCATCTGCGCCGTGCGGTAGTGGCGGGCGGCGGCTTCGAGGACGGCGGGGTCGCCTTCGCAGGCCTGGAGGAGTTCCACCGCCTCGGCCTCGCTGAGGCGGCCCTCTATCCAGGCCCGAATCTGTTGTTCCTGCTTTTCGTTCATTCTTCGCTCCGGCACTTCCGGATACATTGCCCCAGCGCCCCGCGGGCGCGATGCAGGGCGACGCCGGCGGCGTTGGCCGAGAGTCCGAGCCGCGCCCCCGCCGTGGCCAGATCCTCGTGTTCGAAGTAGTGCAGTTCGACCAGTGTCCGGGCACGTTCGCTCAGGCGTTTCAGGCAGTGGTGCAAGGCCGCGATCTGTGACTCGACCGGATGAGCCCGTTCCTCGGCCTGCAAGTGCTCCTGGACCCGGGCGTTGAAGGCGTCGCGATAGACGCGGTGCTTCTTCTGCAAACGCCCTTCGCGATTGCGTGCGGTCAATACCGCACTGCGCGTCACCGCCTTCGCCCAGGCGATGAAGTTGGTCCCCGGCTGATAACGATCAAGGCCGTGGTAGATCTCGATGAAGGCCTCCTGCAGTGCGTCGTCGGCCAAGGCGGGGTCGCTGATATAAAAGCGCGCATAGGTGCGAAGGACCCCCATACACTCGTGTACGACGTCGCGGAATGCTTCCCGGTTGCCGGCTCTGACGCGGGCCAAGGCCGCTTCGATGATCGCTTGATCCGCCATGTTCGTCCTTTCTTATCAAGGCCGCGGCTTGACGAGACATTACACGAACAGAAGCAAAAGTCCCGGTACCGCCGGGTTCCGGCGGCCCTTACGCAGCAAGACGGGGCGGCGCCGAGAGAATCAGCCGGCCGTGAGTCGTAAACGCCCCGCTTGTGCCTGTGGCTCTCACTCTCACAGAATGAGCTTGGCAATCTCGGCGAGGGTGTGCAACCGCGGGCCGCTCACCGGGCATTCTGAGCCGGCTTGAAGTGGGCGGTCTTGCGTTGCAGTTCGCCCAGCAGCTGCTTGGGCTTGATCGCGCACCATTTACACTCGCCGATGTCGGCCCAGCCGTCATCACGCAGGCCGGCGGCCCAGTAGACCTCGAGACGGGGTCGGGTTGCCGCTGCAGGCGTCGAAGATGCGAAGTCACTGCCCTCTACCCTCTATCCATTGGGGACAGTGCTGCACCGTTCCCTGATGGCGTTTGCCGTCTGCACGTCAAGGCGATCAACACCGAAGGGCATTCAGATTTGAGTGGACAACTGGTCTCCTCGCATCCTCAAACTGAAGTGAGGCCCCCAAGAAAGCTGGCTGGCCTTCAGGCGCTGTTGGCAGCAGGGTTCAAAAACACGCTTGACGGTCGTTCGCTTTGGAAGCGGCCGGAACAGACGGGGGCGACTGTCTCCGCAACTGTATCCCGAGTTCAACGTGGGGTCGGTTTGACGGTTTCGCCGTCGGCCCGGCTCAGGGAACGAATCTCCTTCGCCGGCAAGCGGCGCCGATAGATATGCAGTTCGTCCAGCCGGCCCGCAAGCCCCTTGCCGATGACGTCTCGTTCCCCGGGAATGCCGCGCAGCATAACGTCATTGGCGAAATCAGCCTTTTGTTTCTTCACCCGCTTGCCGTCGATGTACAGTTCCAGTGCCTTGCCGCGGAAGTCGTAGACCGCGGTGACGTGGAACCAGGTTTTCGTCGATGGCGCCGGCACGCTGAGCAGTTGACAGCTATCCTGCCGGTCGCTGCGCGCGGCCAGAGTCAATTGGCCGTCGGCGATTCCCAGGCCGACACCGACATGGTCCTGGTGGATGGCGCTGTCGAAGATCGTCGCCTTGTGTTTGGCTTTGGGCAGGGCGTCGAGATGGACCCAGGCGGCGACGGTCACGGCGGCGGCGCGATGGAACTCGGTGCTGACGTGATAGCGTGCGTCCAGTCCGGCGTCCCTGCCGTCGAAGGCGGCGGCGCCGCTGTACTTGCCGTCGGCCGCTTCGACGTTGACGGGGTTGGCGGCGTTGCCCTTGGTGCGCCCGGCCTGTTTGCAGGTGTCGCGACCCAGGTCCTGCGGGTCGTCGAAGCTGTAGTACGCGACTTCGCCGTCGCTGTCCAGGTACTGCCGGAAGTTGCGGAGCCGATGGAAGGTAATGCGGTTGGCGTCGTGCAGATTGCTCGCGCCGTCGTAGGCCGTGCGCGACACCCAGATCAGGTCGTCGTCCTGAATGACGAAGTTGATTTGCTGGAAACCCGTGTGCTTGACGGCGTCCTCCCAGGTGGTTTCCAACTCGTCTTTCAGGAGGTGCTTGGCGATGCGCCAGTGGACGAGGTCCTCGGATTCCAACAGGACCAGGACATTGCGCATACAGCGGTAGATGCCCAGGCGTTTGCCGTCGGGGTACTGCGTTTCGCCGGTCACCGGATTGGACAGCGCGAGGTACTTGCCGGATGTCTTGTCGAAGGCAATATGGAATCCGCTGCAGCCGCCGGGGAAGTCGCTGTAGCAGTTCTCCTTGCCTTTTGCCGGATCGGCTTCGTAGACGTTGCGAAAGAGCTGGGCGTTCGTCTTGTCGTCGTAGAACACGGTGGCGCTGAAGTTGCCGCGGGTGCGTTCGAAGTGGCGGTAGACGACCCACAGCTTGCCGCCCGGACCGACCACGCAGTTGCCCTCGTTGTTGTTGCGCCGCACCTGGCCGTTCTCGACCTGGACATCGCGCACCTCTTTCGGCGGCGGGAATTCGAAGCTCGGGTGATCGCTGAAACTCCAGTTCTTCGGGTCCATGGGATCGGCGTCGAGTTTGATCCTCGCGACGCGCGGCAGCGACCGCGACCCCTTGCCGTTGTCCGGCTGTTTCTCATCGAGTGCCTTGTACAGGTACCCCTTGTGCCGGGCCCAGGCGCCGTTGCCGTCCCACAGTGCCTGATCGTGAATCGTCACCGGCTTGCTCCAGTCGATGCCGTCGTTGACGCTCCGGCGAATCCGCAGTTTGTTGTCATGGCGGAAATCGGCGTAGAGCAGGTAGACGGCATCGCCCAGCGCGAAGAAGGAGCCGCAATAATAGGTAGGCAGATCGCCGCGATGCGTCCAGGTCTTGCCGCCGTCGGTCGAGCGGTAGATATCGCCCCAGGCTTCTTTCTCGCCGACTTTGCTGAAGCCGTGCACCACGAGCAGACTTTGACCGGTGTCGAACAGACTGGGCGCGTGGACGGGGGTTTTCGGCGCGCGGCCCAGGTTGACGATGTCGTGCATCTCCTGGTTCGTCGACTTGTCTTCGGCGGTTACGGGGCGAGCCGCTTGCCGGAAGTTCTCGATGCGGTGAAAGGTGAGATAGTTGGCGTTATGGCAGTTGGTCACATCGCCGAACGCCGTGCGGCTGACGAGCACGATGTCGTCGCCGTCGACGTGCCAGTCGGCGTACTGGAAGCCCACGTCGCGCACGTCCCCGTGGAAGAGGATGATGGACTCGACCTGCCATGTGTCGAGCGTCTTCGCGCTGGTCAGCGCCAGGGTGTTGCGCGTGCGCTCGGCGTTGACGGCGCGCTTCAGGCTCTCCTTCTGCGCCCAATTGGTCAGCGACCACCAGCGGTCGGACTTGGCGTCGTAGCGGATGGTGAACTTCTTGCAGCCGCCGGGGAAGGGGAAGTAGCCCTTGTCGCGGTCGAAGGAGTGCTTGCGGCCGTCCGCGGAAACTTCAAGCAAGCCGGCGATGCCGCCCTTTTCCGGCTCGTGCACCCGGAGGATGTTGAACAGCTTGCCCTCGCGATCGGCGACGATGTTGCCTTCGTCCGTCAGGAACATGCCGTCCGGATGCGGGTGTGATGACACGCCGTTGCTCTCGCGCCAGCTGGCGGCCTGGAGCAGGTCCGCATCGATCGCGGCCGAGAGTACGACGAACTCCAGTGGCTGCCCCCACCGGCGCGGACCCGGCTTGCGGCGGACGGCGGATTTGTAGATGCGGCCGTCGCGGATCAGGGCGGCGCCGGAGGCAATGCCGTAGAGCCACTGTTTGCTTGCCGCCCGCACAACGCCGCTGTCGGCGTCCTTCGGCTTGGTCCATGTGCGCCCCTGGTCGGTCGACCGCCGGATCACCAGCGTCCCCCACTGCCCGGCGCTGCCGAGGATGTAGAGCTTTTTCTGAACGACAAACAGGCGGCTCCAGAACTGTCCTTTCAGGGTCGCAGCCTTCTCCCAGGTCTTGCCCTTGTCCGCCGAGCGGAAGACCGCGGTGGTATCGAAGTTTGTCCCCGGTCCGAAAAAATCATGGCTGGCCACATAGCTGCCGTCCGGCAGAATAGCCAGGCTGGGGCTGCCGATGTAGATGCGCTTGGCATCGGAGGACTGATCAATGACGACGCCGGGAGGGTTCATGCTGTGGGTGCCTTTCTTCGCGGCATTGCTGGTGCCGGCAACAACCGCCGCCAGCAGCAGGATCATCAGCCGGATGGTCCTTGCGGCGCCGGGGCGGTATTGCTGTTTCCGTTTGGGGGCGTTCATGGCGGGTAAGACAGTGTGGCGCCCGCAGCGCGACGCTGCGGATCAGTTGTTGAATTGCACGCGGCCGGTGCGGGCGGTGTTGTCGTAGCCGAAGACATAGGGCTCCTGGCCGTCGGTGGCGCCGCCGATCAGCAGGCCGAACTGCAGGCTGGTGAGATCTTCCCAGAGGATGTGCTCGACATGGCCGTCGGCAAAGGCGTACACCTTGCCGCCGTTGTGCACGCCGGAAGCGTGCAGCGCGCCGGACTGGTAGCGCATCCAGCCGCTCCAGAAGGCGGCGTTGTCCGCGAGGTCCGGATTGCTGTTGGCGAAGTGCGGTCGTAAAATGGCGGCGTTTGTGCGGCTGACATCGTCCTGGTAGACAATCAGGGCGGCCGGATCGCTGAACCGTTCGGCGCCCAAATGGGTGACTACGCCGTTGGCGGTGTAGCTGAACCGTTCGGCAGCAGTGGGGGCGTAGTCCGGATTGGCGCTCTCCGCCGTGACGGAGGGACAGTTGAGCACGTTCAGGTCGCGGCCGACATATGAATAGATGTGATGGATCCAGTTCGGTCGATGACGCGACTCCGTCAGCGCGTTTACCGCGATGAAGTGCGGCCAGGAACTGCCGGCGTATTTCGTCCGGTCGGCGAACTGCCGCGGGAAGTGACCGTCGTACTCATCGGCGTACATCCGGGCGGCCTGCGTCAGTTGACGGGCATTGCCCATGCAGACAACGCGCCGCGCGCGTTCTTTCGCCTGGCCGAGCACCGGCAGCAGCAGGGCCGCCAGAATGGCGATGATCGCAACCACCACCAGGAGCTCAATCAGAGTGAACCCGGATCGTTTCGCCTTATGATGCGCGGCAAACACTGTTCTTCGACGTTGGCTTCGGGGCGCCGACGGCATGGTGGAGTCTGAGTACTTCATCTCGTGGGGAGTATAGTCGTTTCCCCCGGCCGATGAAACAGTAGGATACGATCATTTCGTGGTATAATCCGATCCCGAGCTGCTGCTGCTCACCGGGATTTGATGCGGTCAAAGACATCGGCCAGCGGCGACCGACTCGTGCGCCGCGGCCAGAAGCAGCAGAAATTGAAGAAGTAGACGCCGTCGGCATTCATGGCGAGGGCATCGTCGATGCGGCGGCAGACGGCGTCGGCGCTGTGGAGTCGGCATTCGGCGTTTTGCCAGGGCTCGGGTGTCGGCCAGATCTGCGGGCAGACCGCGGCGGGCCGCGGCGAGTCCTTGGCGGCGTCGACGAAGCGGTCGAAACGCCAGTCGAGCGGATCCGGTTGGTGGTTGTGGGTGGCGGGAATAACGCTGTCCAATAAGCCGGCGCGCAGCCAGGCTTCGGGATCCTGGCCCTGGGCGGTGCCGATCTCGGCAGCGTGGCAGACCCGGGCGCGGATCGGCCTGTCTGTCAGCCGGCGGATGCGTTCGACGAAGCGCGTCCCGGCCTGTATGCGTTCCGGCAGCGGTGCGTCGGGCGGAAAGAAGGGGGCCTTGCGCTCGAAGTCGAGAGTGATGCCGTCGACGCCGCGTTCGAGGATGGCGGCGAACTTGTCTTCCAGGTAGGCATGGAAGGATTCGTCGCGGAAGTCAATGCGGGTGTCGTTATTGTGGCGCCTGCCGGGGACGCCCTCGAGCCACAGCGGGCCGAGGGCGTGATTCAGCCGGACGGCGCCGAACACCTGGAGACCGTGTTCATGGCCGTGATGCACGACGATATCCAGCAGGTCCCGCGGCTGCCGGTTGTAGTGTGCCACGACGTCCGGCACCAGGCGGCGCAGGGGCTCATCGAGCTTCGGGTTCTCGGCAAAGATCTTCTCCCACAACTCCGGCGTATGCGGTTTGCCGCCGCGGATGCGGCAGTTGTGCAGCACGGTGGAGCTCAGTCCCCAGTCAATCGTTGTCAGTCCGGCTGCGGCCAGCGGCCGGACCAGGAGGTCGGCGGCGGCCTGTTCGCTGCGGTCGGTATCGTGGAGATCGGCGAGGATGCCGTAGCCGTCGTGATTGAAGATGAATTCCGGTGATTTCACAGGTGCCCTGCTCCTTGGATGATTTGACCGGGCGACTTGGCGACGGGGTGACCGTCACGGCTCAGAAACCGGGTCGCCAAGTCCGAAGTCACCCCGTCATTTCCGGTGCTCTTGCTCGTCCAGCGGTCGAATACCCTTGCACTCCGGATAGGAACTGCAACCCCAAAACGGGCGTCGTGTCGATCGCCGCCGTTTCATGGCAGCGATCGACACGACGGGGCAGCCGGCGCGGTTCGGACGTTCTGCCGGGCTTTGTACATCCGTTCCTTGATCCCGCCGTTCGCAACGAATCGGGCCTCGAGGCGGTCAAGCCGGCGTTTGAGCAGCCCGGTCGCGCGCTGGATCAGGATGATCAGCGCGCTCGCCGCGGTCACGTCGTCGGCCTCCTCGAGCCACGGGTCGAACTTCTTCTTATGCGCCAGCAGGAACGTCCAGTAATCGTGCAGCAGGTCATCGGAGTACTCAAACTCGTCAAGCATGGCGGCCATGATCGCCTTGTGCTGCGGCTGATGCACGCTCCAGGGCACTTCGCCCTTCTGTGCCAGGTAGTCCTCGAAGTCCCCCGGCAACTCGCTGAGACTGGCCTTGGCCGCATCGGTCAGCTTGATTCCGCTCTCCGAGGACGTGTTGGCGCGCTCCGAGCCCTCAGCGATATTCTGCTTGCCCGAGCGTGACGCGCCGATCATCTGGCCGACGGTTTTCTCAGTTGGCCGTCCTGCCGGCGAATGTGACGCCGACAGAAGCTGACCGTCCCGAGTCCCCCGGTCATTCCTGTTCCTCAGTTACTGCTGCCGCTGCCGTCACGCCAAACACTCCCCGGTCAACCGTTTGCCTGGAGTCCGGCAAATCGGCGATGATGGTCGGCAGACTCACTTCTGAGCCGGCCGGATGAGGAGGTAGCGGACGGCGCGGGGGGCGAGGTCGACGGCAATGCTGCTGCGGCGCAATGGAACCGGCTTTCCGGTTACCGGGTCGAGGACTGCCGGGGCGGCGGTCAGGCCGAGCTTGCCCGCGTCGATACGGACGGCGGCTTTCTGCCTGGCCGCAGTGTCGGTGTTGACCACCACGATCAGGCTCTTGCCGGGGCGGATGAACGCGCTTGCTTTGACCTTGTCGTTGTTGCTGGCCACCGGACGATCGGCGTACCAGTAGCCGATGAATTCGACGTCGGCAGCGCTGATGCCGAAGTCGCGCTTGATCTCGGGGCCGGGGCCCCAGCCGCAGGCGATCCAGCCGTCGTTTGGGACCATGTCGTGGAGCATCAGGGTGCCGTAGGTCCGGCGGACGGACTGCCGGCAGAGCGCTTTCTGCGCTTCGTCCTTCTTCCCCCAGCGGTACTGAACGTGGTAGAAGCCGAAGTAGGTACCGTAGAAGCCCCAGGCCTTGCCGCTGAAGAACCGCAGGTTCTGCAGCGTCGTGGCGTCGAGAATGGTGGTGTCGTCTTCGTGCACTCCCATGCCCTCGCCGAAGCAGGCGGCGTGGGACCAGCTCATGACATGCGGCGCCATGCCGAAGGTGGAGACATGGTTGAGGATAAAGCCGCGACCGAGTCGGCCGTAGCGGTGGCTGACGGCGTACATGCGTTTGAACCACTCGCGCACCTGGAAGCTGTGATAGCTGCCGCGCAGGTTGCCGTGGCGGTCGAACCAGCCGGAGCCGTTGATCAGATTGACGTCCGGGCTCTCGCCGCCGTAGGCTTCGTCGACGTAGAAGCCGGCGTAGCCTTGCAGCTTGATGAGATAGGCCATGTTCGCGATGGACCAGTCGATGTAGCTGGGAACAGGTTTCGAACTGCTGCCGACAGGCATTTCGAGCCAATCGTTCTTCAGGATGCGGGCCACCGGCGAGGCATTGGTGATCGCCCACGGCATGGGATGCGGCACGGTAAAACGCGGGTTCGTGTAGGGTAAGGCGAGCGTGCCGTGCCGGTTGCTCTGTCGTGCTTCGTTCACGCCCTGCGTCCGGTGTGCCGGCGGCGGGTCGTCCCAGCTCAGGTGTTCGCGCTTGCCCTTCTTCTCACCGATGTGATAGCGGCCGCGGAACCAGCGGTAGTTCCATTCGGGTTCGTGCGGATGCCCGCGCCAACCGACCGGCAGGGGCTTGGTCGGCGTCGCCAGCAGGGCGAACTCCATCGCCGTCGATTCCACCTTGACCGGACCGCGAACGAAATGAATGCGCAGGTGCACGGCGTCGGCGTCGCGCCCGATCGTGATCGCCGACTGATGCGGCTGTTCGTACCAACCCTTGGTGCTGTCGCCGATCCAGGCCATGCCGGCGGCGTAGTCGCCGACCCAGACGTGCGGCGTCAACGTCCCCATGATCGGGTTGTCGACGACCGATCGGCTCTCCCAGACGGTGCCGTCGCCTTCGGGGACGGTAGTCAGGCCGGTTTTCAGATTGATGAACTTCGCGCGGTCGGCGGCGATGGGGATGTCCAGGTAGAGCTGGTCCAGCGGTACCGGCTGTTGGCAGTCGAGCTTCAGCCTGTACTTGATGAAGCCGTCGTAATCGAGTTCGGCGGTCAGCGTCGCCGTCAAACCGTCGGCCGCGGCACTGCCTTGCCAGCGGGCGGTGGAAACGTGGACGTTGGTGTCGACCGCCGGCGTCTTCTTCGCCGGCGTCAGTTTGACGGGCTTGCCGTCGCGTTTGGCTACGAGTGCGATCGGCCCACTCAGGAGGGGCTTGCCGCCGCTGGTGACCTGCGCCGGCAAACCCGACGGCGCCAGCTCGTGGGTGCGGCCCCAGACGGAGACTTCGCCCTTCCGGCCGACGCGGATCGGCGTCCACGGCGGCAGCACTTGCTCGGTCTTGCCGATGTCGTTGCCGATCCAGTCGAAGATCCGCCCGGGCCGCGACCGGCGCTTGACGTTTACTTCGGGATCGTCCAGGTCGAGACGCTTGAACGTGGCTTCGGCGGCGCCGATGCTGTTGCCGTCGGCGTTGACGGCGACGGCGCGGACAACGTACTTGCCGTAGGGCGCGTTCTCCGGCAAGTCAATGCGGGTGAGCGCCATATCTTTCTGGAAATGCGTCAGCGTGCGTTCGGCCACGGGCTGCAGCGGGGCGGCCGCCGGGGCGAGGGCGACGGTGACGACGGCGGGCTTCAGGCCGGCGCGGCGCAGGAACCAGGTATCGGCCTTCACTTCCAACGCTTCGTGGAGCTGCCCGTAGCGCACGCTGAGATCCAGGTCCTGCGGCATCGGTGCTTCCTTTGCATGCGCTTCGCGCATCTTGGCCGCGGCGCCGCGGTAGGTCGGCGAGAATCGCAGGAACTGGTGATAAAAGGTTGTCCCCTCGGCTGTCCGGCAGGTCAATTCGACATGTCCGTGCCGGCCGCCAAAGGCTGCGTCGGACGTCAGCTTGATCTGTCGGCGTTCGCCGGCGGCCAGCTCAACAGTCTCCGACACGGATGTCAGGACCTCCTCGGCGGTCTTACCGGTGACCCGAGCGCTGACGACGTAGGACTGCTTTGTGCCGCTCTGGTTCCGCACCGCCACGGGCAGGTTCAATTTCCCGTCGTGCAGCCCGCTGAGATCGAGCCATTGCAGGGCGGGTGCGTCGTCGTCGAGCGCGAGGTAACCCATGGTCCGGCGTTCGATCCAGAAGCCGGGGCGCAGGGACCAGGCCCGTTGCGGCCAGGACCGCGCCCAGTTGGTCCGCCAGGTCTGGCCGGACTGCAGCCCGTTCGGATCGAGTTTGTCGGCCTTGATCCGGCCTTCGAGGATCCATTCGCGGCTGGTCTCCGACCGGGCCAGGTCGAGCTTCGGATTGTAGCCGGGGAAGTTGACGCCGATCTCCTTGATCACCAGCCAGTCGGCGACGGCGCCGTAGGCGTTGATGTTGAACTGGTAGACGGGGGTATGGCCCTTGCCGCCGGGCGGCGAGAGATAGAACTCGACATAGTTGCCGTCCATGTACACCGGAGAATCCCGAAAGCGGCTTTTGGCCTTGTACCAGCGCGGTGAGCGCTTGGGACAGTGAAAAGCGAAATACAGGTACTCCTTGTCGCGCGCCAGATAGACGCGGGTCGGCGGGAAGGAGAGCCCCACCTTGCCTTTGAGCTCCTGTAGCGAGGAGATGCAGTTGGCCTGGTCCCACTCGCCGGCCGCCAGTTTACCGTCGATGGTCGGCGCCTTGCGGCAAAAGCCCAGGGCCATCTTCGGCGCCGGCGGCTTCTCTTTCCAGTCCAGTCCCGGCGCCGGCTCGGCGGCGGAGACCGACAGTGAAAGAGTGAGGAGCAAGAGCAGCAGTACAGGACGTTTCATCCGAATGGTTTCCTTAGATGATCCCGCCGGCTCGGCTCCGACCCGGCGGCGCCGGACAAGCGGGATTCCGTTCATCGATGATTCAGGTAGGAAGGCCGGGAACGTGGGCGATTGAGCAGCAACACGATGACGATCAACATGAAGAGCACGAGGGCCCCGCCGACTAGCCAGTACAGGTGCTTATTGCCGGCAGCCGGGTTGTCGGCGACGGCCGCGTTTTGCGCCGCGGACCCGCTGCCGGGGACCCGGCCGTTTATCCCGTTCCCTCCGGCGGGTGCGGCTTGCGGCAGAGGGCTCTGCTCCTGCCGGTGGCGCGGCCGGCTGACGCCGCGCTTGTAGGCGGCAGGCAGGCCGGGATTGACGGCGCCGGGCTTGTAGGCTTCGTCGTAAAGGGCTTTGATCTTCTTGTTGTAGTGGTCGCCGAACCAGCCGCGGAAGAACATGCTGTCGCCGGCGCGAATGCCCTTGAGCAACTGGCTCCGGCGTTTCTCCCAATCCTGCGGTTTGAGATTTACGGTATAACTGACGCTGAAGGCGCCGGGCAACAGCTCGCGCCAGGCGTCCCGGGTGATCGCACTGCTGTAGGGCGGCTGCAGATAGACCGAGGCATAGGCCAGCTGGGCGGGGGCCGGCGCGAATTCGGGAATCAACAGGACATCCGGATGGCGCTCGATCACTTCGCGCCAGACGCTGCTCTGCAGCAGGGTCCATTTCGTCTTCCTCTCTTCGCCGACCTGGCGGTGGACGCCGTTGGTGTCGACATAGAAGATCGTGCAGCCCCAATGCTTCTTGGCATAGTCGATCTTGCGGCTGAGGCGTTCGGCGACGGGAAAGAACTGCCACCACGGAAGGCCCTTCGGGTGCAGCCGACTGTAGTCGTCGTTGAGCGGGTTGCGGCCCTTGGCGTCATGGCTGCCGGTGCCGTGTGCCCACTTCTTGGTCTTCTTGTTGAAATAGACCTGGGTAGGCCGCAGGCAGCAGCCGACACGGAGGCCGGCGTCGCGGAATTTCTTGAAGAAGGCAGGATAGATCTCTTCCATTTCCGGCGCCAGCACCTTCACCATCCGCGGATCGCCGATGTAGGTGATCGGATGCGGATTTTCACCGCCCTCCGCGTCCCAGACGATCATCCCCTGGGCGTTGACGCCCTTGAGCACCTTGATGCAGCGATCGGCAAAGTCCATGAAGCGCCGGCGCAACTCCTGCTTTCCCGCGTCCGTGCGGACATCGAGTTTCTTGTCCTTAAACCAGTTGCGCGGGTTATTGACCGGACCTTTGGACGTGGGCAGGAAGATCGCGCCGATGGGCCGCCGGTCTTTCCACACCAGTCGCGGCTGGTGATACCGCCGGAAGGCCTCGTGGACGTCGGCCACGAGCGGACGGTTGTCGGCCTCAGCCGCCGCGAAGCGTAATGAGATCTTGACGGTCAGGCTCTGTTTCGGCCCGACGCGCGGCAGACCGAGCAGCGGGTAGTGTACGCCGCCCGGGGGCATCATGTGCAGGCCGCCGCTCAGCAGCACCGGCAATTCGCGCTTCTTGTTCTGCGGTTTGCCGAAGCCGACTTTGAAGTACCCCATGGTTTCGGCACAAAGCAGGACTTCCTGATTGCCGTATTTCGCCGCCACCACACCCGGGTGGTCGGGCAGCGAAACCATCCGGCGCCAGCGCTTCGGCGTCTCCACCGGCTCGGGCAGTTCCAGCTGCAGCGGCCGAATACGGAAATCGGCGATGGTGCGGTCGGACGTGTTTTCGATCGTCACCGTCAGGCCGAGACGGTCGGCTTGCGGCTCGTAGACGAACGTCACTTTACCCCAGGAAAACGTGTGGATGACCTGTCGGCCGCCGCGGCCCGCGGCAACCCGGGCTTCCGCGCCCTTGAGTCTTTCCCACTGATAGTCGTAATAGGGATCCTTCCATTGCCGGCGTTCGAGGACAACGAGTTCGACGGTCGGGTTGCCGTCCTTGAGGATCTCCTTGCCGTCATGCTTCAGCGACGTCAGCCCGCGGCTGCCGAAGCCGGCGTGCAGCCGATTCGGCGCGGCGATGACCGCCGCCGGAATGGCGCCGGCCACGAGGACCGCAAGCGAGAAATACAGGCGCAGGAGAATTCGCATCAAGCCTTCCTTCCTTTTGTTTTGGGATCAATCGAAACCGGAAAACTCCCAGTTGTCGTTGCGTTGGATGAATTCAATCTTTTTCGAGCCGCGGGGCGGCAGGGTGACGGTGATCCGGCCGGGGACCCGACGAACCCGCGGCGGCGCCGGTCGACCGCGTTTGGCGGCCGCGACCATGATCGTGACCAGGGGGGTGTCGGGGGCAGCCGTATAGTCACCCGTGAGCGAGTGCCACGCCAGTTCGCCGCGCTGCGCGCGGACGACAAACTGCCAGGACTTGCCGAAATCGCGCCGGCGCGACTGCAACTCGAGCTTCGGGCCGAAGGTCCAGAGACCGAGCGCGGCCTTCTTGCCGTCGATCTGCACGTGGCCGTCGTTCCGGACCTCGGCTTTATGGGCTGCCTGGTATTGCGCCGTGATCTTGCCGGCGCCCGCCGCGAGGATGTCGTCAAGCACGACCACGGCGTTATCGCCCTGCATCAGGATCGTCCGGCGGACCTGCTTGGCAGCCTTGCCGTAGGCCCGCGTGGAGTCGATGACCAGCAGGCGCCGGTGTGTGTCTTCGCGGGCGGTGATGATGCGCGAGCCGGAGTGTTTCGGCCCCGTGCCGTCGACCAACGGCAGCGTGTGGCAATCGGCGCCGCCGTTGAAATAACCGGGGTCGAGCAGCAGGACCTCCCCGCCGGCGTACAGCACAAAGCTGCCTGGGTCGTTCTGCTTGTGGTGGCTCAATTGGCCCTCGGATCCTTTGACGCCGACGACCAGAGGGGGAATGTAGACGTCGCCGCGACTGCGCATCACACCCCACTGCATGTGCTCGAGCACGCTGAGTGTGGGGACCCCGGGGAAGTCGCGGTCGGCTTGGCGCACGGGGCCCGGGTCCGACTGGGTCATCATGATCCACATGGACGGCGGATAGCAGTGCGGCAGGTCGACGTTGACGCCGTCGGCCCGGCGTTCTCCGGCGGTCAATGCAGCCATGTGATCGGCCAGCCAGAGCAGCAACTCGTTCTCGGTCCTGCGGCCGAGGTCGGTGCAGACGCCCCAGGCATTAAGCCAGGGCTGGGTGTCGTTGAAGGTCATGAACTGGCCGTCGCCGCCGAGCATGGTCTCGGCGAAACGATGTTGTTTGAGCAGGTTCGGCTGGGTCAGGAGTTCGTTGTTGCCGGTGGCGTTGTGATCGGCATGGGCGTAGGTCAGATAGAAAGAGACACCGAAACTCCAATAAAGGGTGCCCTCGATGTAGCCGCCGTCTTTGGCGAAGCAGCGGGCGGCATAACGCTGGAGCTTCTTGCGCGTGGCCAACGCCGCGGCCTCGGCCTTGGGCGATTCCCACAGCAGCGCGAGTGCGGCCATGCCGGCGGCGCCGCCCTGTGCCGACACCGTGTTGCTCGGGTTGTTGTAAAACCAGGAGTTCATCTTCTTCAAGTGCGCCTCCAATGCCCGTTCGAGGTAGGCTTTGATTTGGCCGCGCGCCTTGTCGTCGAGCTCCGCGTAAAGGGTGTCGTAGGCTTGGGCCATGTGGTTGACCTTGAACCCGATCCATTCCTCGCTGAAATCTTTGCGGTCCCATTCGGACTCGACCCAGTCCAGGCAGGTACGGCGGTACTTCTTGTCGCCCGTCAAAAGGTAGGCCCACAAATGTGTTCCGCCGCCGCCGGCACTGCGGGCGCGGCCGTCGGCCTGCCGCCGGAGGGACTTCAGATACCAGGACTGCGGCGGCCGCCGGAAGCGCCGGCGGATGTCGTCGAGTTTGTCGGCGGCGAAGAACAGATACGGATGCGCCTTCTTCCGTTCGCTCAGGATCCCCTCAGGCCGAACCGTTTTGATCTTCGGTCCGGTCTGTTGCGGCCCTGGCTTGGTCGGCTTCGATGCTTGCGGCACGGGCGGCCGCGGCTTGGTTTCCCCGGTCAGCAGTCGCAGGCGGGCGGCGGCCCGGCGCCGGGTTTGCGGTTCTCGCTTCACACTCAATTCAAGCAGCAACCGGGCGATTCGCGGTTTGCCCTGCTTGTGTGCCACATAGGCAGCCCGATAGAGCGTTGTTACTCTGCTCTCCGCCGTGAACCACAGGACCTCGTCGAGGCTGTACGTGACCCAACCGTACTTCGTCTTGAGCTGTACCCCCTCCGCCGTTGCCCGGAGTGCGCCCACCGACGCCTTCTTCGTCTTCGTGACGACGGCGCCGGCGTCAAGCTCAGCCGCCGCCAGCAAGGCGAGGCCGACGAACACCACCCAAGAACGTGATAGACGCGGTCTCATCGAATCATGATTCTGACAAATCAACTCCAGACCTCCCAAAAGGTCCTCCCGGCATCACATTAAATGACCTTACGTCTTAGACGCGTGGGTAACCTGGAAGTTCCGTGCCTCGGGCGGCCGTGGCGCCCGGCTGCCGCTCAGGGCTCCCAGAACCAGCGGCCGCGGTTGGCGTCGCCGTGAGCCACAGCATAATCGGTGACGGGTAACGGCGCGGTGTAGTTGGAATGGCCTTCGGCATGGCCGTCGAGGAAGACGAGGTTCTGGACATCCGGGATCATCGCCGTCTTGCTTTCGTGGTTGATGCTGTAGTCGTGAACGCCCCAGTTGGCCGGTCCGTACCAGTAGACGTCGTCCGCCGCCAGTAATCGTCTGTCGCTGTCATTGTCATTGATTTTCAATGCCGGCTGAATGCGTTTACCGGCCTGGTTGTAGCCCTGGTTGGCGGCATTCCGGTGGGGTCGTCCCCAACACGAGCGCTGCAGGCCTGGAGCCCAGATGTAGGCGACGAAGTAGAGTTTACCCCAGGCCTTGGGTGCACCGGAGTCGATGAACAGCGGTTCCGGGCCACAGCGGAATTTCAGCAACTTGCGGTCAGTGGCGCTGGGACAGGCCAGGACGTCCAGCGAGACGCCGTATTCCTGCCAGGTGCTCATATTTGTCCCGCCGCGTTTCCAGGCGTTCCAATTGGGGTTGAGCGGATCGCTGGAACTGCCGCAGTCGGCCGCGATTTCGTCATTGGTCCCATCGCTGTCGGCGTCCCAGAAGGTGGGGCAGAGCATGTTGCTGTTGTGCATGTGATAGGTTTGCGGCAACCAGTTGTCCTTGTCCTCGCCATGCAGCGAGGCGCCCAGTGCGGTCTGTTTCAGGTTCGACAGGCAAACGGCGCGGCGTCCGGTCTCCTTGGCTCGGCCGAGAACCGGGAGCAGCATGGCTGCCAGCACCGCGATGATGGTGATAACAACCAGGAGCTCGACAAGCGTAAACCTCATGGAACCTGCCCCCACACCCCTCCGGGGAGGTCTTCCGTACTGCTGATTGGCGCCACCGACAGACGTCCTGCTGACCGTCTCAGACGGTCTGCTTCCAAGCGTGGCCGCGGTCGTCTCGACCGCGCATCCCCGACTTGTGGCGGGAACATCATGATTCTGCATCGTCGCTTTCTTCTGTGTCAGTCGGCGCGTCGGAATGCCGCTGGGCGTGAACCTGGTCTTCATCGGGTTTGCCTCTATTGCTTTGCTGTTCGTACTTACTTGATCCGTGTTTACCGGCTTTGTCCAGACGAGAACGCCGCCGTCGTCCTTGACTGCCGGTGCCGCAGCTTCGAGTTTCGTTCGCGGCCTTGCCGGGTGACGGCGGATGACCACGGGGCATCGGCTCCTCCCGGCGGCGCGGATGACGCGGTGGGGGCCGGCGTCCTCTACCGCAAGCTTTCCGGCCCGGACACCCAGCCCATCCTGATCCGTCTCATCCCGTACTTCATGCGGGCCAGCCGCGGCGTCAGCGCCATGTCCATCCGGCTGCCGGTGGTTTGGCGCCAGATGGGCTCGGCGTACCTTTTCCAGCCATGGACGGCGGCCAGGCGCCGGTCCGGCCAGACGATGCCGAATAAGCGATGCGACCATCGTGTCCCGCCTTGGCGGGATAAATTTCGTGCTTGCCCCGCTTTGCGGGGTCAACGCCGCCGGCCGGATGCTTGGACCCGCTCTCCGAGTTGCCCGTTGTCGGGCTCGGGGGGCGTTGGCGAAATGG
>CAYLNH010000073.1:0-26372 GCA_964384625.1 uncultured Lentisphaerales bacterium
TACGCGGAGAGGACTTCCACCTCTCTGATGTCGTGCACTCACAGGCGCACTAGCCTGGGGCATCGCCCCAGGGAACCGTTTGCACCTCCGTATTGTTCCCTGAAGGGGAACCACAACCATCCGTTCGGCAGTGGATTGAGGAACGCCTACAGCGTTCGGATTTACCTTAACTCATTCCCTGGGGCAATGCCCCAGGCTACAGTATGGCAGCCCCTTCAGGGCGCAGAGACTCAACGAGATACATTGAATCAACGGTCCCCGAAGCCGGGACTTATACCCGGAAGAGACATTGCCTGTCCCAAATACCCCTTAAGTCAGCGCCATTCCCGGCTGGCGACTTCACGACGAGAGCCCATCTGCTTGCCATGTTCGCATCGAACCCCCTTTCCGCCTTGTTCCAAGCTATTCCACTACGACCGTCACCGGACGCAGTGAGAAGTAGTGCAGTTCTTTGCCGCCCTTGACGTCGTTCACGCTGTATGCCTGTTTCTTCTCCCGCATCGCCTTCCAGACGAGCACCTGGTTCTCGACCTTTTCGAAGCCCTTGGTTGACGATAATCGAATGGCGCCGACGCCGATATGGCTGACGCGCACGACGCCGACCGCGTCGATCCGCAGCTTGGTCGGGGAGAGCAGTTTCATCTCGCGCAGTTCCTGCCGCGCCATCACGGCCCAGTCGCCTTTGGCGCCGGCGTAGGGACCAACGTAGTCCTTCAGCACCAGAGCGCACTCGCCGTGTTTGACCACCGGGTTGATCACACCGGTGATGATGTCCACGCCGCGATGTTGCCGGGGCCGGGCTTCATGCAAGGAGGACAGTCCGTTAGTCGCCACGTCGACGACGAACTGCTCGTTCTCGTAGATGGTGTGTCCCCACCAGCGATTGCGTTTCACCGGGCTGCCGCGTTCTTTGTCGATGGCGAGGACCGCCGTTTCCAGGGCGGCGGTGTAGACCGGTCCGGCGCCGCCGCAACCGTCAAAGAGGACAATGCTTTTCACGGCCGCCGGCGCCCTCCAGCGGGCGAGCAGGAGGTCTTTGTCGCTGCCTGTAATCAAGGGCGTAACGGCGCCGCTGGTGCTGCACCAGATCCGGGATTCGGGGTCCTTGATCGCGGCGCCGGCGGCGGGTTGCAGGCGGTTAATCTTCGGCCAGACCATTCGGGTTTTTTCGCGCCGCCGCCGGTCGCGATAGGTTTCTTTGACGCGGGCCCGGCTTTTGAACTGCACGTCCTTCTCCCAGAGGAAGGCTTCGTCGCCGGGCTTGACGCGCAGCATGGGGAACAGCCGCTTGCGGCTTTGGCACGGGCCGGAGACGATCAGCAGTCCCTTGTCTTTGCGCCGGAGCCAGTCGTTGATTTTCGCCACCAATTCGTCGGTCACGCCGTCGCCGGAAGCGCGCAGCAGGATGGTGTCGTAGCGCATCAGATCGGCCTTGCCGACGGCGTCGTAGTTGGGGACCAGATCGAAACCGTCGGCGAGGGCCAGCGCCGGAATGAGCATCTGACCGCTGTCGCCCCACCAATAGGCATCGCGACCGACGATGACCAGCGTGCTGCGCGGCCGCGTGTCGGGCTTGGGCAGATTCGACAGCGCGCGCGTGGCGTCGGTGTTGAAGATGTTCATGTAGGAGATACCGGTCATCAGCTTGTCATAGAGTTTGTCGCGGGTGGCCTTCATCTCCTTTTCCAGCGGCGTCGGCCCGTCGTCCAGCAGGTCGCCGCCCAGTTCATCGCCGAGGTCGTCATCGTCGCCGAGGATATCGGGTGTATCGTCGGTGGTCTTCCTTTTTTGCCGCATGATCTTGAGCGCGATCTTGCCTTCGACCTGCTTCCAGTAGCCTTTATCGGACAGCAGGAAGGTCACGGCGGCATGGGCGGTTTTCGACCAGGGCTTCAGTTGAAAGGCGCGCGTTGCCTGTCCCCTGGCGTCTTTGTTGGACGTCACTCCGAGGCCGATGTGATCGAAGAACCCCGCTTCCGTGCCGGTGGCCCAAAGCGCCAGAGCGGACCGCGTACCCATGTAGTTGCGATAGCGCCAGGGCTGCATGGGGTAATTGGTGTCGATGTACAGCGTGTTGCCGTTGATCACATTCGGCCGATGCCAGCTCATCCAGGTGATCATACACAAGGGTTTGCCGGGATTCAGCACGCGGTTGACAGCGCCGATGGTGCCGTCGCGCATGAAATTGTGATAATGATAGCGCCAGGTATAATCGCCGTCGGCATCGATCATATCGAAGGCGTCGTGAGTCAGTTTCCGCATATAGGAGAGGCTTTGCGGAAAGATACGCAGGTCGGGATACCGGCGTTGTGCCGTCAACCGATACATATGCACGACCCAGTTCGACGCCTCGCCGCCCATCCTGGCGTTGTAATACGGGTAGGCCCGCTGGAACTCCGGCGGCAGTGCGGCCAGCAGCGCTTCGCCGCCGTGCTGCCGCGTCAACGGCAACAGATCCGGCCGGCCGGCTTCGAGCAGCATGCCGCGGACATGCGCGGTGTTGCCCCGCACGCCGCCGAGGGTACACGGCTCGTCAAACAACGCCACGTAGTAGGTGTACGGCAGCCGGCTTTGCCATTTCTTCAATGGCTCGAGGATGCTCTGCAGCAGATACGTATTGCGCATACCGCGGTTGCTGTTGTAGGCGGTCAGCACGGTGCCGCCGGGCATGTTCGGTTCTTTGTTTTTGACGCCGAGGCGATAGCCTTCGTCCACCAGCCGGCGGGCTTCTTTCTTGTCCTTCGGAAAATTGCCGAGCCAGACCTGGAAGCCGTTCGGCGTATCGCCGCCCTCGGTGTGCCTGGTTTTGCCGAGTCCAAGGCGCACACGTTCCGGCAGCGGTTTGCCCTGCGCTTTACACTCTGCGTCTGCAAGCGCCAGGCCCAGCCATTCGTCTTTCGTCTGTGTCCGCGCGCGTTGGATCGCCGCCAGTTCCTCGGTGGTCGCGGTTCGACTGAGCACATCCGCGGCTTCCAGACGCACAACCCAGTACGGCGCCTGCAACGCATTTGCCGCGACGCGACTCACCTGCGGCAGTTTCATCCGTTCGTACTCACGCAATGCCCGGGCGCGGACATACTCGTTCGGATGCTGCGTCGCACACCAGCCCAGGACCTCCTGCGCCAGGGCGGCGTCACCCAAACGCCGCAGCAGGCGGAAGCCGGCAAGATTTACCGGCAAATCCGGGTCATAGCGCATGGCGCGCGCCAAGGCTTTGCGGTCCCGGCCGAGCACCTCGTAAGCGGCCAGACAGATATCCTGACGGATCGACACATGTGATTTCGCCAGCAGCGCAAAGACCGTGTCCCGATGCTTCGCCGGCTCTTTGCCCGCGGCAATGATCTGCGCCAGGGTGCGCTGGAGCAACGGCGCGTCTTTGGGCAGCAGGATCTTGACGACCGCATCGACCTGGGCCGGCGCGATCACCGCCAGCGTGGCAGCGGCCGCCGCCTGCAGTCGCGGCGTTTCCGCCTGCAGCAAGCCTTTGACCGCATCGCCATGGGCCGTCGACTGCTGCCGCCGGATCCAGCGTAATGCCGCCAGACGTTCGGCGTCGGAACCGGCGTTCAGGACCTCCTTCACCACGGGCGCGACGGTAACGTCGGTCACGGCGACCTCCGTATGCTGATCCAGTGCGCCAAGCGCGGCGGCGCGCAATTCCGGGTCCTTCGCCGGCAGCAGGCCCTTGAGAACTGCCGCGCGCGCATCCGGCTTCACCTGTGCTGTCGTCACGGTTTCCACCAGCTGCAGACGGACGGGGCCCGGGCCCTTGCGGGCGGCGGCGATATCGGCGGGAGTGATCTTCTTCATCGCCGTCAGAGCACGCAATGCGGCGGCGCGGACCGTGCCGTCGGCATCGCCAACAAGCGCCTGGCGCAGAACGCCAGCCTGTGGCGGATACGACGACAACGCCAGGGCGGCAGCGACGCGCAAGGCGGGGTCCTCGGCGTCCGTCAACACCACAGGCAGGGCCTTGGCGGCCATCTTGCTCTTGCCGGCGCCGAGAAGTTCAATCAACCGGCTGCGAAAGACGGCGTCCGTCGGCATCTGCGGTTCGCCGCTTGCCTTGCCGGCACCGGGCGCGAGTTTCTCTTTGTCGTCGTCACCGCCGACATCGAGGCCGATGGCCAGTTCCAGTTGCGGCAGTCCCAGTGAGAGGACGGCTTCGCGGCGGACGCGCGGATCGTTCAACTGCTGTTGCAGGAAGGGGCGGGCACCGTAGTGAAACGGCGACGCGAGCACCCGGTAGGCAACGGGCAGATAGCGCGGACTCGCCGGACTGCGCTTCTGCCCTTTCTCTTTGCGCATGAGCATCTGCAGGCCCCAGGCGGCGCCGCGGGTAAAATTCGGATCCTGCTCCAGGATGTTCTGGGCCGATTTGTGCGGTCCCGACCACGGCGCGTGATGCAGCCAGTGCGGGCGATATCCGATCCACTGGGCCCACTCGAACCAGAGCTCCGGCCGCTTTGTCTCCGGGTCAGCCAGCTCCTCCTTCCAGGCCGGATCCAGCTCTTTCCCCGCCAGTTCGAAGACCAGCTCCACCAACGCGGCAGCACAGGCTTTCGGGTTGTTGTAGGGGGCGTTGACGGTTTTCGACTTTTCGGCAGCGGCGGTGCCGCCGCGCCAGATCAGCCGGGTTCGATTCCAATCGCACTCCACGTAGATATCGGCTTCCAGAAACGGCTGCCACTTGGCGTAGAGCCCGTCGCCCCGCGGGAAATACAGCCCGGCCTTCATGCCGGAGTAGATGCCGTTCACCCGATGCGCCCCGGCCAGCCGCAAACCGTCTGTGCGGCCGACATAGTGCCGCAGGACCTCATCGCACGAGAGCATAAAGGCGGCCTCCCGCCCGAGATGATTCCAGGCCAACCGATTGCTGGGGCGATGCACCATGATCGCGGCCTGCCGGACCTCCTGAGCCGACAGCGGGACTGCCGACAACAAGAACAACAGGACAAACGAAACGTTCCTCTTCATGGTGCCTCCGATTTACTCGACGAATTTGATCAAGCCAAAGTCACCGGTGTTGGCGCTCGGCCCGCCGAACTTGAACCGCAAACGCTGGTACTCCTTCGGATTGGTTTTGTCCCGCCGTTTGCTGTTGCTGACACGATGGCGCGTAAACTGACCGTACCACTTAACACCGGTGTGCGGCTTTACCATATCCTCGAACGCGGCGTACGGCAAAAACACCTCCAGACTCCAGAAGTCCTTGCCCTTGTGACTCGCCACCTGCATGCCCTTGGTATTCCACGCGGTGTTGCCGTGGCGCGCATCCCAGACCGTCGGATTCGCGTTGATGATGTACTGATAGAAGTTGCCGCTGTTCCTGGTGCTGACATCGAGGAAGATCTCGACGTTGTCGTCAAACCACGACACGTTGTCGCGCACCGTCGACTTCAAAACCAGCGACTCCGGGCTCGGCTCGGGACAGTGGAAACCGAAGCTGACACCGGTCAGCGTCCATACCACTTTGACTTTGGTCGGGAAGGTGGCTTCCCGCTGGTTCCGGTTCCACCCGGCCACCAGCGTTGTCGGCTCCGGAACGTCCCAGCAGTCGTCATCCAGCTTGCCGTCAACGGCGGGATTGTCCGCGACTTTCCTGGCGGTGACAACGGGAATGCCCGTCCCGGAGTGGGTTGCTTCGGCTTCCTCGCAGAAGCCTTTGAACGGCTGCTCGTAGAACGCGATGCGTTTGAGGATCAGCTCATTGCCGCCGGCCTGTTCCTTGGCTTTGGCAAGGAGGTCCTTCATCTGTTTGAGAACCGCCGGCGTATAGGACTCCTTGTACACCGTCTCCGGCGTCATCCGCGGCACGGACCACTTCACCTTCTCCCAGCGATCGCTCTGCAATTTCAGGATCTGCCCCAGGCTGCCTGCGGCCGGGCCGTAGATGTTCTTCGTGTACGCCGCCATCATCGCGTCGACATCAAAATCGGGATGCCACAGAAGTTTCAGGCAGCAGTAGCCGGTGACATGCTGACGCGATCCCCAGCCGCCGTTCATGAAGGTGCCGGCGATCTTGTCGCGATTGTGGACGTAGTAGTCCTGCAGGACGTGCGCATACTGATACGGCGCCTGTGTCCGGTCCGCCGGCCAGCAGACATAGTCCCAGGTGAGCACCTTGCGATTGGTCAGCGCCTTCCAGGTGTCGATGTTATCCTGGAACGGCTGGCGGATTTTCGGCTCTTTGTACAGCGCAAACCCGGGCATGCCGCAGAGCTCGACCTGGACGTTGTCCGGGAAGGTCATGTCCTTCGGCGCCAGTGTATAATTCAGGTACGGCAGGTAGGCCACCACATAGCCCGGCCAGCGTTTCTTGACTTCCGCGGCCAGTTTCGCGACGAACGTGCCCATGAGTTTCGACGCGTTGCCAAAACGGCCCATGTCTTTCTGGTACAGCTTGCGGCAATGCTCACACTTGCAGCTCACGCCCTGGTCGGCAGGGGACACGGTGATCGCTTTGCCGTAGATCACAACGTGCCCCTGAAAACGCTTGCGCCGTTGCTGCGGCGTCAGGTCCTTGGGTGCATTCAGTTTCTCCTCAATCTGTTTGAGGTGAATCTCCAATGTCTTGGGATGGCCGTAGCACAACATGCCCGGATTCCGCTTGCCGTTCGCACCAAGCATGAAGCACTCGGGATGCTTCTCGAAGAAGCCCGGGATCTTGTTCCAGTGCGGCGTGTGACACTGCAAGCGGTACGGATAGGACAACCCGAGCCGCAACCGTTTCCCCCACATATTCCACGGGCCGCGCGCCCAGCAAAGGTCGCCGGTGCGCATGCGCGAGTGCGGCGCGTCGTCGTACCACACCGGCTTGATAATCAGCGATGCCCGCGGCGGCACGAACCGGCCGCCGTAGGCCGCGGGAAAGTAATAGCGCACCCCGACGAAGCGCTCCAGAAAATCGATCATGCCGTAAACCGTCGAGTCGTACTGATGCGTGGTCCGCCAGTTGCCGCGGGTAACATTATGGCTGCCGGCGATGAACAGCTTGTCGCCGGTGGTCTTGACGACGTATCCCTCCGGCCGCAGGTCCTCCTGCTTCACCCCGGGCACCTTGACGGCGCTGATGTCGCCAATGACGATTGCCGGGCCATCCACCGGTGTCCGTGAGACCGGCAGTTCAGCGCCCGTTGCATCCTTGATTGCCCGCTGGATCTCTTCGACAAACGACTGCCGCCAGCGATGCGTATAGTTCTTCCCCTGCCCTTCCCCCAAGACCACGATCGTGCCCCTGGCCTGACCGTTCTGGACCAGCACAATCGGCTTGTGCGTTGCGGGTTGCTTCAGCTTGATCGGCGTCAGATCGGACGCCGTGATCTCGGCGCGTACGCCAGCCACGACAAACATAGAGATCACGATTCCACACCATACACGCAGCATTTTCATAGGACTCTCCAGCCGGTTTACTTATATACTACTTATATACACCGGTAAATCAAAGAAGTTCCAGGGGAGGCAGGAGAAAACGTGGTTGCGATTGGGGCGCTGCGCTCGAACTTCGGCTGTGCCGGGACGGGGCATGGGCAGGCCTTCGACAGTGCTCAGGCTCTTCTTAGGATGCTCATGGATACAATCAGGATGTCGGCGTGCCGAGCGCTACTCAGACACGCGGAATCCCTGGTGCCAGCGGCTCCAGCCGGACATTGTGCCGTTTGTGCTGCGCTGGCGGACGCGGACGTAGTAGGTCTCCGCCGCAGACAACCGGCTGTTGCCGGACAGTGTGCCGCCGAAGCTCCCGTGCTTGCGATCGACTGTCGCCCGGTTGCCGGCCGGCAGTCGTTTGGACTTGTAGACGACGGTCTTACCATCGTAATCTGCCGCCACTTCAAACTGCCAGCCGCCGTCCTTCTTGGGGCCGCGGTACGGCGTTTTGACAATGATCGGGTTCGGCGGGCAGACCACCGGACCGATGGGCTTGGCGGCGATCACGAAGTTGTCGTACCAGCGGGACTGCGTCACCGGAGATCCCTTGTTCCAATAGGCCTCCAGGAATACCGCATTGATGCCGTGCTTTGTGTAAGTGCCGCGGAAGTCCAGGTTGCGACGTTCGCACTCGAGGCGGCCATCGATCCAGAGTTGATTGATGCCGTCTTTCCTGCCGGGCGTATTCAGTTTGGCGCGGGCTTCCACCAGGACCCAGTACCCGGACTCATTCGTGGCGTGTATCGGGAACTTCGACACGGGCTTGTTCCCGAGCCACTTCATCCCCTGCCAGTCATTGTACTTAATCGTCTGCACCTTGCCGTTCTTGACGCAGCGGACAGGATCCAGTGTCAGCGTCGAATCCCTGCTGCTCCAGACGTGGGCGATCATGGCCTGCGCCCACTTTGGAGAGACAATGCTGGTGGCCCGGGACATCTTGTCGGGAGACCCCCGCCAGCCGTACTGGTGTTTGACGTAAATGCGCCAGTACACTTCGTCAAAGGTTTCTCCCCGCCGCACAGTTTTGTTCCTGTAGGTCGGCGAATCGCCGAAGAAGACCTTGCGCCCGCCGCTGCCGCGTTTGTCTTTTTCGTACAGACAAAGCATCGACTTCCCCTTGCCGCCGAAGGCCATCTTGTCGTCCAACGGGCTCTTGCCTTCGGCGTACGGTTTCGGCTCACCGTCGAAATCGTCGTACCAGATTGTCGTCTTCGCCTTCTCGTGCGGCTGCACGGCGGCCGGCACGACATAGTCGATGCGCGGCACGTCCGGGGCGTCACCGCCGGAAACGGTGAGCAGGCCGATCAGCAGCGCCGGGCCCGGCAGTAATCTCATTTTCATCCTCCTGCATTCTGTGTTGCCAACCTGGAGTGGAGCGTTTCAGTCCAGGCTGTTCAGGTAGTCCTCCAGGCGCGCCTGCGTGTCGGCGGCTTCCTCATGCAACTGCTGGAGGTCGTCGTCCAGTCCAGCGACCTGGCCGGTGTCGCATTTCCGTTTAAACTGCACACAGAGTTGGACCATGGAGTTGATCCCCAGGTTGCTGCTGCTGCCTTTGACGGCGTGGACAATTCTGCCGGCTTCGGGGTAGTCCTGGTCGGCGAGCCGGTCGGCGAGCTGTTCGAAGTAGTTCTGCAGGGTGTCCACATATGTCTCGACCAGCTCTTTGACGACCTCGGCGCCGCCTTCATCGTGGCGGAAGAACTCGAGGGTCGAGAAGTCGATGGGATCAACGCCGGTGGTCGGTTCCTTGTAGGCAGGCTTCGGCGTCTCGGCGGCGGCGGGCACGGTGGCTGCAGCGGCCATCTTGTCTCTGGTTACCGCCGCTTCGGGCCGGCGTTCCGGGGGCAGGTTCTGCAGGGACTGGTGGAGGGCGTTGAGGTTGACGGGTTTGGTCAGGTAGTCATGCATGCCGGCGGCAAGGCATTCCTCGCGATCGCCCTGCATGGCACTGGCGGTCATGGCGATGATGTAGGGTCGCGCTGCCTCATCGAGCCTCCGACAGATCTGCCGGGTCGCTTCCAGTCCGTCCATTTCCGGCATCTGCACATCCATCAGGACAACGTCATAGTGCTGGCGTTCGAGGGCGTCGAGGACTTCGACGCCGTTGGCGGCGACATCGGCGGTGTACCCCAGGCGGGCGAGGTATTGCAGCGCGACTTTCTGGTTCACGGCGTTGTCTTCGGCCACCAGGATATTCAGCGGCAGGCTGTCGGCCAGGCGAAAGCCGCTGGTGGCCCGCATGTCGGCATTCTCGGCGGTCTTCCCGGCGAGGCATTCGGAGATGACCTCGAAGATCACGCCCGGTTTCAGGGGTTTCTGCACGACGACGAAGGTATCCGGCAGTTGCGGAACCTGACCGAACTCCGCGATGACGACAATGCGCTGGCGGCGGTTGAGACGCGCATTCAGGAGGTCCTCAAGCATATCGCGGTCGGTATCTTCGACGACGGCGAAGTCGAACTCCACCTTGCCGCAGGCCGCGATCAAGTCGTCGACACTGTCGACATCGGCGACGGTCATCCCCCACCAGGTGAAGTGATCGACGAGGATGCGGCGATTGGTGTTGAAGGCGCAGACGGCGATGCGTTTGCGGGCGAAGTCGGACTGATAGGAGTGCAGCTTATAGATCGGCGCGCGCGGCACGGGCTGGGCCCGGATGGTAAAATGGAATTGCGAGCCTTTGCCCATCTCGCTTTCGACCCAGATGCGGCCGCCCATCAACTCGCAGAGGCTGCGGCAGATCGCCAGCCCCAGGCCGCTGCCGCCGTACTTGCGGGTCGTCGAGGTATCCAGCTGCCGGAAGGTGTCGAACAGCAGGGGGATTTTCTCCGGCGGGATGCCGATGCCGGTATCGCGCACGATAAAGTGCAGTTCAGACTCGTCGTCACCGCGTTCATCCGCGGTAACGCTGACCACGACTTCGCCGTGCTCGGTAAATTTCAGGGCGTTGTTCACCAGGTTGATGATGACCTGCCGCAGCCGGGTAACGTCACCGATGATATTGACGGGGATGCCGGGCTTGAGTTCGTAGGCGAGGTCCAGATTTTTCTCGGTGCTGACCGGCGCCAACAGATCGAGGGCCTCTTCAATACACTCCGGCAGCAGGAAGGGAACATGCTCCAATTCCATTTTGCCGGATTCGATCTTGGAGATATCCAGGATGTTGTTGATCAGCGTCAGCAGGTTTTCGCCGCTGGTGCGGATCGTGCTGACGAAATCATGCTGTTCCCGGTCCATCTCCGTACCCATAAGCAGCGTGGTCATGCCGATGACGGCGTTCATCGGCGTACGGATTTCATGGCTGATATTGGCCAGGAACTCGCTCTTGGCGCGGTCGGCCGATTCCGCCGTCTCCTTGGCCCGCTGCAGTTCCATTTCGGCCTTTTTCCGGCCGCCGATATCGCGGATGATGCCGATGTAGGACTCGTTGCCGCCGCGCGTGGACGTGCCCCAGGAGATCTCCAGCGGGATGATATGCCCGTCCCGATGCAGGCCGGGCGTTTCGACGGGCTGGTTGAACGGGACGTTGGGCGGCAGCAGCCGGTCGTTTCCCGGCGGGATCAGCAGCGAGAGATCGCGGTCGACCATGTCCGCGACGCGGCGGCCGAAGATCTGTTCCATGGCGGGATTGACGAATTGGATCTTTTTGTCGTCGGCGATGGTGATGATGCCGTCGGACGCGGTTTCGGCCATTGTCTGGTAGTTCTCCTGGCTCTCGCGCAGCATCTGCTCGGCGCGCCGGCGTTCGCGGATCTGGATTTCCAGTTTGCGGTTGGACTCCTGCAGGTCCTCGGTGCGGTTGACCAGGTTCTCGCGCGAAAGCTGCAGTTGCCGGGCCATCTGGTTGAAGCCGTCGCAGAGCTCGGCGATCTCGCCGTGCCCCTGGACCCGCAGGCGATAGTCCAGTTCACCGCGACCGATGGCCTGTGTCGCGTTGACCAGATGCCGCATCTGACTGAGAAAACCGCCGGCAAAGACGATGGCCGAGATCGCCAGGAAGACGATAATCAGACTGGACGCGGCCATCACCGGCCAGGCGGCCAGGACAATGTCCTGCTGCGTAACATCGGCCGGGCGTTCGGCGCAGACGGCCGTCGGCAGTTTGCGTCCGGGAACGCGGGCGAAGGCCCGGATCCGCGGGTTCTCGGGATCACTGACAAACCGGCTCCAGACACCCTGCCCCATGGTCCGGATGGCGGAGACCTCATCGTCCGCCGCCGGCCGGGTGGTCATGGACTTGCCGTCATAGACCAGGACCTCCCGGGTCTCGGTAAATTCCGACCAGGCGACGGGGGTGATGACCCAGAGCCGGTCGTCGGGCCCCATGCCGAATGCCAGCCGCAGCCGGCGGATCGGCTCGTTCCAGTCGATATCGCCTTCTGCCGGATCTTCGAGGGCGTACTGCACCTGGGCCGCCGCGGCGACGGCCTTTTCCAGCTCCCGTGAGGCCTGGCGCCGGAGGATGCCCTTCTGGACGTAATACTCGACCACCGCGATGGCGGACACCACCAGGACCAGCAGAACCGTGAACAGCAGGATCCGGCGGGTCAGGCTGGCGGTCAGTATCTTCACGTCAGATCACCTTGGCATGGATATTGTAGAACAGCGGCAGTGTCACAGGCACAAGCGTCACCTGCGTCGGGAACGCCCGCGTCAGCTTCGGCGACTGACCGCCGACCCGGCGCAGGCGGTTGGCCAGGTCCATGAGCTGGTGCGCGATGTAGGGCCCCCAGGTCAGCATGGTAGCCTGCAGTTCGCGGTGCAGCGATTTCGCCGGGAAGACCAATGCCGCCGTCTGTCCGTAGAACCGTTTGAGCTGGTGCATCTCGTCGCTGAACTGTTCATAGAATATGCGGATCTCCGCCAGTTCGCCGCCGGCCAGCGCCATTCCCAGTTCTTTGCGCAGGACGTCCTCGCAGCCGAGCAGCGCCATCAGGAACCCTTCGAACGCGTCGTCAATCCGGGCGGTCAGCCGGCGCCGGCGGGCGAACCAGCGGCTGCCGGTGGCGACCACCGGCAGGCCGTCCATGAACTCGACCAGTTCGGCGACGAAGTCGTTGAGGATCTCGGCCACAACCGGGGCCTGCCAGGAGTTCTCCTGCGGGATGGCGCGGATCCGGCGGATCAGGTCGAGTTCGAGGCCTTCGAGTTCGTCGGTCACCGCATGTTCATGGGCGCTGGTTTCAGACGGCGGCGTGTGCGGTCCAATCGGCGCGGCGCAGTTGGGACAGACGCCGCCGGTCTCGGCGAGTTCCGCGTCGGTGAATTCCATTCTGCAGCTGGCGCAGGTCCAGGTTGTTTCCGGTTCGGACAACGGTGAATCTCCTAATGGCGGTTGGCCACGACCTGGAGCAGGTCGTGCTCCACATCGATGAATGCATGGTAGCGCTCGGCCGGATCCCGCTTGATCATGCGTTCCAGGATCCGCGAGAGATCCGGACGGATATCGTGGGAACGTCGGCCGCTCTTCAGCAGGCGCATCTTGCGCACGTTCAGACTGGTCATCGTCTCAATATCCTTCGCGGTGAAATAGGGCGCCCCGGTCAGCGCGTGGTACATCACCATACCGAGACTGTAGACCTCGCTGTGCGGGCCTTCGCCCTCGCCGGTCAGGCGTTCGGGCGGATAGTACAAGGCCGACCCCTGGACGTTCTCCGGATCACCGCGCGCGGCGTCCGCCAGACTGATGCAGATGCCGAAATCGAACATCGAAGCGCCGTTTTCGCCGACGATGATGTTCTGCGGCTTGGTATCGCGGAAGAGGTAGCCGGAGTTGTAGATGTGGGTCAAGCCGGAGAGCAGCCGCAGGGCGATCAGGAGGACCTCGCGTTCCGGCAACCGGCCGATCCGGTTGATCCGATGGTCGAGTCGTTCGCCCAGCACAAAGCGCGTGACCAGATAGAGCTCGTCGTCTTCCTCACCCGTTGCGATCGTACCGGCGATACACGGATGCTGGCCGATGGTCTTCATCACCTGGATCTCATGGCGGAAGCTGGCTCGCAGGCGTTCGTCGAACAGTTTTTCGCGCGGCAGGATTTTGACGGCGTAGACGTTGCGGCCCTGATCCTGGTGGTAGGCTTTGTAGACGCTGCCCATACCGCCGCTGCCGATCGGCGCAAACAACCAGTAGCCGCCGATTCGTTTGGGGATGAAGTTCGGTTCGCCGCACTTCGGACAGGGCCGCAGGGTCAGTTCCGGTTCCTCGCCGAAGCCGATCAGCCGGGCGCAGTTGGCACACTCCAGCCGGCCCCGTTGGAAATGCTCCGTCGGCCAGGCTTGTCGCCGGAATAGCTTGCGGAGAACCCGATTCAAAACGTCCAGCCTTCCTTCACCTTTTCTCCCGGCTTACCCCGAAGCTTTCACGATCTCCTGCTGCATCGACGCGACCGGCTGCCCAGCACGCACAACCATTGGCGCCGGCGCGCGGCGAAGCCCGTAAGACCAACGGGGTAACCCACCGTCGCCGAAGGAATTCAACCTCCGGACCGGGCAAATTACACATTACCAGTACTATATGCGAGTCGGTTTCCCTTTGCAAGGTCGGCGACGGCGCCGGGGCGCATGTCACCGCCGCAGGGGTTTCCTGCCAACAATTGGCTCGATCATACGACCCCAGGCGGTTTACCCGCCTGGTGAAGAAGTTCATTAGAGCGTATTGGAAAAAGTCGTAGCCGCTGTCCATGCCTCTTTCCCCTTTGTCTCAACCTTTGCCCCCCCTTCCGGAGCAGGATTTGACGAAGGTTGAGACGAAGGCAGGATCAAAAAATCGGCTACAGCATTTGTGAAAATGCTGCAGTGGCTACAAGCCGTCACCCGGCGCCCGAAAAGCAGGATCGTGGGGCCGTCTCCTTCCCTGATGAACGCATTCACCGGGCCGACGAGCTACCCCGGGATCTGGCGACACCCCGCGCGAAAAGATCCCCCCGGCTGTGCCGGGGGAGACACTCCCCAAGCTGAGCTTGGGGCTTCTTCGCGGAAAGCAGAAATACGATCCTGCACCTTTTTCGCGGCGGGTGCAGCGAGCCGCGAATCGGTAACAGACATCGCATACGCCACAAGCCCGCCGGTGGCTGGACCGGCGAACGTTCCGGCGCTGTGGCGCGGCTCTTGCCGCAACACGAAGGGATGACCTACAGAACTGACATGCGCCTGCGGGTTCGACTGCAGTCGACTCCAATCGACGACAGCCGATCCGGTTCTGAGTTGATGTGCCATTCCGGCTCGCCGGCGCCGGCCGGCGCCCTTGACAAGCGCCCGCCCAGGATCTATATCCGTGTACCAACACGGAGCGACTATGTCCGACTATCCGCAAGCGATTATCCGGCTGACCGAGATGCTCAGCCAACTGCCCGGCATCGGCCGGCGCACTGCCGAACGCCTGGCCGTCGCGATGCTCGACTGGGACGCCCCGGAACTGCAGGCCCTCGGCGAGCAGATCCGCAGCCTGCTGGACAACGTGCACATCTGCTCGATCTGCGGGAACCTCGCCGACGCCGATACCTGCAGCATCTGCAACGACGACGCCCGCGACCAAACCACCATCTGCGTCGTCGAAAACGCCCGGCAGGTACCCGTCATCGAAAAGAGCAATCGCTACCGCGGCCTCTACCACGTTCTCGGCGGCCGGCTGGCCCCGCTCGACGGCGTCGATATCGAGGACCTGAACGTCCAGTCGCTGCGCGACCGGATTGCCGCGCTCAACGTCACTGAGGTAATCATCGCCACCAGCCCGGACGTCGAGGGCGAGGCGACGGCGAGTTTCCTGGCCGAGGACCTGCGGTCGGATTTTCCGGTGACGGTTTCGCGCATTGCCCTCGGCGTGCCGGTAGGCTCGGATCTGACCTACGCCGACAGCGCAACGATGGCGATGGCGCTTGACAGCCGGCGCCGGCTCTGACGGCGAGAGCCGCCGCAGTCCGGCCTCCGGTGCGGTGGTCCGCAAGCTGCTTGAGCCGCTGTCAGACAGGGAAAAACCGGCTTTTTTTCGGTTCTGCCACTTGCGAACCAACGGTTTGACCTCCATAATGTTAGCTCTAAACGATCGGCTCAATTCGGGCTTGATTGGAGGCGTAGTTGAGCGGCTTACCCCGGCATCAGACTCAACTTCACCGGAGGTGGTTGTGTGTGGGAGTGACGACGAACAATCAGTTAGGACTGTAAAACCCACAACGCATAGGAAGAGACCATGACGAAACGCGATCTGGTTGTGCGCATTGCAACCGAGACAGGCCTGAACCAGCGGGATGTTACCCAGGTGGTTCAGAAGGTCCTTGATCATATCGTCGACGAACTCGCAGCCCGTCGGGGCGTCGAGCTTCGGAATTTCGGCGTTTTTACTCTGAAGACCCGCAAGAAACGCGTCGGCCGCAACCCGAATGCCCCGGCCAACGAGGTAGAGATTCCCGAACGCGTGGTCGTCAAGTTCAAGCCCGGCAAGATCATGAAGGAACGGGTCAGCAAGCTGCCGCCGGAATAATCGCCGGCGGATGCTTCGGGCTGCGGCCCGATTCAACTTTCGAGACGAGAAAAATGGCCGTTTGTTCGGCCATTTTTTTTCGTTGCGGGTGATGCAACAGGAGAGCTGCTTTGGCAAAGACAGAACCGATTCCCGGCACGTCCGACCTGTTCCCGGAGGAATGTTCGGAGTGGCAACTGCTGGAAAGCGCGGCCGCCCGGATCTTCCCCCGCTACGGGTACGGCGAGCTGCGGACGCCGGTGTTCGAGCGGACGGAGGTCTTCCTCCGCAGCATCGGCACCGAGACCGATATTGTTCAGAAAGAGATGTACACCTTCGAAGACCGCGGCGGCCGCAGTCTGACGCTGCGTCCAGAAGGCACGGCCGGCGTCCTCCGGGCGCTGGCGCACGCCGGCATACCGCAGGGGGATGAGCGTCGCGTCTGGTATCTCGGCCCCATGTTCCGCGGCGAACGCCCGGCCGCCGGGCGACGGCGGCAGTTCCACCAGGTCGGCGCCGAATGCGTCGGCAAATGCGCCCCCGCCATCGATGTCGAGTGCATCATCCTGTTGATGGACTATCTGCGCGAGGTCGGTCTGCGCGACCTGCAGCTTCTGCTGAACACGCGCGGCGTCCTGGAAGACCGCACGGTCATCGCCGGCGAATTGAAAGAATTCTTTGCCGCCCGGCTGGACGCCATGTGCGACGACTGCCGGCGACGGCACGACACCAACATCTGGCGCATCCTCGACTGCAAGAACGAGGGCTGCCGGGACGTCGTCGAACAGGCGCCGAAGATTACCGACATGCTCTGCGACAGCAGCCGGGACTACTTCAACACCGTCTGCGACCAACTCCGCAGCGTCGGCGTCGAATTCGCCCTCGACCCGAAACTGGTCCGCGGCCTGGACTACTACGAACACACCGTATTCGAAGTCGTCTACGAAGGCATCGGCGCCCAGAACTCGGTGGCCGGCGGCGGACGCTATCAGATCACCCCGCCCGGCGTCAAGAAGCCGCTGGCGGGCGTCGGCTTTGCCGCCGGACTCGAACGCCTGCTGCTCGCCCGGGAAGACCTCGGCGTGACCCGGATGGCCGATTTCGGCGTCGATATCTATCTGGTCGGCCTGGGCGACGAAGCCCGGCAGACCAACCTGCGCCTGGCGCAGGTCCTTCGCGCCGAGGGCAAACGCGTGATGATGGACCTCGAGGGGCGCGGCATGCGCAGCCAGCTGCGCACCGCCAATAAACTCAACGCCCGCCGTACCTACATCCTCGGCGAGGACGAACTGGCCCGCGGCGTCGTCGTCTGCAAGGATATGCAGAGCTCGGAACAGGACGAGATCAAGCTCAGCAAACTGCTGCCAATGTAAGCGAAGAAAGTACGCTATGAACCCGACTCATAATTGTGGTGAACTGCGCCGTGAAGACGCCGGTGCGAGTGTGGAACTTGTCGGCTGGGTCAATACCCGCCGGAATCTGGGCGGTCTGGTCTTCATCGATCTGCGCGACCGCAACGGCGTGACGCAGGTCACCGTCAACCCCGACGCCGCCGCGGCCATGGCCGCGGCCAAACCTGTCCGCGACGAGTGGGTCATCGGTGTCCGCGGCATCGTCCGGACCCGCCCCGACGAAATGGTCAACCCGAAGATGGCCACCGGCGAAGTCGAAGTGGCCGTCACCGAATTGGCGGTCCTGAATCCGTCGAAGCCGATGCCGTACAACTTCAGCGATCCGCAGACCAACGAGGATGTCCGGCTCAAGTATCGCTACATCGAGATGCGCCGCGGCCGTATCGGCCGGAACCTGCGGTTCCGCAGCCGCGTCGCCATGTTCGTGCGCAACTACTTCGACCGCCACGATTTCACCGAAGTCGAAACCCCGATCCTCAGCAAGAGCACGCCGGAGGGCGCCCGGGACTACCTGGTTCCCAGCCGCATCTGGAACGGCAAGTTCTATGCCCTGCCCCAGGCGCCGCAGCAGTACAAGCAGATCCTGATGGTCGCCGGCATCGAGCGCTACTTCCAGATCGCCAAGTGCTTTCGCGACGAGGACCTGCGCGCCGACCGCCAGCCGGAATTCACCCAGATCGACGTCGAAATGTCCTTCGTCACCCCGGAAGACATCTACCGCATTGTCGAGGGCCTGGTGGTCGAGATCATCAGCGAGTTCAAAGGCGTCCACGTCGAACAACCGATCCCGCGCCTGACCTATCAGGACGCCATGGAGCGTTACGGCAGCGACAAGCCGGACACGCGCTTCGGCATGGAATTCTTCGACCTCGGCGACGTGCTCAAAGACTCCGAGTTCAAGGTGTTCAGCGGGACGCTGGCAAACGGCGGCGTGATCAAAGGCATTACCTGTCCCGGCCAGGCCGCCGCGGCCTCGCGGAAGGTCGTCGACCAGTGGACCGAATACGTCAAGCAGTTCGGCGCCAAAGGCCTGGTCACCATCAAGATGGAAGCCGACGGCCCCGCGTCCGGCATCGCCAAGTTCCTGTCGGACGACGAACTCAACGGCATCGTCGAAGCAGCCGGCGCCGGCGAAGGCGACATCATTCTGATCATCGCCGCCGACTGGAACACCACCTGCGAGGCCCTCGGCCGGCTGCGTCTGAAGCTCGCGGCCGAGGCCGGCATGATCCCCGAAGACCAGTTCAATCTGCTCTGGGTCACGGATTTTCCGCTGCTCGAGCGCGACGAAGAAAACGATCGCTGGTCCGCCATGCACCATCCGTTTACCAGTCCGAAGCCGGACGACGCCGACAAACTCGAGAGCGACCCGGGCAGCGTCCGGGCGCAGGCCTACGACATCGTCCTCAACGGTGTGGAGATCGGCGGCGGCAGCATCCGAATCCACAATTCCGATATACAGGCGCGCATGTTCAAGGCCCTCGGCATCAGCGACGAAGAAGCTCAGCTGCGCTTCGGCCATATTCTCGAAGCGCTGTCTCTCGGCGCCCCCCCGCACGGTGGACTGGCCATCGGCTTCGACCGGTTGATCATGCTGCTGCTGGGCGAAAACTCCATCCGCGATGTCATCGCCTTTCCCAAGACCACCAGCGCGTCGTGTCTGATGACCGCTTCCCCCAGCGACGTCGACGACGACCAGCTCGCAGAATTGGGTGTCAAGCTGCGGGACCAGGAATAACGCCACTCCACTGGGCTTAGCTCAGGGGCACCGCTTGCAGTCTCCTCATTCTCCGTCAGGACAGCGGCAGTTCCTCAATCGTATGCAGGCACAGCTCCAGCAATTCCTGCTGGTCGAGCTTCGCCTCTTCCTCTTCGACGATGTGGAGTTTCGCATTCGTCGCCGGCCGCGGCGGTTGAAACACCGTGCAGCTGTCGGGACACTGCACGTTGGACAACTCCAGCGTGCCGATGTGCCGGGCGATGTCGGTGGTCTGCACCTTGTCGATCCCCAGCAACGGGCGCAGCACAAGCATGTCCGTGGCGCGATTGATCACGTCCAGGTTCGGCACGGTCTGACTGGCTACCTGCCCGACGGATTCGCCGGTAACCAGAGCCGGGCGCTTGCGACGCCCGGCCAGTTCCGCCGCAACCCGGAACATCAGGCGGCGGTAGAGCACCGTGCGCAGGCGTTCGTTGCAGTTGTCGCGAATGAGCTTCTGGGCTTCGGCAAGATTGCAGGCGAACAGCTTGCCGGGCGTCTGCCATTCGTTCAGCACCTTGGCGATGCCGGCCACCTTATCCAGCAGTTCCATCGTCGTGTAGGGGTAGCTGTGGAAGGTCAGGTAGTCCAGACGACAGCCGCGGCTCTGCATCAGGTGTGCCGCAACGGGCGAGTCGATGCCGCCGGACAGCAAGACCAGGGCCGGCGCCGCGGTACCCGTCGGCAACCCGCCGGGCGCCGGGATCTCGTCGAACGAGAGAAATGCCCGCTTCTCGCGGATCTCCAGGTAGATGGTCAGTTCCGCGTTGCTCAGGTCTACCTTGAGCTGCGGGTACTGCTCCAGCAGGCGATCGGCAAAGTGGATCTCCACTTCTTTGGCGCGCATCGGGAAGTCCTTGTTGCTGCGCCGACACCGCATGCGGTACGTCACCGTGTCGCCGGAGAACTGCTCCAGCATCTTGGGGAAGTAGCCGAAGATCGTCTCCTCCAGTGCCTCAAGGGATACCTCGGTACTGATGCCGATAGAGGCGGACGTCAGACCGAATACCTTGGGAATGCCCTCGCGGATGCCGGCCATCTGCTCCGCGCTGAACGACCCGCCGGCGGCCAGCTCCAGGAAAACACGGCCCCGTTCGCGGCGGCATTTGATGCCGTCAACGCCGGCCAGGGCGCGATGGATGCCTTCCATCAGGATCTGCTCGAAACGTGCGCGGTTGCCCTTCTTCAGGGCGAGCTCGCCGTAGCGGCAAACGACGGAGTCATAGGGGATGTCGGGCAGGTTGTTCACGATCACCTTCTTGATTCAGGGGCCCATACTGTAGGCCGACAGTCCCACTTGTAAAGAACGCGGCTTCGCATCGATTGCGCTGTCGGGCAACGGTGCCGGAACCCGAAAGGTAATCGGTGATTCGTCACAGGATGTGCGCTGCCGGACGAAGTGAACGGCAATTGCCAACGCCAACGCCGCGCCCGCCTCTGCCGAACTCTGCGGTCCGGCGGGGAAACCGTCTGAGGGCGTTTGTCGGAAGCCCATCCAGGCCATAGGGTTTAGCAAGACAATTGTCAGGAGTCCTTCTATGAACAGCAGAGAACGCATCCGCGCCATCATCAACCGTGAAGACACCGATCGTTCCGGGTTCTGGCTCGGCAATCCGCACGGTGATACCTGGCCGCTGTATCACGAGTATTTCGGCACGGACACCAACGAAGAACTGCGCGTGAAGCTCAACGACGATTTCCGTTGGATCTGCCCGCAATTCTGTGCCGACGCCTATCAGCACCCGGACGGCAAAGGCATGTTCGACGCCGGCCTGGACAAGAAGATGCACGGCATGGCCGGTCCGTTTGCGGATACCGAAGATGTTGACGAGGTCCATGCGTGGGACTGGCCGAACCCGGATTATCTGAATTTCGAGTCGTGCCTCGAAGCCCTGCGAAACGCCGGCGACTACTACCGCGCCAGCGGCTTCTGGACCTGCTTTTACCACAATGTCATGGACCTCTTCGGCATGGACAACTACATGATGAAGATGTACCTGAACCCCGACGTGGTGCAGGCCGTGACCGACCGCGTCTGCGGGTTCTACTACGAAGCCAACGAACGCTTCTTCGCGCAAGCCGGCGACCTGGTCGACGGCTTTTTCTTCGGCAACGACTTCGGCACACAACTGGACCTGATCTGCGGTCCGGAGCAGTTCGACCAGTTCATCATGCCGTGGTTCAAGAAATTCACCGATCAGGCGCACGCGCACGGATATCAGGCGATCCTCCACTCCTGCGGTGCGATCCATCGGGTCATCGGCCGTTTGATCGACGCCGGCGTCGACTGTCTGCATCCGCTGCAGGCATTGGCCCGCGACATGGATGCGGCAACGCTCGCCCGCGACTTCAAAGGCAGGATCTCCTTCCTCGGCGGCATCGACACGCAGGACCTCCTGGTGCACGGCACGCCGGATCAGATTCGCGCCGACGTCCGGCGCGTCAAGGACCTCCTTGGCCCGCATTTGATCGTCAGCCCGAGTCATGAAGCGCTGCTGCCGAACGTGCCGCCGGCGAACGTCGAGGCCATGGCCGCTGCCGCTGTTCAATCGCCGCGCTGCGCGTGAGGCGGTGGGGCGGCGTCCCGAGGTCTGGAATCTCAACTGGATTCGGAACCGGATCGGCGGCGTCGATTGCAGGCGACTGCAGTCGATGGCCCGCACCCCCGCATTCTGCCCGCCAGACAGCAGATTTGTCCGCGGAGAAAAGCTGTCTGAGCAATTCTGCGCGTTAGCATTCCACGCGGTTCTCCGCTATAATAATGTGGTGTGCGGGGCAAGTGTTGCTGGCCGTTAATCCAGAGCAGGAACCGGATGACACTCATATTTGCGTTGCTCGGAAAAGAGTTCTTCCTGAAACCGCGAGACAAATGGTTCCACGTCAAGCGGCTGCTCTACGTTGCCGTGGGCGGGGTCATTGTGCTGCTGGTCTTTGCGCACCAGTGGCACGGCCGTTCCAACAAAGCCGGGCTGATCATGTTCGAATGGCTGAGTCTGATGGTAATCGCCGCCGCCTTCCTGGTCGGCCCGTATGTCTCGGCAGCAGCCATTGTTTCAGAAAAGGAAGCGGGCACATTCAATCTGTTGCTGTTGTCGGACATCTCCGTCGCGCAGTTTCTGGTCAGCAAACTGACGTCCGCAGTGGTGGCAACCTGCCTGGGGGTGGCGTCAACGGTACCGCTGTTCATCCTCTGCGTCAGCCTTGGCGGCATCAGCGTGCAGCAGGTGCTGCTGGCCTTTCCGATTCTGTTGTCGACAATCTTCTCCGGCGCCTGTCTGGGGGTACTGGTGTCCTGCTTCCTGGCTCGCGAGGTGCGGATGCAGGGATATGTCGCGATTGCCGCCGGCGCGTATTTTCTGGCGTTGCCCGCGGCAATCGGGCTGGTCGGACACTACCTGGATTTCGACGGCCGCAAGGTACTGGTTGTCGTTTCCTCCGGGATGGCGATGCGGACGATTGCCCGGGCGGAGCACCTGGACCTCATTGGTTGGAACTGCCTGTACAACATTGCGGTCGGCCTGCCGTTGCTGCCGCTGTCGTGGCGGCTGCTGCCGGCGCTCCATCGCCGGCCGGGCGGGGCCGCCGCGATGCTGACGCACCTGCGGCGCAAGACCGGGTTGACCCGATCGTTCGTGCGGCGCCAGGAACGGCCCGCGATTTCCGGCAATCCGGTAACCTGGAAGGACCTGCACATCCATTACGGCGGCGAAACCGGCGGCTGGAAACGCCTGGCCCTCGGCAGTGTTCTCACAACGCTGGCGGTAATCTTCGGTTACGCCGTTGTGGCGTCGCTGCCGAACAGCAGAATCCAGTTTGAAGTCCTGCGGCTGTGGTGGTTGATCATGTTGTTTCTGACGCTGCTGTGCGGTATTAACTACCTCTACGGCACACTCAGTCGCGCCGCCCACTGCTGCAGTCGCGAGAAACAGCGGCGCACCCTCGAGCTCCTGCTGACGACGGACGTCAGCGGCTACAGCATCGTCACCGGCAAGAGCAACGCCATCAGTCTGGCGCTGCTGCCGTGGATCGTCGGGTTCGCCTGTTCGAGCATCGGTTTTCTGTTCTTCTCGCTGCTGCAGCCCGAATTCGAGATGATGTATGTGCTGATCGCCGCCGCGGTGATTCTGAATCTGGTGTGCATGGTCTTCGCCTACGAGTACATCGCCATTTACATCTCGATGCGCGTCGACCGCTACGCCACGGCCGCGGCGCTCAGCGGGTTCGTCGCGTGGTATGTGGTCGGCAACCTGATCCTGGGGTTGATCGCGGCGGTCTTGTTCCCGTTCACGTTTTATCTCAGCGTGATCGCCGCACCGGTGGCCGGTCCCGTGCTGATCGGACACTATTTCCGCCGGCGCCTGATCCGCGAGTTCCCGTTGATCTCCAAGCTTGGGCTGCGGTACTGAGGGCCGCGGCCTTCTCGGGACCGCCGACCAGGCCGGAACTCCCCGGCTGCCGGCACGCCGGCCTGGCGCCGCGCCAAACCGGCGGCAGATCATTGTGCGGTAAATGCCGCTTGACGCCTTTCCATCTGCGGAAGCCGGACTATTATACGCACTCCGGCCTGATCTTCCGGGCAATCCTGCCGTACATCTGCCCCGCTCCAGGCCGACGTCCCGATGTACGCATTTGAAGTAGCTGCACCAGTGTAATGGAGTTTAGTTCATGAACCATGCCCACGACGAGAACGGCGGCCTCTGCAAGGGCAGCGCCGACAACACGCATAGCATTCTGGAAGCCTTTGATGAGCGACAGAACCTGATTCTCGAGAAGCACGAGCACGGCGAGGTCATCCGCGAGTACAAGGTCCACTGCATCCAGGTAGCCCGCTATTGCAGCCCCGGGCAATTCGTCGTGGTCCGCGGCGATGAACACGGCGAACGGCTCCCGCTGACCATTGCCGACTACAACGCCGAGGAAGGCTGGATCACACTGGTCGTCCAGGTTGTCGGCACCGGGACGCACAAACTCGACCTGCTGCAGGCCGGCGACCGCTTCCTCGATATCGTCGGACCGCTCGGCCATGAATCCGAGATCGACAAGTTCGGCACCGTCGTCATGATCGGCGGCGGCCTCGGCATCGCCCCGGTCTTCCCGATTCAGCGCGCCATGAAAGACGCCGGCAACACCGTGCTCAGCATCATCGGCGCCCGCAGCCAGGACCTCCTGTTCTGGGAAGAACGGATGACGGCGACCAGCGACAAATTGTTTGTTGCTACGGACGACGGGTCCTGCGGTGAGAAGGGGTTTGTCACCGACGTCCTGCAGCGGATCATCGACTCGGGCGAACGCATCGACCGCGTCATTGCCATCGGCCCGCCGATCATGATGCGGGCGGTTGCCAGGGTGACGAAAGCCCCCGGCATCAAGACGATTGTCAGTCTCAACTCGATCATGGTGGACGGCACCGGCATGTGCGGCGGCTGCCGCGTCGAGGTCGCCGGTGAGACCAGGTTCACCTGCGTCGACGGCCCGGAGTTTGATGGCCACGAGGTCGATTTCGATCTGTTGTTCTCGCGGCTGACCACGTATTCCGAGACGGAAGAGCAGGCCCACGAGAAATTCCACGCCAAAGAAGAGGTCATCGATCTCGCGTCGGGCAAGGCGAGGACCCGCATACCGATGCCGGCGCAGGACCCGCAGGTGCGGCGCCACAACTTCGACGAAGTCGCCCTGGGTTACGACGCGGAGATGGCGATTGCCGAGGCGAAACGCTGCCTGCAGTGCAAGAAGAAGCCGTGCGTCAGCGGTTGTCCGGTCAACATCGACATCCCCGGTTTCATCAGGGAACTGCGTGACGGCCACTTCGTCGCGGCCGCGCAGAAGATCAAAGAGACCAACAGTCTGCCGGCCATCTGCGGCCGGGTCTGCCCGCAGGAAACGCAGTGCGAAGAAAAATGCGTTCTCGGCAAGAAGCGGGGCGCCATCGCCATCGGCCGGCTGGAGCGCTTCGTGGCGGACCATGAAGCGGCTCTCGGCGATGTTGACATCCCGCTGCTGCCGGCATCCACCGGCCGCCGCGTGGCGGTGGTCGGCGGCGGGCCCGCCGGCCTGACGGCCGCGGCCGACCTGGCGTTGTCCGGGCATCAGGTCAGCATCTTCGAGGCGCTGCACGCCCCCGGCGGCGTGCTGGTCTACGGCATCCCCGAATTCCGCTTGCCGAAAGCGATCGTCCAGCGCGAGTGCGACTTCCTCGAACACCTCGGCGTCGAGTTCCACATGAACACGCCGGTCGGCGCCAGCGTCACCGTCCCCGAGCTCCTGGAAACCGGGTACGACGCCGTCTTCATCGGCACCGGCGCCGGGCTTCCCTGGTTCCTCAACATCCCCGGCGAAAACCTCAAAGGCGTCTACTCGTCCAACGAGTTTCTGACGCGGATCAACCTGATGAAGGCGTACAAGTTCCCCGAGTACGACACGCCCGTCATCCGCGGCAAGAACGTCGCGGTCGTCGGCGGCGGCAATGTCGCCATGGACTGTGCGCGCAGCGCCTTGCGCCTGGGGGCGGAGAACGTCTACATCGTCTACCGCCGCACCCGCAGGGAAATGCCGGCGCGCGTCGAGGAGGTCGAACATGCCCTGGAAGAAGGCGTCGCCTTCCGTGAACTGACCAATCCCGTCCGCGTCGTCGGTGACGACAACGGCTGGGTCCGGGGGCTGGAGTGCCTGCAGATGAAACTCGGCGAACCGGATGACTCCGGCCGTCGCCGGCCCCTCCCGGTCGAAGGCTCCGAGTTCATCCTCGACGTCGACCAGTTCATCGTCGCCATCGGTCAGGGACCCAACCCGATGCTGACCCGAAACTGGCCGGAACTCGAGGTCAACAAATGGGGCAACATCAACGTTGACGACAACCAGATGACGAACATCGCCGGCGTCTTCGCCGGCGGCGACATTGTTACGGGCGCCGCCACAGTCATCGAGGCCATGGGCGCCGGCAAGATTGCCGCTCAGGCGATCGATAAATATCTGGCTGACGACTGAAAGCAACCCGGCGGCCCCCACTGCAACTCACGAACGTCCTGCCTGCGGCGCAATTGCTGCCGAGACCATCTGCACCGGCCGCAAAAAGGATGCGGGAGCGGGTTCCTGCTCTCCGAGTTGCCCGCTCCCGGACGCTGAGGGCGTTGGCGAAAATGGGGATGTGCTTCAGCACACAAACCTTCCGCCGCCTGCCGCGAGCCGCGAAGCCCGGGCAATCCGCGGCGGAAAGACCTCCGCCGGATTTATCTGCACCCAGCGCGAGAAGACCCCCCCGGCACAGCCGGGGGAGTGTCAGCCTCCCTTCAGTTTTGCTTTCGCCACGACTCCCCCGCCG
>CAYLNH010000074.1:0-10226 GCA_964384625.1 uncultured Lentisphaerales bacterium
GGAGCGGCGACCAAATGTCCCAAACACGTCTTAATTCAGCGCCATTCCAGGCTAGCCATACTTGGCGCGAAAAGGGTGCGAGATCGGGTTCCTGCTTTCCGAGAAGAGACCCCAAGCTCAGCCTGGGGAGTATCTATACCCCCTCCAGTTCAACCGGCACACCAGAAACCCGGGGCGGGAGAGTCAGGGCGAAGGCGAAACGGAAGGGAGGCTGACACTCCCCCGGCACAGCCAGGGGGGATCTTCTGGCGGGAGCTGTAGCTACCCCTGCCGCGAAAAGCCTTCTGCCTTCCCCGCGGCCTTGCGCCGCGGGTGAATAAGTTGTTTGATTACACTCCGGTCGCGCCGCCCATTACCGCCGGCTCGGGCGGCTCCTCAGAAGGTCTGGATCTGGGCTTCCAGGATGCCGTCGGCCCGGCGGCCGATGATGAAGCAACGCAGACGCCGGCCCAGGAGGGCCTGCCCCAGTTGCTCGGTCGTCTGCAGTCCGGCCAGTTCGGGTTCGTCAATGTCGATGATCGCCACGCGTTCGTAGGCGGCATATCGGTGTTCGTTCCGATTGCCGACCTGCGTCACGTGCAGTTCGAACGTGGCCGGATTGAGAATCCCCGAGACCTCGCCTTTAATGGTATCCATGATAAATCGTGGAGTGCAAACGCGGGCCCAATCCAAGCGTTTGGGGGGCAGGCAGACCTCGGCTGCGGGCGGCGTCAGCCGGCGAGCAGTTTGGTCAGGAGATAGACGCCGGCGAAACCGAAGCCGGCGACCGCGGCGAAGACGCCCATGCAGCCGGACTTCTTCTTCTTCTTGCGCCGCTTTTTCGGTTGGGGCGAGACTGCGTCGTCGTTGCTGGCGGCGGGAGCGGCCTCGGCGGTGCCGGCGAGGATGGCGTCCATCTGACCGATGAGTTCCTGCCATTCGGCGGGGCGGGCATCCCGATCCTTCTGCATCATCCAGGCGACGAGCGCGGCGGTTTCCGCCGAGGTATTCGGGTTGCGGATATTGGTCGGCTCGGGGTCTTCGTCCATGTGTTTCTGCATGAGCAGGATCGGCGCGTCTTCCTGGAAGGGCAGACCGCCGGTGACCATTTCATACAGCACACAACCGAGGGCGTACATGTCGCTGCGGAAGTCAAGGGTTTCATCGGCCTTGATCTGTTCCGGGCTCATGTACTCGGGGGTACCGATGGTGAAGCCGACGCCGGTCAGGCCCATGGACTGGCCTTCGCTGGATTTGGCGATGCCGAAGCCCATCAGCTTGGCGGTGCCGGAGTCGGTGATGAAGATGTTCGGGGGCTTGATGTCGCGATGCAGGATCTTGCGCTGGTCCCAGGCGTACTGCAGGGCCTTGGCGATGCCGCGGGCGATCTCGATCGCCGGGCCTTCGTCGATGGCGCCTTCCTTGAGGTGCTTTTCCAGCGTATTGCCTTCTTCGTAGTCGCTGGCGAGGAAGAACAGATCGCCGTCCTGTCCGGCGTCGAAGGCGTGAACAATATTCTCATGCTGCAGAGAGGCGAGCAATTCGATCTCGCGCGACAGGCGATCGACGCTTTCCTGGTCGGCGTTCTGCAGGATTTCCAGTTGCACCTTGCGGCCGTCGGTGACGACAGTGGCGGTATATACTTCGCCCAGGCTGCTTTCGCCGAGTTTCTCTTCGACCTTGTAGATGCTGCGGATGACTTTACCCGGTTGAACCGCAGCGGCGGCTGGGGCTTCACCTTCGGCGCCGTCAGCAGGAGCGTCTTCTTCGCCTTCCGGCCCCGGCACCTGAATCTGGGCTTCGCAATGCGGACAGACTACCAGGCGCCCGCGCAGCCCCTCCTGATCTGCTTCCATCGAGCCGCCGCATTGGGGGCACTCGAATACCACTGATCCCATGGTCCACTCCTGTTCGTATTGGCAGTGTTCACCACCGTCTATGGACGGCTAATGTATTAAGGTAACGGAACTATAGTGTCTGACGGCGGACATGCAAACAGAAAGAATTCAATTGGCCGGCAAAGCCGCGGTCCGGTCCCCGCCGATAATGGGCTCACTTCGTTGATTTTCCGGCTGTCTTCGTTATCTTCAGAGAGAGCGGGTTCCCGGTTCGGCCGGACTGTGGCGCGGCCGGTTCCGGCATGATTCCCCGGTGGTACGTCGATGGATACGTTTATACTCGAGCCAGGCAACACAATCAGCCACTTCCGGCTGGAGCGCAAGCTGGGCGAAGGCGGCATGGGGGCCGTCTATCTCGCGGAAGACCTGACGTTGGCCCGGCAGGTCGCGATCAAGTTCATGAACCGCGCCCTGATCAGCTCGCAGTCCGCGCTGATCCGCGACACGCTGGAACAGCGGTTTATCCGTGAGGCCCGCAGTGCGGCCGCCATTAACCACCCGAACGTGGCCCAGATCTACGAAGCCAGTTTCGCCGATGATACCTGGTATATCGCCATGGAGTTCATCGACGGTCAGGATCTGACGGAGCTGCTCGAAAGCGAAGGGGTGATGCCGATTGACGATATCTACGACATCGCCAGACAGACCGTCACCGGGCTGAAATTCGCCTGGGAAAATCACAAGATCCTGCATCGCGACATCAAGCCGCATAACCTGATGCGCACCGCCGCCGGCATCCTCAAGATTGTCGACCTCGGCCTGGCCAAACCGGTTCTGGCGCCGGACGAGCAGGAGGCGGCAATCAACCTGACCTGCGACGGCATCGCCGTCGGCACCCCCCAGTACATGGCGCCGGAACAGGCGGCGGGCGAGCCGATTCTCGATTGTCGCGTGGACATCTATTCTCTCGGCGCCACGCTCTATGAACTGGTGACCGGGCGCAAGAGCTTTGCCGCCAGCAGTCCGGCGCTGATCTACAACGCGCAGATGTGTCGCGATTACACGAATATCCCGGAGTTGCGTCCGGATGCGCCGGCGGCGCTTGTCGACCTGATTCAGCGCATGCTGGAACCAAAGCAGGCCGTGCGGGTGAGCGACTACGATGAGATCCTCGCTGCCCTCAACGAAGGCGGCGCTCCGATTGCCGTCCCCGCGTCCCAAGCGGCGCCGACTTTCAAGCGCCCGGAACACGATGTCGACGACCTGCTGCTCGGCCGCTATCGCATCCTCAAACACCTGGGCGCCAGCCGCGCCGGCGTGGCCTTTCTCTGCCTGGATACCGAGCTCAAGGTCGAGTGCGTGGTGAAAAGCCTGGTGCCGGATCGCGAGTTTCCGGCCGGCGAGATGGAGATGATCAAGAACAACTTCCAGAACCTGATCGGCATGGCCCATCCGAACCTGGTTCAGATCCGCGATCTGCGCCGGGAGGACAACGGTGAACTGCTGGTTGTGATGGAACGGCTCGAGGGGATCAACCTGCGTGAGTATACCCACCTGCATATCACCAGGAACGGCCGGCTCATGCTCGAAGAAGCCCTGCCGGTACTGCAGCGCGTGGCCGCCGCCATCGACGCCGTGAACCGGATGCTGGCGTCGACCCACAACGACATCAAGCCGGAGAGCATCTTCCTGGTCAACGACTGTACCGAGGTGAAGCTGCTTGACTACGGCATCACGGCGCGGCCGTTGGCGAACTCCAGCACGTCGTCGACGCGGGCGAAACCGGCGGAGCCGATGCCGTTGGAGAGTCCGGACTACATGGCCCCCGAGAAGTGGGTGGACGGCGCCATCACGACGTTGGCCGACCAGTACTCGCTCGGTGTCATCGTGTATGAGATGCTCTCCCGCCGGCTGCCGTTCTGGCTGAACGACCCGCGGCACGAGCCGGAGGACGTCGACGATCCGGTGGAGCGTCGCCGGCAGTTGCTGGCGAATCTGCGCCAGGAGGTCCTGGAAACCCGGCCGGCGTTGCTGAGGGAGCGGTCGCCGGCGGTCAACGCCGTGCTGTTTCGGGCGTTGGCGAAGGTTCCCGAGGAACGCTTCCCGGACAGTACGAGCTTCATTGCGGCGTTGGCCAAGGCTGCGCGCGGCGGGCTTGGTCGTGCCCGGGTTCTGCTGATTGCCGCGGCGGTGGCGGCCCTGGCGGTCCTCGGCTATCTGGCGGCGGACCATTTTTTCCTGTCGCCGGGGTCCTCTGCCGGCGGCGCTCCCCGGCCGCCGCCGGTCCAGCCCGATGTGCCGGTCGTCGATCCGACCCCGGCGGCACGGCAGGCCGAAGCTGAAGCCGCACGACAACGGGAAGAGGCGGCAAAACGCCGCGCCGCCGCGGCACAGAAACGGCTCCAGGCCGCCGCGGCACGCGAGGCCGAGGCGAAACGGCAGCAACAGGAAGAAGCCCGCCGCCGGGCTGAAGCAGAGGCAAAACGCCGGGCCGAGGCCGAAGCCGAGGCCAGGCAGCAGGCCGAACTGCGCCGTAAGCAACAGGCCGATCTGGCCCGCTTCCAGGCGGCCTATCGCGAAACCCACGACCGCCTGCAAGCCCTGCCCGACGCCGCGAAATTCCTCAAGCCGGCGGAGGACCAGGCCAGGGCCGCCGGCGCGGTCAGCGAAACCGACGCGCTCACGCAGTGTGTGGCCGCGTGGCAGAAGGCGGTGGCCAGGCTGGCGGACGCCGAGGACCAACTCACTCGCCACCATCGGCGGCAGGCGGCGGTGCAGCACCAGGCTGTGGCGGCGTTCCACAAGAAAGTGAAACGCTGGTCCGACTGGGACCCGGAGATCGGGGAACGCCTGGTTGATTTCGATGTTACCTTCGCCATGGCTCGGGACCTGCGGAAACAGGAGGACTTCGCCAAAGCCCTGGCGCATTACGGCAAGTGCAGCAAGATCCTCAGCGGCATCGAGAAACTGGTTCAGGCCAGATATACCCCCGCGGCCGGCAAGGACTTCCTGGTGGGCCGCGTCCGTTTGGAGATGGTCTGGATCCCGGCGATGAAGTGCTGGGTGGGCAAGTACGAGGTTACCAACGGCCAGTTCCGGCGGTTCAAGCCGCGGCATTCCAGTAAGCAGCACGAAGGCCTGAGCATGAACAAAGACAACCAGCCGGCCTGCTGGCTGAGCTACTTCGACGCCGTCGCCTTCTGCGCCTGGCTCAACAACGATGCCCGGATGCGCGGGGCGTTGCCGAAAGACTTCAGTTATCGCCTGCCGACCAAGAAGGAATGGCAGACCTTCGCCGCCTGCGGCAAACCGAACCGCAAGTATCCCTGGGGCGACGACTGGCCGCCGAAGTCCGGCAACTTCGCGGACCAGGAGATGTTCCCGACGGAATGGAAGCTGAACGGCTACACCGACGACCATCCGGTCACTTGTCCGGTCGAGAAAAGCGGCGCCAATAAGTGGGGGCTGTTCGGCGTCGCCGGGAACCTGTGGGAGTGGACGACGGAGAAGAAAGGCGATAACCGGGCGGTGTTCGGCGGCGCCTGGAGCTCCTGTGATCGGCGTCTGCTCGAGATCGAACTGAAGGGCAACAACTTCGCGGACCCGCAGGACAAGTACGACAACGTCGGGTTCCGCGTCCTGCTGGCGCCGGCGGCGGAGAAATAGTCCCGGTCGGCATCGGCTTGCATGTTGAGCCCGGTATTACTACAATCACACTGGAAGATCTAGTGTCGGATGACGGTCCGCACTGCGGAAGGCAACATGGCCGACAAGAAGAAGCTGGTACTGCGGAAGAAGTCGACCGGCGAGATGCCGGACTCGGGCGCGCCGTCGAAGCCTGCGGCGGAGTCGGAAGGAACCGGTTCGCCGCCGGCACCGGTGAAGGCCGCCGCCTCCCGGAAGTCGGGCGAGACCTCAATCCCGATTCCCGTTGTGGTGGATGTGGTGAAGAACCTGTGTCTGGCCTTTTCCGACATCACCCTCTACGACTTCAAGCACCCCCTGGCCCGGAAGCAGATCGGCGAGACCTGGGAACACCTGCGTGCCGTGCTCGAAGAACACGGCACCATCACGCTGAGCCTGGCCGACAACAAGCTCTTCTTCGAGGGCATCGCGCTGGAAGAGAAAAATCCTTCGGTCAAGAAGCTGTCGCATCATTTCGATGAACTGCAGGTCACCAGCCTGACGTTTAAGCAGGGCATGGATGCCGAGGAGATGGAGTCCTTCTTTGAGGTCTTCTCCATGGACCACGCGGCGATCGAGGCCGAGGGCGGACTGGAGAACGTCTTCGCCGCTCACGGCGTCAAGGACATCCGCCTGAATTCCGCTGTCTATCGGCTGATTCATGAAGACGAAAAGATTGTCGCCGCCGACAGCGTCCTGATGGAACGCCGCGGCGTTCGGCTGAAGGATGTCAGGATCGACGATGAGATCGTCCGCTATTTCATCGAGGAACTGTTGCGCCGGGCCGACAAGTCGGATGTCCTGATCAACCGGATGAAGAACGACCCGGCGGGGCTCGCCGAGCAGGTCGAGCGTATTCTGCACTACAGCGATGACCAGTTGGAAAAGGTGCAGTACGAAGACCTGATGGAAGCGATGCTGAAGAACATCCGTCTGACCGCCGAGGCAATCGCCCGGTCCGAAGGCCCGTCGGCCGACCCCGAGATCCAGACCGATATGCAGAAGGCGGTGACATCGGTCGAAGGCGAACTCCAGCGGCGGAAACAGGCGATTGCATCGTCCGGCGCCGTCAACTTCGTTCGGCGGATGACCGACCTGATCGCCGCCTACTCCGATGCCGCGCTGGCCGATGCGGCGCGGCGCGAGTTCGTTGAACAGGAGCACTCTCTCGAGGCCGTCCAGAAAATGCTGTCCGAGATCTCGATGGATGCCGACGCCAGCCGTCGGCTTCTGCAGAAACTGCAGCACATCATGGAGGACCACGATGTTGACGCCGAAGAGATGCTGGATTTGCTCGACGCCCGGCTGAATGCCGCCGCCGGCGAGACCGCCGGGAGCCGGCGGTTATCGGTCAAGACCATCAAGGGCGTTAACTTCGGACCGGTCGTGAGCCGGCTGCGGCAAAGTGCCGAGATCGGGCTGAAACGGATTCCGGAGGCGCGCAAACTGACCAACTACCTGCAGCATGCCATGGCCCGGGAGGTCCGCCGCCTTGTCGGTTCGGCCGCGGCCGCCGGCACGGCCGTCGCCGGGGGCGACCGCGTCGAGGAGCTGACGGCGCGGCTGCGGCAACTCGAAGGCGAACTCGATGAAGCCCGCCGCAAAGCCCGGGAAACCGACGATCTCCAGGCCGAGGTCATGAAGCTCAAAGCGGATGCCGCCAAGAAGAAGGAAGGCATTGCCAAACTCAAGCAGGCCTGCGTCGATATGCGTTCACAGAAGGACCTCCTGGAACGGCAGCTCCGGGCGGAAATCGAGCATGAACAGCAGCGGCGGGCCGCCATGGAAGCCGAGTTCGAACAGCAGCTTGACGATGAAGTCGGCACCGCCATGGGCATGGTCGACGAGAGTGAGAACGTTCGTCTCCGGCTGGAACGGATGGTCAGCACCATGCGCGTCGGAATTGTCGTGGTTGATCGCGAAGGCCGGGTGGTGACGTCGATCAATGCCGAGAACATCCCCTATCTGCAGTGTGCCAACCTGCCGCCGCCGGAGTTGACCGAGGCCCTGCGCAACTTCGACCGATCCACCGTTATCCAGTGTGAGGGTATCGACATCTTCGAGGTGCACAAGGATGAAAACGGCTTCCTGGAGGCGTTCATGTTCCTGCCGCACCAGGAGGATTCCGTTGATGAACGGCTGGGCGTTCTGACGGAGATCTTTTCCGAGATCGAAGAGGATACCGCCGCGCCCGAACCGGAACCGGAACCGGAAGCGACCCCTGAACCAGTTGCCGCGCCGCCGCCCACCGCGACATCGACCAAGGCCTCCTTCGAGGCGTTGGTCAGCGAGATCGAAAAACTGCATCCGGTCCTGCCCGGAGAGACCGGGCAGGTTCCCGCCGCAACTCCGCCGCTCCAGTCTGCGCCGCCGGCTTCGACCGCTGCGCCAGAGCCGGAACCGGAAACCTTGTTACCCGAGAAAAACGATGACTCCGAACCCGAGTTCACCAGCATCAAGGGCCGCAAACCCATGCGGATGACCTTCCCCAAGCCGGATGCGGACAAAGCGGCAACCGTTGAGCCCGAACCGGCAGCCGCTGAGCCCGTTGCTGCCGAACCGCCGGCAATCACAGCGCCGGTCGCCGGGCCGGAGCCCACAGCCGACGAATCCGACCAGTCCCCCGGCGAACCGGTTCCCCCGGCCAAGGAACCGGAGCCGGCGGCAGACTTGCCCGGGCCCGTGATCTCCACGGTCGATCCCAACAAGAAGGCGTCGGTGACGTCGATGGTCGCCGCCGCGCCCAAGGACCTCTCGCCGCCGGTTATTTCGACGGATGAAACCCCCAGACGCCGCGGCATCAAACCGACGTCCACGCAGGCGCTCAAACGCCTTGGCGCCGAAACCGAAACCGATTCGGAGCCCGCTTCCGAGCCCGACCCCGAGCTCGATGCGCCCGCCGCCGATCCCAACGCCAGTCTGAAGCCCAGGATCACGCTCAAGAAGCGCAAGCCCAAGACGTAACCGGTGAATTTCCGGCAATTGTCGGCACGCGGGGTTGGATCAGCGGCAATCCCTGCCATATTCCCAGCCGATTTCAGCCCCGATGAGACCATGACTGATCAACAGATCGCCATTGACGGACCGGCAGCTTCCGGCAAGAGCACAGTGGCCCGGCGCGTCGCCGACGCGGTCGGCGCCCACTATATCAACACCGGCGCCATGTACCGCACCTTGACTTGGGTCGTGCGCCAACACGGCATTGACCCGGATCACCGGCCGGACAATGTGGAGGCGCTGTTGGCCGGCGTCGAGATCCGCTATGAAATGCGTGACGGCCGGCAGGTCCTGACGCTGAACGGCGACCCCGTGGATCCGGCGGCCATCCGGCGGCCGGACGTTACCGCGTACGTCAGCCAGGTATCGCGCCTGCCCGTCGTTCGCCGGTGGATGGTGCAGCGGCAGCGCGATTGCGCTGAACTCGGACTGGTCGTCGCCGAAGGCCGGGACATCGGTACGGTCGTATTTCCCGACGCCCGCTGGAAGTTCTTTCTGACGGCGACCGCCGAAGAGCGTGCCCGTCGGCGCCTGGCGCAGGGCAACGAGACGTCCGACGGCGCCACCCTGGCATCCGTCGCCGCCGAGATCGCTGAACGCGATCGGATTGACAGCACGCGCGCGGTGGCGCCCTTGAAAGCCGCGGCTGATGCAGTAACGATTGATACGACCAATCTGACGATTGACGACGTGACAGCAAGAATCCTGGAGGCAGTGGAGGAGGACCAATGAAACCCACCGGCATTATCGCCCTGACCACCGATTTTGGTGTGCGCGATGGTTTTGTCGGCATGATGAAAGGCGTCATGCTCGGCATCAACCCGGACGCACGCATCGTTGACTTGATCCATGAAATCCCGCCGCAGGACATCACCGCCGCGGCCTTTCTGGTCGGCGTTGCCTGGCCCTATTTCCCCGCCGGCACAACCCACCTGGTCGTGGTCGATCCCGGCGTCGGCAGCGGTCGGCGGGCATTGGCAATTCAATGCGGCGAACAGTACTTCGTTGCGCCGGACAACGGCGTGCTCTCCGAGCTGTTCAATGCGTTCCCCAAAAGCCGGGCCTACGAGTTGGCCAACTGGGATTTCTTCCTCGACAAAGTCAGCCGTACTTTCCATGGCCGCGACCTGTTTGCGCCGGTTACCGCGCACATCTCCAAGGGCCTGCCGCTCAATGAACTCGGCCCGGTCATTGACGATCCCGTCCGGCTCGACTACAGCCGTGCGGCTCGCACCACAGACGGAATCGAAGGCGAGATCCGCTATATCGACCACTTCGGCAACTGTATGACCAACATTGCCGAGGAATTCTTCAACGATGCGATGATCGACGAAGCCAGCTACTTCGTTCGTTGCCGCCGGCAGAAACTCGCCCTCGGCACCGAGGCCTACGCCGATGCCGAGCCCGGCGATCCGCTGGCCATCTTCAACAGCTTCGGTGTCCTGGAGATCGCCGTCAATCAGGGCAGCGCCGCCGACCGACTTAAACTCCGGGTCGGCGACAAGGTTACCATCACCAAATCCAGCCCGCTTTCCAGCCTCGGCTTCTGAGCCGCCTTGCAGCCGCGGGGCGGCTCGCCCGCGCCTCCAGTCCCGTGAGCTTCAGCTCACACATTCCTGCCGTAGCCGCCGCTGTCTCAACTGCGCCTCCTCCTTTTCTGCCGTAGCCGCCGCTGTCTCAACTGCGCCTCCTCCTTTTCTGCCGTAGCCGCCGTTGTCTCAACTGCGC
>CAYLNH010000074.1:10326-26366 GCA_964384625.1 uncultured Lentisphaerales bacterium
CAACTGCGCCTCCTCCTTTTCTGCCGTAGCCGCCGTTGTCTCAACTGCGCCTCCTGTACTATGAGCATCCGGTCGCCGCAACGGTTCGGGTCGGGATCACTTCACACCGGCAGGTCGTCCGAAGCAGCACGGGAATCCGTCCCGCGGCTGCCTGCTGTCCGGACAGCCGCGCAACAGATCCCCGCACGATGGCGACCCGACTTGGATTGCATCCCCGGTTGAATGCATCGACAGAGGAAAGCGGAATGACGATGCAAACCCCATTATGCCGATTTCTGATTGTGCCGGCTTTGCTGGCCGGGTTGGCGGTGATGGAGCTCGGGTTCGTCGGCTGGAACAGAAAGCCGGTGAAATATGAAGATCGTTTCCAACGCCTGCAGGACATGTACGCGGATTATCGCAAAGCGTTCCCGGATGTTGCGGACATCACTCCGGCGGCGGCAAAGCAACGGGCCGCCAAAACCGAACTGGTGTTTGTGGACGTGCGGGAGAAGAGCGAACAAAACGTTTCCATGATACCCGGTGCGATCACAGCGGCCCGCTTCGAAGCCGATTTCGATCGCTATCGCAAACAGCAGATCGTGGTCTACTGCACCATCGGCTCGCGCAGCGGCATTTATGCCAGGGACCTCCTTGGCAAGCACCCGAATCTCAAGATTCGCAATCTTGCCGGCAGCATCCTTGCCTGGGCCCATGCCGGCCGACCCCTGCAGACGCCAGACGGCAAGCCGACCAAACGTGTACACGTCTATGGGCCGAAATGGAATCTGCTCCCCGAAGGCTACGAAGCGGTCCACTGATGCAGTTGATAGTTGATGGTGGTTAGCGAGTAGTTGAGGACAGATGAGAATGATTCCCTGGAATCGGTAGTCAGCGCCCCAATGATGTCCTCACTCCGTGAGCAACTGAACAGGTGCAAACTCCGGATGTATAACAAGCATCCGTGCTTGTGCCCCGGAACATGAGCTGACGTTCGCTTCGCTCTCTACTGCCCTTTGGGCAGTCGTAGACTGCGTTGTCTGGGATGCTCATGATACATTTTCGGAAAGCTGTTCAGTAAAGAGTAATCGGTAACCAGTATCGGTAGCAGGAACGGGGAGGGGCGGATGTGGGAAGTGTTCTGGGATCGAGATCCCGGCTCCCCCTCATCAAGGTCGGGACAGCCGCGTAGAAGCATTCGTGATCAGAAATGCTCACTGTAAAAGGGGGATTTGCGGGGCCAACCACCTTCCCTCAAATGCCGCCACGTTTCGTGCTGTTGGCCAGCGTCAACGGCGGCGAGTCATCGCCCTTGGCTTCGCGGCCCAGCACGAGGATGCGTTCGCGCAGTTCGTTCAGTTTCGTGTTCGCGGTCTTGTCGCCCGCCAGGTTGTGGACTTCGCCAGGGTCATTCACCAGATCGAACAGCTCTTCGTAAACCGCTTGTTCGCCGTTGAGCGGCGACGTCAGACACTCGATGTAGTTGTCGAGCGTGCCGCGGAACGGGCCCGTCTGCGACGGGTCTTCCGTGCGTGCGAAGTAGCGGATGTACTTCCAGTCCTTCGTCCGCACGCTCTCGCTGCGCGGGTAGTTCTGGATGTCCATCAGCTGTTCGGTGAAGATGTCTTCGCGCCAGGTCGTTTTCCCGTTCCGCAAGAGCGGCGTCAACGATGTTCCCTGCATTGTCTCCGGGATGTCCATGCCGGCCAATTCGAGCATTGTCGGCGCCATGTCCGGGGCGACGACCAGTTCTTCGCGTGTCTTCCCGCGGGCTTCTGCCGGCAGGCGCGGGTCGTAGATGATATACGGGATCCGAATGTCCTCTTCGTACAGGAAGCACTTGCCGCCGAGCCCGTGCTCGCCGTGATGAATGCCGTGGTCCGTGGAGAAGACGATGATCGTGTTATCGGCCAACCGCAGCTCCTCCAGCTTCGCGCGCAGTTCACCAAGGAAGCGGTCCATGCCGGTGATGGCCTGGTACTCTCGAATACGTCGTTCCTGCAGGAAGTTCGGTCGCCGGACATAGTCGTACGACGGCAGGTAGACGCCGTTGTAGACGTCCCTCGGGAGGCGGGGCGTGGCGATGCTGTTCCAGGCGACGTAGGTCTTCGGGATCGGGACCTCGTTGAACTGATCGCGATAGCGCGTGATGTACCCCTCGCCATCCGATGGCCGGAGCTGCATCGTGCCGGTGCCGTTGGCGTGCGGCAGATTAAAGGTAACGCACAGACAGAACGGCTGGTCCTGCGGACGCCGGGGCAGGGGGTGTTTGCAGCCCTCGATGAACTCCTTCTGTGGCTCCAGGAAGTTCATCGCGCCCTCGGCAAACACTTCCACCTGGGTGTCGGCCGCGGCATTGCGGTAGATCCAACCACCATTCATGCCGGCCATTTCCTTGGGGTAGAAGCCGCTGTGCCCGTGGTTGCCGTACCAGTAGTCGAAGACCTCCTCGAAGTGCCCGCTCTTGTAGCCGTCCTCACCGGCCGGAACGTGGTTCTTGCCGACCCAGCCGGTGAAGTACCCGGCCGCCTTCAGCCGCATCGGGAACGAGTTCGCCCACGCCGCCGGCGCCAGGCTTGAGTCGCTGTTGAAATTGATCCCATGCCGCCGTTCCCACTGCCCGGTGTAGTGGCAGGTGCGGCTCGGCGTACACGCCGGACTCGTGCAGAACCCGTTCCGGAACAGCACGCCGTCTCGCGCCAGTTGATCGATGTTCGGCGTCCGCAAAACGGGGTTGCCATGCAGCCCCAACTGCTCTGCCCGGTGATCATCACCGAGGATGTAAATGATATTCGGTTTGTCAGTCATGGTTCCATTCCCTTGCCCCGCAAGCGGGGTCCTTTCAGGAGGTGTCGGGTGTCAGGTTTCAGTCTCTGCGGTTCTCAATCCCCAGACTTTGCCGTGAGTTTGATGCCACCGACAGAAGTCCTGCGGACCGTTTCAGACGGTCTGCTTCCGGGCGTGGCCGCAGTCGTCTCGACCGCGCATCTCCGACTTCTGTCGGGAACACCTGAGTTTCGGTAATCAAGATACACCCTCGGACCCGGCCGGGTATAGCCAAACCCGGTGACTGCATGGCACTGGCTTCACCCGCCGCAAAAATCCCCCTGGCTGTGGCCGGGGAGTGCCAGCCTCTCTTCAGTCTGGTGTGTCGTCCCGGGAATCCGGGAGCATAAGTGATTCCGATGGATCTTCCATGCGCTGCCGGGCAGTTGAGGCAAAGCGAGATGAAGATCTTGGTTCACGACTAACGAAGCAGAGCGCGAAGAGGCGCTCAATCACGCCTCGGATCTATGGGACGATACACTGGCGTATGCCCGCAGAACGAGAGAGCAAAGCATCGCGCCGGACGACGTCCCGGGGACCTCTCTGCAGTCGCGGGGGAACGGGCCGTCCCCCCATCAGTTTCGCAGCGATGTCGCCGTCTTGCCGCCGCCCTTTCCAGCAGAAAAATCTTGCCTGACCGCTTGTGTTTATTTCGAATATAGATATGTTCGATATGAACATTAAAAGGTGAGAAGTGCAAAGCAAGAGACGCCAAAAGATCCGTGAAACGCTGCTGAAGCACGGGCGGCGGTCCGTGGCGCAGTTGGCGCAGCAGATGTGCGTCACCCCCATGACGATTCGCCGGGATCTGGCGGCGATGGAACAGCAGGGGCTCCTGACCCGCACGCATGGCGGCTGTGTGTTGCAGCCGACGGTCGTACCGGAACTGCCGTTTGCCGACAAACTCGGTCGGCAGCGTGCCGAGAAGGAAGCCATCGCCCGCGAAGTCGTCCAACGGCTGCGGCCGGGCATGGCCGTCTACCTGGATACCGGCACGACAGCTGCCCACGTCGCTCGCATCCTTCCGGATGATCCTGGCACACAGGTGTTCACGCCGAGCCTGCACGTGGCGCTCGAACTGTTCGATCATGAGCAGACCACCGTTGTCATGTACGGCGGACAACTGGCGGGCAAGAGCCTGGACCTCGTCGGCGAATTGGCAGTGGGTCGCATTCGCGATTTCCGCTTGGACCTCGCCGTTGTCGGCGGCGACGCGCTTGATGCTGAGACCGGCGAGTTCTACGCCGCCGATGTCCCGACCGCATCCCTTTCGAAGACCGCCCAGGAACAGGCGAAGGAGGTCCTTGTCTGCATCGACAGTTCGAAGTTCGCCAAACGCGGCGTCGCGATTGCCGGCCGGTTGACGGACAAAACCACCTTGATCACCGATTCCGGGGTGTCTCGTGCTGATCGTGCGGCGCTCCGCAAAATCAGGACCCAGACTGTCTACACCAAACCCGATCGCTGAATACAGGAGTCCCTTCCATGTACGATCCATCCAAGTACGCGATTGATCTGAATCAGTCCCCGAACATCATCACGGACCAACTGCCCGGTCCGCAAAGCGTCGCGATGCACAATCGCTGCACCAAGTACTTCAAGGGTTTGAGTTCACAGGTGAAACTGTTTCCCGTCGCGTTCGACTCCGGCCAGGGCTGTACGATGACCGACATCGACGGCAACAAATACATCGACTTCTCGTCCGGCATCTACGTCACCACGCTGGGACATTGTCACCCGAAAGTAACCGAAGCCGTTCAGAAGGCCGCCGGCCAACTAATGAACTGCCATGACTTCACGACTGAGATCAAGACAAAACTGGTCGAGAAGATGGCCGAGATTATGCCGGGCGATCTGAAAGGCTTCCAGTTTTATGATTGCGGCACTGCGGCGGTCGAAGCCGGTCTGCGGATCTGCCGCGCCGCGTCGGGGCAGCACGAGATGATCTCCTGCTTCTATGATTTCCACGGCAAGAGCTACGGTTCGGTGTCGTTGGCTCACATCCGGTCCACGGTCTACGGGCCGACGCGCGCCCCCGGTTTCCACATGGTCCCCCGCCCGGACCCGTACCACCCGCATTGGACCAAAGACGACGGCAGCATCGACACGGATGCCTATATCCGGTTCTATGCGGAATATCTGGACCGCGGCACGGCCGGCCAGGTGGCGGCGTTTGTCCTGGAGCCGATTCAGGGGTGGGGCGGCTCGGTGATCCCGCCGGACGACTTCTTCCCGAAGCTGCGCAAGTTGTGCGACGAACACAATGTCCTGCTGATGGCGGACGAGGTCCTCACCAGTTGGGCACGGACAGGTAAGTGGTTGTGTATGGAACACTGGGACGTGGTGCCGGACGTTGTCACCATGGGCAAAGGCTTCGGCAACGGTTTCCCCGTAACGGCCGTGGCCGTACGCGAACCGTTTATGGAGACCTTTGAGGCGATCTCCGCCTCCAGCAGTTACGGCGGCAACCCGATGGCTTGTGCCGCGGCCCTGGCCTGCATCGAGGTCATCGAGGAAGAGGATCTCCTGGCGCACGCACTCGAGTTGGAAGACATCTTCGCCGATCGCATGCGCAACTGGAAGGAGCAGTTCGCCATCGTCGGCGATACGCGCGTCAAAGGCTGTCTGATGGGCGTCGAACTGGTGAAGGACCAGGAGACCAGGGAACCGTTCAACGAGGCCGGGTCCTTGATTTACCAGCGCGCCTTCCAGAAGGGCCTGGCGTGGATTCCTGCCGGACATATTCTACGCATGAGCCCGCCGGTAGTCATGCCGAACGAGGTCGCGCACAAGGCGATGGACATCATTGAAGAGTCAATCGCCGAGGTCGAGAAAGAGCTGACCTGACGGCTTTTGGGCTCTAGGTTGCTGAGACCTAAGAAATGTACCATGAGCATCCCTGCTCATGGCCTTCACGAGCAGAGATGCTTGTGATACAAGAAGGACGCAAAGGTTGGGCAACGGCTGAATGCACGAGTTGAGCAAAGGACTGCAGATCGCCATGACCGGCCCGGCCGCTGATGCTGCGTTGGCCCGGTGCAAGGAGGTCCTGGACCACTGGCAGGTCGCCATGCCCGCCGTGATGCCGTTGGTGCTGGACTTCGGTTTGGACCGCTTCCATGAAGTTGGTTTGATCGAATTCTGGATTGCCAACGAGATGGAGGCCGGCTACTGCGGCAAGTACCTGTTTGTCTTCGCTGGCCAGACCTGTCCGCGACATCAGCATCAGGCAAAGCATGAAACGTTCTTCATGGTCAAAGGCGAAATCGAGATGGACTTCGACGGGACTAAAAGGCATCTTTCCGCGGGCGACGTTCTGCCGGTACCCCCTGGGAGACTTCACCGCTTCACGGGCATCGGCCCGGCGTTGCTCCTGGAATTGAGCAGTCCTTGTGAGATCGACGACAACTATTTCGCAGATACAGAAATCCCCATTGGCGGCAACTACAAAGGGAAAGCCAGATGAGTACGAAAGCGAAGCCGCTTCTCGGCCTTTGCCCCATCGGCAAATTCGTCTTCAGCCATGAGAAGGCGATGGAATACAAGAAGCAACTGCAGCAGAAACTGACGCAGTGGCAGATCGATTTCGCCGATCTCGACACCATCCTGCCGGACGGCATGGTGCGCGACCAGGCGCACGTAGACGACGCCGTCCGACATTTCCAGCAACAGCAGATCAACTGTCTATTTGTGCCGCACTGCAACTTCGGTACGGAAGGCGCAGTCGGGATGATCGCCAAAGAGCTCGGCGTCCCGGTCCTGCTTTGGGGTCCGCGCGATGAGGCGCCGAAGGACGACGGCACCCGCTATCGCGATACACTCTGCGGCATGTTTGCCAGCAGCAAGGTGCTGCGTAAACTCGGCGTGAAGTTCACCTACATCGAGAACTGCAATATCGACGATCCGCAACTGCGCGAAGGCGTCGACACGTTTGTCCGCGCCGCGGCCGCGGTCGACGTTTTCCGGCAAGGTGTACGAATCGGGCATATCGGGCAACGCATCGATTTCTTCTGGACCACGATTATCAACGAAAGCGAGCTGCTGGAACGATTCAACGTCCAGGTGTTGCCGATCGACATGGTCACCTTTATTGACCGCGTCCGGAATCGGATCGCCGAAAACCAGAAAGCGTATGCGGACGAAGCGGCGGCGTTGCGCCACGAAGTGGAAGTGGTCGGCTTTGAGACGGACGAACCGCTGATCAACATCCTGGCGGTCCGCGATCAGATGCTCGCCCACGCGGCAGACGATGGACTCGATGCCATCGCCATGCAGGACTTCACCTCGCTGGTGGACGCCATGGGCGCGTACTGCTTCTACGCCAACAGCATGGTATCCGACACCATCCCCGTATCCTGTGAGTCCGACATCCACGGGGCGATCAGCCTGTTGCTGCTGCACCGCGCGAAACTGGCCGCTGATCCGGTATTCCTGGCCGACGTCACGGTGCGTCATCCGGAAGACGATAACGGTGTGTTGATCTGGCATGCGGGCGCGCCGACGAAGATGTGCCATCCGGACGCAACGCAGAAGCTGGGGCATCACTGGATTCTGCCAAGTCCGCTGGCCGGCATGCCGCACTTCCGCCTGCGCGACGGCAACATTACAGTTGCCCGTTTCGATGGCGATTCCGGCGACTACAAACTTGCTGTTGGCGAAGGTTCGTCGATGGCCGGTCCGGACACGCAGAACAACTACGTCTGGATGAAGGTCGATAACTGGCCGCGTTGGGAACGGCTGCTGATGGAAGGGCCGTTTATCCATCACACCGCAATGGGCTACGGCCGCTGTGGGGCAGCCCTGGCGGAGGCCTGCAAGTACATCCCGGGCCTGGACCTGGTCCGGCTGAACGAGGAGTAGCACATGCCGCTTCGCGCCGCCGCCGCAACGCGAGACATCTCACCGACGAAGCCAATGGCGCTCTACGGGTACCCCCATGTCGAGCGCATCCACACGGGCATTCACGATCCCCTGTTGGCTTCGGTCATCGTGTTGGAGCTGGAGAACGAGCGCTTTGCATTGATCAGCTTGGATGTTCTGATGCTGGAGCCGCAAACGGCCCGCAACATCAGGGACAAGATTGCCGTGCACACGCATGCCGGGGCGGAGAACGTCTTCATTTCCTGCACGCATACGCATTCCGGCCCGGTGACGACGCGACTGATTCCGTGGCAGAATGATAGGACGATCCCGCCACCGGATCCGGAGTACCTGGGCGACTTGTGCGAACAGACGGTCGACGCAGCGGTCTCAACCCTGGCGCACCTCGAGCCGGCGGAGTTGCAGTGGACAACCGCTGACGCTTCGGGCGTCGGCAGCAATCGATTGTCCGTTGACGGGGTGACCGATCCGGAGTGTGGCGTACTCGCTGTGCGGGCTGCAGGAAGTGATCGGATGATCGGCGTCGCCACGATCTACGGTATGCACCCGACCGTGCTGCACGAAGACTCAACGTTGGTCTCTTCCGATTTTCCGCACTACACCCGACTGGCGATCCGGGAGCAATTCGGCAAGGACCTCCCGGTGGTCTATCACAACGCCCCCTGCGGCAACCAGAGCCCGCGCTATTGCGTGCAGGGCCAGACGTTTGCCGAAGCCGAACGTCTCGGCCGCAAGTTGGGGGACGCCGTGTGCAATGCGCTGGCGGATCTGGCTGGCGACTCGTGGGACGACAACCCGAAGCTTGCCGCCGTTATGACAGAGGTCGAACTGCCGCGCCGGAAGCTCCTGCCGGTAGCGGAAGCCGAAGAGCAACTGCGCGAATATCGGGAGACGTATGACCGGTTGAAGGAGAAAGGCGCGCCGCGACCCGAAGTGCGAACCGCTGAGTGCGCCATCTTCGGCGCCGAGGGTATGGTGGCGTTGGCCCGGGCCGAGGCTCGCGGCGAGATCGAGAACAGGTTGTCGCGAGACTACCTGCCGATTGACGTGCAGGCACTCCGAATCGGCAACACCTGCCTTGCCGGCCTGCCGGGCGAGTGCTTTACAGAATATGCGCTGGAGATCAAGCAACGGGCTGCCGCCAGGACGTTCGTTGTGAGTCTGGTAAACGGTGAACTGCAGGGCTATGTGGTGACACCGAAAGCCGTCGGCGAAGGTGGCTACGAGGCAGCCAACGCCGTCTTTGCGCCGGAGTCCGGGGCGCTACTGGTACACACGGCGCTGCAACTGATTGAGGAACTGAACCATGACTGAGAAAACCATGAATGTTGGTTTCGTCGGATTCGGCTTCATCGGCAAAGTGCATGCCTGGGGCTACGTCAACCTGCCGATGTACTACCAGCCGTTGCCGTTCAAGCCGAAAATCACGCACGTTTGCACCAGCCGTGAAGCAACTGCTGCGGCCGGCGCGGACCTCGTTGACGCCGAGCAGGCGGTGACGGACTTCCGCGAGATCACCGAGAACCCTGCGATCGACATCGTTCACATCTGCTCTCCGAATCACCTGCACAAGGAGGAGGTCCTGTCGGCGCTGGCCAACGGCAAACATATCTACTGCGACAAACCGTTGACCGCGACGCTGGCAGAAGCCGAGGAGGTCGGTGCGGCGCTGAAGGGCTACCGGGGGACGGCGCAGATGACGCTGCAGAATCGGTTCTTCCCGGTGGCAATGCGTGCCCGACAACTGATCGATGACGGTTTCCTGGGCGATGTTCTCGAGTTCCGCTGCAGCTATCTGCATTCCGGCAGTGCCAACCCGGATGCGCCGTTGAAATGGAAACTGTCGGCTGCTGCCGGCGGCGGCGTCATCGCCGACCTCGCGTCGCACGTCCTCGATCTTGTCCACTTTCTGTTGGGCGACTATGACGCGATCCTGGCAGCGACGAGTATTGCGTTTCCGGAGCGCCCGTCAGTAGATGATCCGACGCAGATGGTTGCCGTTGATACGGAGGACTGTGTGATGCTGCTGGCGCGTTTGAAAAGCGGCGCCCTGGGCAACATCGAAGCAACGAAGATCGCTACCGGGACGGAAGACGAGGTGCGTTTTGAAGTCCACGGCTCGAAAGGCGCAATCCGCTACAACGGCATGGACCCGCATCATCTTGAGATCTGGGATCAGGGCGCTCCGAACAAACCGATCGGCGGCGTCCAGGGCTGGACCAAGGTTCCCTGCGGGCAGCGTTATCCCGAGCCGGCCAACGGTTTCCCAACACCCAAGGCGTCGATCGGCTGGATGCGCGGGCACCTGGCATGCCTGGCCAATTTCCTGTTTGATATTGCCGCCGGCAACCCCGGCAAGCCCGGACTCGACCAAGGCATCTACATTCAGCAGTTGATGGAAGCCTGCCGCGAGTCTGCCGCCAGTGGCGCCTGGACGGTGATCGGTAATCGGTGATCGGTGATCGGTGATCGGTGATCGGTGATCGGCAATCGGTGATCGGTGATGTTCTCATTCCGTCAGCGATCGACCAGGCGCGAATTCCGACTGTATCACAAGCATCCCTGCTTGTGCTCCGGAGGCATGAGTTGGCGTTCGCTTCGCTCTCTACTGCCCTTTGGGCAGTCATAGACTGCGTCGTCTGGGATGCTCATGATATATTTCGGACGACTGTTCCGAAAAGAGTGATCGGTGATCGGCAATCAGTAGAGGACCGCCCCCGAGGGGGCGGAAACATGAGTAGCCCCGGGTGACTGAAAGAAACCCGGGGAATATGTTGGATCGCATCACGTCCCTGAAAGGGGCGAACCATTGGACGTGCTAATGATACTCGCAATTGATCTTGGTTCGACATCGTTCAAAGCCGGTGTGATTGACGCCGACGCAAACATCATTGGTGAAGGCAGCGCCCTGCTGGACTATCATTACGCCGAGGGCGGTATTGTCGAGTTGGCTCCCGACCACATTGCCGAACGCGCCCGTGTTGCAATCGACAGTGCCCTGGAGGTATCCGGCGTTGATGTCGCGGACCTGCAGGCGATCGGCATTACCAGTCAGGCGCAAACCTTTGCGGTCTGCGATGCAGCCGGGAATCCAAGGACCTCCTTCATTTCGTGGCAGGACGCTCGTCCGCAGCGTGACAATCGCGCGGCACGTGAACTTTCCGACTTCGCCGAGCACACCAGTGTTGGCGAGTGTCTGCCGGTACTGCTGGTTGCCAAGCTCGCCTACATCCAGGACCGCAAGGAAAGCTTTATCACCCCCGATGATGTTGTCCTGCATCTGCCGACGTGGCTGGTCCAGGCCCTGTCCGGCCGCGCCGTCATCGATCCCAATCTGGCGGCCATGAGCGGGCTGTATTCCCTGCAGCAGGCCGACTGGTGGGACGCCGCCCTGGCGTGCTGTGAAATCACGCGGAGCAATCTGCCCGAGCTCGTACCTACGGCTTCCATCGCCGCCCGGACAAACGGTGCGTTCGGCCTGCCGGCGGGGATCCCCATCGTACTCGCCGGCAACGACCAGACCGCGGGCGCCTATGGCGCCGGGGTGCATGCCTCCGACGCCCTGCTGATCACCTTGGGCACGGCGCAAGTCGCCTACCGCACGAGTCCCGAGTTACCGCCGACAACACCCGGCACCATGCGCGGCCCGTATCCCGACGGCCGCTCCTACCAGATGGTGGCAGATGAACACGGCGGCTGCACGACCAACTGGGCGAAACAGGTCCTGCCCGGTTGTACGACGGACGAATCATTCACACAGGCAGCAGCATCCGCCGGTGATCTTGGCGGACTCCGCTTCATTGCCGACGGCGATGCCGGCAGCGGGCACTGGGAAGGAGAAACCGCGGCCCAGGGCTCTGCCGAGAAAGCGAAGGCCGTTCTGATCTGCCTGGCAAACCGCCTGCATGAGATGATCAGGCGAATGGGGCCCGACGTCTTGGAGCAAGGCGTGCTGCTGGCCGGCGGCGGCCGTAAGTGCGGGCCCTGGGTCGAATGCCTTAAAGACAAATTACCGGTGGAGCTGCAGCCGACTGATGCTTCGCCGCTACTTGGTTGCGCCGCGATGGCGATGACCGCATTAACGAAAGAGAAGGACAACAAGGGATGAGCCAGTTCAAATACGCGCCGGCAGATTGTGTGCCGTTTCGTGATCTTGAGGCGATCGAGCGCTGCCGAAAGATCAAACGGGAAGACATCGACAAACACCAGAATCCGGACTTCCAAATTCGCGTGATTGCCGACGATGCGTTGGCGCCGATCTGGTTTGACGACATCGTCGGCCGCATCAAAACGACGCAGAAAGAAGGCCGCAAGTGCGTGTTGGTATTGCCGAATCCCTGGCCGGGCTACGCGCACGTGGCCAAACTCCTGAACGACGCACAGGTCGACTGCTCGCATGTCTGGGCCTTTGCCATGGACGAGTACGCCGACCAGGACGGCAACATCGCGCCGGCCGACTGGGAGTGGGGCTTCACACACGCGATGGTAAATTTCTTCTGGGCCAACCTCGACGAGGAACTACGCCCACCGCGCGAGCAGTTCGTCGGCTTCACGAAGGAGAATCTGGGGCATTACGGCAAACTGATCGAGGATTTGGGCGGCGCGGAGATCGGCTACTTTGGCCCGGGTTGGACGGGCCATATTGCCTTTGTCGAACCGGACGCACCCGAATTTGATCTGCCGTTGGACGAGTGGAAGCAGGCCGGCGCGCGTCTGGTGACACTGAGTCCGTTCACCATCGCGCAGAACTCACTGCACGGCTGTTTCGGCTGCAGCGGCGACCTGGCCATGGTCCCCCCGAAAGCCGCAACGATCGGGCCCGCCGAGGTCATCGCCTGCAAACACCGTTTTGATTTCCACAGCATCTCGATCCAAGGTACATTCTCGAGCTGGCAGCGACTGACGACGCGGTTGTGTCTGCATGGGCCCGTAACCCCGAAAATGCCGGGATCACTCATGCAGACGTTGCGTACGGACGTCTACGTCAGCGAGACCGCCGCCATGGACATTGAGCAAACCTGGGAAATCGGCTACTGAGCCCGGTTACCGTTCAGCGGAATTCATTGCCGATGCCACTGTTATGAAAAAGAGCACCATACAAAACAGAATACGCAAGAACTCCGGTGCGCTGATCGACATCCACACGCACACGGGCATCGACCCGATCTTGTTTGAGAGCGGCTCGATTCCGTATGCGCAAACGGGTGAGGACCTGGTCCGCCGTATGGATGCCGGGCAAATCGATTTCGCGGCGACATTCCCGTTCGTATATTCCGAGTACTTCGAGAAACATGCCTACCGCAAAGGCGTCTTCCGCAAAGACCGCAAGTCGACATCGTCATGTCCGTATGCGTTTGAGAACCGGCGGCTGCTGCGGGAAATCTACGATGCGGTGCCGGCGTTGGGGAACCGGCTGTTGCCGTTCGCCATGTTCGATCCGAGTCGGAAATCACGCGAGCAGGTCGAGGTGCTGTCGGAACTGATCGCGCAGTACCCTCTGTTCGGGCTGAAAACGGCGTCGACCTATTCGCAGTCGCCAATCACCGACCTGCTGAAGGGCAAGCAGGACCTCCTCGCCTTTGCGGCGGAGTACGATCTGCCCTTTATGATCCACACCGCGGTAATGCCGGCAGATCCCTGGGCGAACGTGTTCGAGATCCTCAAGGTCGTCGAGGCCACACCGAAAGTCCGGTTCTGTCTGGCACACACCTGTCGGTTCGATCGCCGGGCGCTGGACCGCGCTGCCGAATTGCCGAACTGCTGGGTGGACCTGTCCGCGTTCAATATCCATATGCAGCTGGCGCGCCGGAATCACCTGGCCGTTGCGCGGGAACATGATCGCTTCAAAGCCGACTACCGCGATGCCGCGCAGTCGAAGGTCATGCTGAAACTGGCGGAGACGTACCCGGAGACAATCCTCTGGGGAACGGATACGCCGGCGCACCAGTGGGTCAGCTTCGTCATCGACAAGAACGGCGAGGAGACATGGATGCAGCTGACTTGTCTGCTGACGAAGGAATACAAGGCGTTCCGGAAATTGCCCGCGAAGATCCGCCGCCGTATTGCACATGACAACAGCGTCCGCTTTCTGTTTGGGTGAGCGATGTGCCGCTTCCACAAGCAGCTGTCTTTCGGCACGGATCGCTTCACGGCAGACGCCCCGTTACCCGCCGATCATCAATTGGTTTGGGAGGCCGCGCGGCAGAACAAGGAACTCACGGTCGCGCATTGCCAGGAATTCATGTGCCGGAACGCACCCCGGGTTTTCCCGGAGATTCGGCAGGTGGAAGGGAAAGCGGGGCAAGCACCAACCCGGGCGGAACTGGTCCGGCCGAAATGCCCTTGCCCACCTGCCGCCTCGTGCGGCGGCAGCGCGTGGTCGGTGGCTGCATCTCCCGCGGGAAGCTTTCTACTTCCGTCTATCCCTCGGTCCCGCCGGCCATTGTACGGTGCAGCTACACCCAGCGCGAAAAGCCCCCCCAAGCTGAGCTTGGGGCTTCTTTTCGGAAAGCAGAAACACGATCCCGTACCCTTTTCGCGGCAGGTGCAGCTATCCCTCGTCGAAACCGGGGCGGATGAAGGCGCGGGCGTTCGGAAAGGCGGCTTCGGTGTTCTTGCGGAGACGGTCCAGGTGGAGGAGGATATCGAGGATGTCGTCCTCGCAGTCGGACAACTGCCGGAAGAGCTCGCCCCAGGCGGCCAGCGACCGGTCCATCGCGATCAAGGCGATCTTGGCGGAGCCGTCGGAGTCCTTCGGGTACTCGTCGAACTCGTCGCCGTCCAGGTCTTCGTCCATTCGGCCGCGGATCGCGCGCATGAGTTTGACCCAGATGAAATGCTCGTACCAGCGGATGACTTCGACGGCGTCCTTGAGCAGGCCCGCGTCTTCGCGCGGGGTGTCTCCCGGGAGATCCATTTCGACTTGCTGCGTCAGTTCCTTGCCTTTCGCGGCGAAGGCCGGCTCGGCCTGCTGGAACCATGCATCCACCATTTTGTGGTAGCGGCCGGCGGCCTGGGAGCATTCATGGTCGCGGGCATCCTGATCCAGGCGCTCGTCGATTCCGGGGGCATCCGTGTCGGCCGTCAGCTCGATTCCGCGATCGACGGCGGCTTCCTGGAGCAGTTCCATGGAGGCGTGCAGGGTCTCGCCGAGGCGCTCCCAGAAGGCGCCGTTGTTGATGTCCCGGGCTGCCGGATCCTCAAGCTGTTCGTCACTGACGGCGAAATTCATGCAGCGGGAGGTAAAGGCGCAGCGCTCACACCAGCGATCGCAGTAGTTGTGGATCCCCGAGATGATCTCGGGATTCCGCGCCAACTCCCGGATTCGATCTTTCAGAGCTGATCTGGTTTGTCTGGTCATCGGTTTCGGCCTGCAAGTTTACCGTGGTTTACGTATAGCGACAATAGGTCTGTCGCCGCCGGGTTCAAGGGGATTCCGGTTGCCGAACAGCGTTGCGGAAACGTATGACATGGGGATCTCCCGCCGGTTCATTCGCTCGGAGAACGAAAAAACCACTGAGGCGCTGATCACCATTCGAAATCGATTGCCTTGAGGAAGGCCCGGGTGATGACCATATGCCCGGCCTGCCCCGGGTGTACGCGGTCGCCGGCGAGGACCATCGGATGGGCCTGTTCCAGGACATCATCGAAGGCCGCCTGGACATCGACAAAGATGCCGTCATACTTCTCGGCCGTCTGTTTCACGACCGCGCCGTACTGGTCCATCATCTTCCGCATCGGCTCTTCCCGGTTCGGTTCGATGAAATACGGACTCATCAGCACCAGGCCTTTCAAATGCGGTCGAATTCCACCGATCAGACGGTCGCAGGTCGCTGCATATTCATCCAGTCGGACGTGTTTCTCCGGATGCCGCGCCGCGTCAAACTGGCGCCAGACATCGTTGATGCCGATCATCATTGACAGCCAGTCGGGTTTCAGGTCGACCACGTCGGTTTGCCAGCGTTCCGCGACATGACGGATGGTATTCCCGCTGACGCCGGTGTTCATGACGCGGATTTGCCGTCCGGGGCAGCATGCCGTGAGCAGGGCATCGACCTGGGCGACGTAGCCGTTGCCGACACCGCCGCCTTCGCCAACGGGCCGGGCGCGGCCGCAATCTGTAATGGAGTCGCCGGTCATCACCAGCCGTGTATTTGCCGCCAGCTTCATAATCAGTCCTTTCATTGGTTGAAGGCTACACCATAGGCGTGGGGTGAACGAGGTAAAGGACGGAGTACACTGAAATGCGCCCGGAGGGGTAAGCCCTCGATTACTGCCCTTCTTTGCCTCGAGTCCCGATTCTCAAGAGGTTGGGAACCTGCGGTACTTGCGGATCTGTCACCGGTATGAACTCC
>CAYLNH010000075.1:0-26334 GCA_964384625.1 uncultured Lentisphaerales bacterium
TCAAGATTTTTTAGGTGATCTTTTTTTGAGGCGGGGCCGAATATTTAACACCCCATGTCAGACCTTTAAAATCAGGCAGCAACCATATAAATATTAGGAAGTTGCATATCTGATGCTTGGCAGAAAAACGTCCTTAGCGCCCATTGTTAATTGTTATTGTTAAAATGGTAGCCTTTAAGCTTAGCCTCAATGGTCGGCCGGAGTTGCCTTCTGCAACAGGGCGCCGACGGATCGGGGCGCGGTCGGGTATGTTACACCCATGGGGCTCAGGCCTTCGACTTGGGCTGGTATATTGCCGCACCGTTGGCGCTTTGAAGGAGGTCCTGGGGCTGAGCGTAACGGTTTCCTGTTTTCTGCGCCTAAGCCCTCTGGACTGGCCGGGCGGGTTGCTGGACGGGGGAAGAAAGAGCTTTTGTGGGGGCGTCCTCCCTGTTGGGGAATTCGGCGGTCTGATATGAGATTTTCATGTTCTGCTTGCGTCGGGAATTGCTGACGGTATGGTGGCTGGCGCGTGGGGAGCGCTTGCGGTGTGGGTCCGCGACGGCTCCCGGGAACGGTGGTACTGGGGTACTCCTTCCATTTGTGAATTGAGAATCATTTTCTATGGGGTTTGAGCCCGATGCTTGCGAAGACTTATTCCGCGGCCCTGATGGGCATTGACGCTTATACAGTTGAAGTCGAAATCAACGCGACGAAGTCAGGTGAGAAGCCCACCGTCGCGATCGTAGGACTACCTGATGCAGCTGTCCGCGAAAGCCGTGACCGCGTGAGCTCCGCGCTGGGCGCCTGCGGCTTTCTGCATCCGTATGGACACACCACGATCAACCTGGCCCCGGCGGACGTGAAGAAGGGTGGGGCGGCTTTCGATCTGCCGATTGCTGTCGGCATGGTCGCGGCCATCGGCCAGATTGAAGAGGGCCCGTTGGCCAAGACGATGCTCGTTGGTGAACTTGCACTGGACGGCATGGTACGGCCCGCCCACGGTATGCTTGCCATTGCGTTTCGCGCGCGTCAGGAGGGGCTGGAAACGCTCATCGTTCCCGAAGAAAACGCCGCGGAGGCTTCCATTGTTCAGGGGATCAACGTGATCGGCGTGAAGAACCTGAACCAGGCGGTGAACTGGTTGCGCGGCGACGAATTGCTGGCGCCGGTACGGACGAATGTACGCTCGTTCTTCGAAGCCGGCCGCACGGCCGCGCCGGACTTTGCCGACGTCAAAGGCCAGGAGATGGTCAAGCGCGCCATGGAAGTGGCTGCCGCCGGCGGCCATAACATCCTGATGATAGGACCTCCTGGAACGGGGAAGAGCATGACGGCCAAACGGCTGCCGTCGATCCTGCCGTTGATGACGTTGGAGGAGGCGTTGGAGACGACGAAGATCCACAGTGTTGCGGGCCATCTGACCGGTGACACGCCGTTGGTGGTGCAGCGGCCGTTCCGTGCGCCGCACCACACGATTTCCGACGCCGGCCTGCTGGGGGGGGCAGAGCAACCCGTCGCCCGGCGAGATCAGCCTGGCGCACAACGGTATTTTGTTCCTGGATGAGCCGCCGGAATTTACGCGGTCGGCGCTTGAGGTGATGCGACAGCCGCTGGAGGGAGCCCGGGTGACTACTTGTCAAGGAGGTCTTCGATGGCCTTGTTGCGGGCGGCCTTCTCTTCGTCGGTAAGCTGCGGCTGCTCGGGTTCCGGCGCGGGTTGCGGTTCGTCGTCCCGGGTCAGTTGCTCGAGGGCTTCGACGTCGGGCCTGGCTGCCGGTTCTTCCGGTTCGGGTTCGGGTTCCGGCTCCGGTTCTTCCTGGGTGAGGGCGCGCAGGAGTTCCTCGCGCCTGGCTTCGTCGGCGGCTTCGCCGGCGAGGAAGGACGCGATCTGGCCGGAGGCCGAGACCCCCGAGGTGGCGGCGCTTTCGGCCCGGGCTTTGTTGACCACATCGAGGAAGAAAGCCTCCAGGGTCATCGTCGGATTGTCGATCACCGGGTTTTCATCGGGCGCGGCCTGGTGGATCACATCGATGATGGCCTGGACCAGTTCCGGTGAGAGTCGGGGCGCGGTGATCTGCGTTTTTTCAGTGACGTTCAGCAGTTCGTCCAGGGCGCCCTGGGCGCGGATCTTGCCGCCGTACATGATCAGGACGTTGTTGCAGACATCCTGGACGTCAGCCAGCAGATGGCTGCAGAGAATGACGGTCTTGCCGCGGCCGGCGAGGGTTTTGATGACGTCCTTGATTTCGCGACAGCCGATGGGGTCGAGCCCGGAGGTGGGCTCGTCGAGGATGACCAGATCGGGATCATTGATCAGGGCTTGCGCCAGACCGATGCGGCGGGCCATGCCTTTGGAAAACTCGCCGACGGGGCGGTTGGCGGCGTTCTCCAGGCCGACCATGCGCAGGAGCTCCAGTGCCCGGTTCTTGCGTTGTTCGCTGCCGAGCCGGAACAGAGAGCCGAAGAAATCCAGGGTCTCCATCGCGGTGAGGTAGCGGTAGAGGTAGGTTTCTTCCGGGAGATATCCGATCCGCAGCTTGGTGGCGACATGGGACGGCGGCCGGTTGAAGGTCTTCAGCGTCCCGGAGGTCGGCTTCAGCAGGCCGAGGATCATCTTGACGGTGGTCGACTTGCCGGAGCCGTTGGGTCCCAGGAAACCCATCACCTCGCCCTGTTTCACTTCGAAGCTGATGCCGTTGACGGCAGTTGCCTTTGGCCGGTGCCAGAAGTCATAGAAGACCTTCTGCAAACCGACGGCTTCAACTACGGTCTGGCGATCGGAACTCATTGCGGTGCTACTTCTTCTCCAGTGGTTCCAGTTGCTCACCGAAGCGGACCAGGCGGGCGCTGTTGAAGACGACAAAGAGTGTGCCGAAGATGTGCAGAATGGCGGCGAGGGTGGACTTCATAATTGTCGGGCTCAGTTTCAGCCACGGGAACTGGACGTTCAGCCAGGAGGCCATTGAGTCCATTGCATCGTTGCCGAAAATGAAGAACATGATGCCGCCGACGATCATTGCCAGGCCGAAACCAAGGTTCATGTTGATGATGCCCCGAGTCTTGCGGGTCAGCTCGATCAACAGCGGCACGCGCCGCAGGTCGTCATTCATCAGGGCAATCGAAGCGCTGTTGATGGCGACGTCACTGCCGATGGCGCCCATGGCGATACCGATATCGCCGGCGGCGAGGGCCGGGGCGTCGTTCACGCCGTCACCGATCACGGCGACGGTATAGCCTTTGGCGCGCAGGCTTTCGACGTACGCGACTTTACCTTCCGGCAGACATTCGGCGCTGATCTCGCGGATACCTATCTTGTGGGCCACGGTTTTCGCGACGGATTCATTGTCACCGGTGACCATGCTGCATTGTCTGATGCCGAGTTCTTCAAGCTTTTGGACCGCCGGCTGGGCTGCGGCGCGGATGCCGTCGCGCATGCCGATCCAACCAAGCACCTTGCGGCCCTTGGCAACGAACACGACACTGGTGCCGATGTTGTCTTCGTGGGTGCGGAAGTCCTCGGCCTGTTTGCTGACCGGCAGGGCTTCTTCCACAAACCAGCTCTCCCGGCCGACCCGGTAGGTGGTGTCGCCGACCGTGGCGATCACGCCCTTGCCCGGGACCTCCTCAAACTTCGAGGGTATCTGCACCTTGACATCGGCTTTCTCAGCCAGGCGCTGAATGGCCACTGCCGCGGGGTGGTTGCTTTGGCTTTCGGCGGCGGCCGCCGCGGACAGCAGGTCGGTCAATTCGACGCCTTCCGACGGCCCGAGACGGGCGACTTCCAGTTTGCCTTCGGTCAGCGTCCCGGTCTTGTCGAAGACTACGGCGCGGATTTTGGCGGCCAGCTCGATGTGTGCCACATTCTTGATCAGCATGCCCAGACGGGCGGCGGCGGCGATGGCGGCAACTACCGCCGACGGCGTCGCGATCACCAGGGCGCAGGGGCAGGCGATGACCATGACATAGACAAAGCGCATAAGGTCTTCGGTGATGAACCAGACAATCAACGCCACCATGACGATGGCCGGTGTGTAGTACACCAGGTACTGGTCGATGATGCGCAGGATCGGCAGGCGTGTCTTCTCGGCGGCTTCGATCAGGTCGCGGACCTTCCCCAGCGTCGTGTCTTCGCCGATGCCGGTGACTTTCACTTCTACCAGGCCGGTCAAGTTTTCGGTACCGGCGTAGACTTCGGCATCGACGTCCTTATCGACCGGCAGACTCTCACCCGTGATTGACGCCTGGTTGACTGTGCTCAAACCTTTGGTGACGATGCCGTCCGCCGGGAAATTCTCGCCGGGTCGGACGCGGACCACATCGCCGACCTTCAGATCGAGGGCGCCGATGTCTTCTTCGGTGCCGTCGTCTTTGACCCGGCGGGCCGTCTGCGGCGTCAGACTGACAATACCCTCGATCGACTTCTGGGCGCCCTTGGCGGTGCGCTGCTCGATGGTGATGGCGATCAACATGAAGAAGGCGATAACGCCGGCTTCCGTGTAGTTCTGCGTGACAATGGCGGCCATCAGGCCGAGGGCGACGAGAACATCCATGCCGAGGTGGCCGCGGAGCATGTCGCGGACGGCGGTCCAGAGGATCGGCGCGGCCAGCAGCAGGGCGCCGGCGACGGCGCTCAGCGTGCCGAGGAACTCGTCCTCATAGAAGATCTTGGTGGCCAGCCAGCTGTTGATCAGCAGGATGCCGCCGAAGAGTGCCACACCCAGATTAAAGCGGGCGTGTCGATGCTCGTGGAAGCTCTCGGGCTCGGCCGGTTCGTGGTCGTGTCCGGAAGGTATGTCAGCAGTGGTTGGTTCAGCGCTCATAGCTTTCCAGTGTGTTATTTGGTCGCCCCGCCGGGGGGGGCGTTCTTTGGATCAGTGGCCTTTTTGCCCTTCCCGTGGCGCGGCTCGATGGTGACGCGCACCTCCTGGTCCGGGTAGATGATGACGATTTCCTCGGCCTTATCGACTACCTCGGTCAGGGCTTCGATATAGCGGTTCAGTAGGACGGCCGGCGACTCCCGGTACTCCTCCTCGATCTTCTCGAGGTACTCGGCATCGGCTTCCACGGAGTTCTGAATCTCTTCCTTGTAAGCTTCCGCCTCGGCGACGATCTTGGCGGCCTCACCCTCGGCTTCCTGCATAACCCGCTTGCGGTAGCCCTCGGCCTTGTTGATCAACTTCTCTTTCGTCTGCGACTTCTGGTGAAGCTCGTCGAAGGCCGCTTTGGTTGACCGCGGGACGGCGTTCTGCAGGTACAGGACCCGGTCCACCTCGATGCCGATCTCCATCTTACTGATCTGGCGTCGGAGCTCGTCAGCCACATCGACGCGGAAAATGTCGCCGCGATTCTCCAGGGCCTCGTTGATCGGAAGCCCCGAAGCCGTTTTCAATACGGCGTTGCGCAGAGCGAATTCGATGGCGCGCGCGGCTTCGATCACAAGCTCTTTCGAACCATCGTTCTTCTCCTCTGTCCAGACGGCGTAGTTGAGGTGGTACGCTTTGGCGTCACTGATGTGATACTCCACGGACCATTTGGTGTGGAGGATATTGTAGTCGCCGGTCAGCAGGTAGCCGCCTTTGCCCGGTTCCAGCGGGTCGTCATGGTTTTCCTGCTGGTTCCGGTTCGGGTCGGTCATGGCATTTCTCGCCTGTTCCTCGTACCAGAAATTGGTTGACTCGAACCGTTTGCTTTCCTTGACGTTGAACTTCAGGTAGCGCTCGACCGGTTTGGGCCAGGCGAAGTAGAGCTTGGAGTCTTCCTTGACATCGATCAGCTTGCCGAAGCGAAAGAGCAGGGCATGCTCATAGGACGCAACCATGAAGATCCCTGAGAACAGGAAACCCACGATAATCAGCACCATCAGCAGCCGCAGGCCCCAGAACAGGTAATGCAGGATCTGCACGACCGACCGGGCGCCGGCGCTCACCTGCTCTTCGGGTGCGGTTTTTGGGAGTTCGTCACTCATTGTTCTTGGTACTCTTGACGATTGTCTTCAAGCCCTTTTTGTTCAGCCGTTCCTGGGCTTCGGGCGTCATCAGATTGATCGGCGGCGTCGTGGTGTCGAGGACCAGGTAGGTCTTTTTGCCGAGGATCTTGCGCAGTGCCGTCAACTGCTGCAGGAAGATGGCCAGTTCCGGGTTTTTCTGCAGTCTCTTGTAGCTCTCGGCGGCGGCCTCGTCACCCTGGCCGCGGATCTCCTCCGCCTGGGCCCGGGCCTGGGCGAGTTTCACAGCCTTGTCTCGATCGGCTTCGGCCCGGATCTTCTTGGCTTCGGCTTCGCCTTCGGCTTCGATGGCGTCCGACTCGATCTTGCGTTCCGCCCGCATCCGTTCGAACACTTCAGCCGTTGCTTTCTGCGGCAGCCCGATGTGGGCGATGCCGACCCGAACGACTTCGATGGCGTATTTTTCTTTGGCCGTTTCAGCAATCTCTTCAAGCATCACGGTTTCGATCGCCTCGATCTTGACCTTCGCGGGGTCCTCATTGACCATGTCATGAAAGTCGAACTGACTGAACGCACTGCGCTTGGCGCTGCGCAGGAGGTCGGTCAATTTCTCCCCTGCCTTCTCCTTCGTGCCGATGGTCTCGCGATAGCGAATGATGCTCTTGGACGGCTTGTCCGGATCGGCGTAGATCCGCCAGGTGAGGAAGGCGGTGACGATCACATTGCGCTCGTCCTGCGTCAGCACCGTGCTCAGTTCGCCCTTATTGCCGGTGAAGATGTGCAGGCGTTTGTCGGCTCGCCAGACGGTCTCGATCGGGTAGGGCAGCTTGATGTGGGCGCCGGGGCTGGTGTCGCGCTCGGCCAATGGGTTCTTCCAGCGTTCGACGACGACGTATTCGTTCTCCTTCACCTCGAACAGGACCAGGGCCAGCAAGAGGATGAGGAACACGGTCGCCAGCAATCCGAGGATCGGCCAGTGGGCCAGGATTCTGTCTTTATCGATCATGGGCTTGTCTCCTGAGGTTTAAAGCTAGGGTAACTGTTCTTCGGTATCCAGGTCGCCGAGATTCAAGGCTTTCTCCTTGAACATTAACTCTGTGACGCGCTTTGCATGCGGCGTGGCGATGACGTACCGCGGGATGTCGTCGGATTCCGCCAAAGACAGCAGAACATTCAGCAGTTCGCGCATCCGGAACACATCCGGAGCAGCCTGAAAGTTCTCCAACTGCGCTTCGAAGCGGGCGACCTGCGCCTGCGGCTCGGTCATGCGGCGGTCGCGATAGGTCTCAGCTTTTGCCAGGAGTTCTGCTTCATCGCCCTTGGCTTCCTGCATGGTGACGTCGTAGTAGCGCTTGGCTTCGAGCACCATACGGTGCTTCTTCTCCTGTGCGATAATGACGTTCTGAAAGGCTTCCGCCACTTCGATCGGCGGGTGGACCTCCACCAGGAGCACGCGGGTGATCTTGATGCCGAGCGAGCGTTCGGGGTCGGTAGCCATTTCATCGACCACGGCCCGGACCCGCTTACTGAACTCCTCCTGGGTCTGAAGATACTTCGGCCCAATGACCTCGACCAGGTCCTGGGTTGCCAGGAATGCCATCACTTCGCGCTTGCAGACCTCCTCTAATACAAGCACCGGGTTTTCGTAGTTGAAGGCGTACTGGTGCAGTTGGTCGGGGTCAATCGTGAAATTCACCGTCATGTTCACAGACGTGATGTTGGTCGGCACGGCTTTGCGGCGTTCCTCGAGGCGTTTGGCCTCGCCCTCGGTCTCGGCTTTGAGCCGGCTCTTGGCGGCGGTCAGGTACTTGGTCTCTTCTTTGTTGTGTCGCGCCGTCCAGAGGGTGACCCGGCCCGTGGGGTCACCGGCGTTCTCTTCATCCGGAGGGGTGTCGGGCATTTCGCCCTTCTTGTATTCGCTCACGCCGATAACCAGCCGTTGGGCCCGTTTGACCGGGAAGACCTGAAACCGGTCGATCGGCCACGGCCACTTCACCTTGAGTCCCGGTCCGTATACACCCTCCTGGGCTCGGCCCCAGCGCAATTTGATGGCCATTTCGTCATGGCGTACCAGTGCGAAGCAGCTCAGCAGGTAGAAGGTGACCGACAGGATGATGACGAACGGGACAAACGACTTCTCAACGAAGCTGTAGAACCAGGTCTCGGATACTTTGAAGCCGAACTGGTAGTCCAGTGCGTGGGCCACGTTGTGGGCGATGCTTCCCGGTTCGGTGATGACCCCCAGAATGCGGCTCTCGTAGAGCGGCCGGATCTCTGTGTCCGCCGTGCGCGGCCGGTAGAAGTCGATGATCAAACCGATCAACAGCTCGATGCCCAGGGCGACTACCAGCAGCAGCAACAGATTGGCCACGTGGATCTCCAGCCGCGGACCGGCCGTGAACGCGGGGTTGCGCTTGGCCACCAGCTCGATGACCGTCACCACCAGCGTGACAAAGAAGACGAAACTCGAAAACAGCATCCATTGCGCCACGGGGCGGACCCAACGGCTGTTGTGCTCGCGGGAGATGCCGTTCAGGTAAGCGCCCAGCAGCAGGGTTGCGAGAAGCATGAAGACCGCCACGCCGGTGGCCTGCTCGGGGTTGCGCGCCGCCAGCTTGTCCGCCAGCATCTGCGCTTTCTCCGGCGCCAGCAGCCCCCGCCACTGGACGTTGACGGCCATGGCAATGCCGATCAGTCCGGCGCACAGCAGGAAGGTGAAGATCGGGACCGCCCAGGTGTCGAACTGTTTCCGTGCGCCTTCGGCCAGCTTCAGAGCGTCGTCACGGTCGTCGAACAGGTCTTCCCGGTCGAATTCGCGTTTGACGCGGTCGCGCTCTTCGGCTTCTTCCCGCTCCTTGCGCATCAGATAGCAGCGCCAGGCGCCCACCAGCGCCATCAGCATGGCGGCGGTCAACGGAAAAACGCTGGAGTAAATCAGGTAGCTCTTGGCCCAGACTCCGCTGAGGCCCGAGGTAAACAGCAGTAACATGAGCGACAGAGCGAATGCGATCCAGGCCAATCGCTCCGGCCGCTTCGTTGATTCGACCATGAGCAGGCTCCCTCAATAACAAATCCAGTTAAGCCGCCGGGAGGGGGATGCGGAGCTTTATCCAAGCTTGCAAGAACGGCCCTCCTCCTGGCCATGTTCCATACCAGCCGGCGCGAAGTGCAGTGTAACCTCCGCGCGCCAACGCCAAAGCAAGCTGCCATGAAGCTACAATTAAGATGCTGTAAACATAACTGAGCCCCTCCGATTGGCAAGCCCCCGCCAAAACATCCGTTGCCGCCGGCGTCGGGACGGCGATTTGCCGCTGCAGGCATCCTTCCGGTACGGACGAGGACCGGGCCGCGCCTTGGTTTCCGGCGGGCCGAAGGCTCGACAAACGAAATAATCCAGGGGGCTCGCGGCATTCTAGTGTATTGTCCCATACATTCGAGGCGTGATTCCGCGGCTCTTCGCGCTCTGCTTCGGTAGTCGCGAACCACGTTATTCATTTTGCTTTGCCGCCACTGCCTGGCAGAGCGGCGATGATCCAGCGGAATCACTTCTGCTCCCGGATTCCCGGGACGATACACTGGCTTGATTGATTCGTACCCTTCGTTGCTGCCTGTCCGCCGTGGCGGAAGAGCCGGCGGTGGGCGCCACGTGAGTTTCGCGACGAGCGCCGTCGCCGCAGGGCGGCGCCCGCTGTTTCGTGACAACGTGGTGACGGGACGAGAGCAAGAGCTTACAGTTGGAGGCCGGTCGCCGGCGTCTGGACAAATCCCAAGGGCGGCATCGGCCGCGACAGTTTGCGATCGCGGGCCATGGCGGCCGGCAGTAGAAGGCTGGTGAATTAATCCGGAATGATGACCGGTTCGCGCCGGGAAGAGGGTCTCTCTGATGGATAAAACGAACGATCACGAAGCTCTGGCGGCACGGTATCGGGCGCTGACGCGCATGGTGACCCGGCATCGGCTCAGCCTGGGCCTGCTGATTGTCGTGACGGCGCTGGCGCCCGCCTTCTTCGTGCGCTTGCAGGAGCCGACGACAGCGTTGAACGTGTACAAACTTCCCGCCAAGATCGGCTCGCTGGTCGGGACGATGTTGTTGTTCTGGCAATTCGTTCTGGGGTTTCGCGGCTTTCCCGGTCCATGGTTCCCGGACGTACTCTGGCAGATTGACTGGCATAAGCGCATCGGCCGCTGGAGCGTGCCGCTGATTCTGTTGCATCCGGTGTTCATCAGTCTCTACTATCTCGACAAGCACGGGGTGAACCTCTGGACCTTTCCCTTGTCGACGGCGGACAACTGGTACGTTGCGCTGGGCCTTACGGCCTTTGTCCTGATCCTGCTCATTGTGGCGACCAGTGTCTTTTTCCGGCAGGTCCTGGGCGCGAAACGCTGGTACTTGATCCACGTCTGCAGCTACCTGGTGCTGCCGCTGATCTTTATCCACAGCTATCCGCTCGGCATGACCATCGCCGGCAGTGCGCTGCGCCTGATCTGGCCGGTGTTGGCCGGGGCGTATCTCGTTGTCGTCGTCTGGCGGTTGTGGTACCACCTGCAGCTCGGGCGTCATCATTACGTGGTGGAGGGGGTGGCCGCTGCCGGCGAAGATGTCGTGGAGATCTCCTTGCGTCCCCGGAACGGCGCCATCGAACCGTTGCTGGGGCAATTCATCTATTTCCGCCGGCATTTCTGGGGGCGGACGCGGCCGTACACGGTGACGGCGTACGATCCTGAAAGCGGCTGTCTGGCAGTGGCGATCAAGGCGCAAAACGACACCAGCGTCGAGCGCCAGAGTCTGGCGGCCGGCGAGCAGGTCTTCCTCGACGGCCCGTACGGCACCTTCACCTGGGAGGCCTTCGCCACCCGGCGGCCGGTCGTCATGGCGGCCGGCGGCATCGGCATCACGGCCTTCCTCCGCGCCGTTGACGCCCTTGCCGAAACGGGCCACGAGATGTCGCTGTTCTACGGCAATCCTACCCGCCGCGACATCGCCTTCGGAGAGCGGCTGGCGGCGGTGCCGGGCCTGGAACTGGTGCATGTCTTGAGCGACGAACCGGAGCATGACGGCGCGTCCGGCTTCATCACCCGGGAGCTGCTGGAGCGGCGTCTGCCCCGGCCGTTGCCGGCCTATGAGTTCCTCATCTGCGGGCCGCCGGTTATGATCCGGAAGCTGGAAGCGGGTCTCGTCGCCGCCGGCATCCCCCGCCGGCAGATTCATCACGAACTCTTTGACTACTGAATGCCGGGCCAACAACGATGCCGGCGCCGGGATTCAGGCCGAACGGGTCTCGACGGGGTCCCTCCGGTTCGTCCCAAGCGCAGAGGTGTGTCTTCTGCCGTACGGTCACAGCGGCGGGATTGGGCTTGTAGAGGTGCGGGTATCGACGCAAGCACGCCGGCAACGGAAGGAGCCGGTGTGCGCCCCCTGGATATCATTTCGCCTGCCGGCCGGGATCGGGTCACGCCGACTACTGCCGTCGCCGGCGGCCCCTGCGGGACTTTGATTTGTCGGCGCGGCGGCTCTTCTTCTTCGGTTGCGGCGTTGTCGAGATTGTGAAGTCCAGTTCCCGCCGGGCTTCGTCGACCTTGGCGATGATCACCTTGACGCGATTGCCCGGGCGGTACCGCAGGCCGGTGCGGCGGCCCTTGATCTCCTGGCCGCTCGCGTCGAAGTCGAAGAAATCAAACTCCAGGTGCGACAGCGGGATCAGACCGAAGGTCATGATCGACGGGATGTCGATGAACATGCCGAAGTTGCGGATCTCGGTAACGATGGCGTCGTACTCCTTGAGATCGCCCGACTCCAGTTGCTCCTTGAAGAACCGGATCTTCTTCAATTCAACGACTTCGCGTTCGGCTTCGGTCGCGACCTGCTCGCGTTCCGACGCGTGCACGGCCATTTCGGCAAGGAGGTCCTTCCGGGTCGGCGGCCGCTGGTTCAGGAGGTCCTTCAGCAGCCGGTGGGTGATCAGGTCCGGGTAACGCCGGATCGGTGAGGTGAAGTGTGCGTAGAACTCTTTCGCCAGACCGTAATGCCCCAGGTTTTCGTGCGAATAGCAGGCGCGCTTCATGGAACGCAGCACCGCCAGATACCAGGCGTGCGAACGCGGTTCGGTCTCGATGGATTCCAGCAGTTTCGCCAGCTGCAGGCGGTCCGTCAGATCGCCCGGGTCAATGCCGTTTCTGACGAACATCTCCTCGAGCTCCATCAGTTTTTCCGGGTCGGGCTCCTCGTGGATGCGATGGATCTGCGGGCGCCCGGCCTGCGCCAGTGTCCGGCAGACGGCTTCGTTGGTCAGCAGCATGAACTCCTCGATCAACTGGTGGGATTCGTCGTTGACGACCGGGGTGATTTTGGCGATGCGGCCGTCCGGGCCGATTTCAAAGTCGACTTCCGGAAGCTCCATCTGCAGGGCGCCGGCAGCCATGCGTTTCGCGCGCACCTTCCGGGCCAGCGTGTTGCAGGTCTTAACCAGTTCCACCGCGTCTTTGTCCATCTTCCATTCCGCAAAGCCGGCGCCCTTGGCGCTGGTCAGCGCCGCCCAGGCCTGGTGGTACGTCAGCCGCAGTTTCGAGTGAATCACACTTTCGTGAAACTCGCAATCCAGGACGTCGCCGTCAGGCGTCACCTCCATGATCGCCGAGAACGCCAGCCGGTCCTGGTTCGGCACCAGACTGCAGACGCCGTTGGACAACTGCACCGGCAGCATCGGCACGACGCGATCGGGGAAGTAGACGCTGGTGCCTCGGGCTTCCGCTTCCTCGTCCAGTAAGGTGTCCGGATGCACGAAATGACTGACGTCCGCGATGTGGACGCCGAGAACCCAGTTGCCGTTCTCTCCCATTTCCAGGGAGATCGCGTCGTCGAAGTCGCGGGCGGTCTTCGGGTCGATGGTGAAGATGAACTTGTCGCGCAGGTCGAGTCGCCCGTTGTAGTCGGCTTCGGTGATGTCGGCGGTCTCGGCTTCGGCGACGACTTCGGCGGGGAAGCGTTCGGGCAGCTCGCAGGACTTCATCACCGCGATGGTGTCCAGCGCCGGATCATCGGCCGGGCCGATGACCTCGATGACCTCGCCTTCCGGCAGCATCCGCGGATCGTCCCAGTCCTCCAGGCGGACCAGCACCAGGTCGCCGAGCTCGGCGCCGCCGGCATCGGGAACGACGACATCGTGCTGGATCTGCGAGTGCATCGGCTGGACGTACCAGATCTTGCGGCTGCGAATCAACTCGCCGACCAGTGTGCGCCGGGCACGTTCGAGCACCCGCAGGACCGTGCCTTCGATACTGTCGCGGCCGCGGTGACGCGTGTAGCTGACGCGGACCAGCACGTGATCGCCCGGCATGGCCGTGCCCGTCTCTTTCGCCGGGACATAGACTTCCGTCTTGCCGTCGAGCGAGTTGACGTACGCCGCACCGGAACGGATGAAGGTGATGCGGCCCTTGACCAGATCGGCGCTCTGCGCGAGCGCAATGCCTTTGTGTTTGAGGTGGACCAGGACGCCGTCGAAGACAAGCCGGTCGAGGACCTGTTCCGCCAGTTGGCGCTGGGCCGGCGGGATGCCGCAGTCGCGCCAGAGCCGCGATTTCTTCACCGGCTGATATTCCGGCGCACACACATGGTTCAGGAGTGTGCGGGTGATTTCTTCGTAGCCCGCGGTTATTTCATTCTTACGTTTTTTTCTGGTCAAAGTTCTGTTCCTTTGTGGCCTTCTTGAGGCCATGATTTTGCAGCCCGAATGGGGCGAGTTGGTCTAGCCCGGGGCAACGCCCTGGGAAGATGTGTCGAAGATGTCGGAGCCCTGAAGGGGCGAGTGTGTCGTCCCGGAACTCGTTCCCCGGGGATTGCCTCAAACCGAGATCGTCTCGAATACCTCGAACTTGGCCTTACGCCATTCGTCACGGGGTAAGCCGGCCTTTGCACTCAAATGCTGGAGCGTTTCTTTCAGGTCCCATCCCTGGTCGGTTGCGACGGACGGCAGATATACCGCGCGACAGGGCCCGCGTTTCAGGATAATACCGTGTTTGCCGAGAATTATGTCATCCGGCGAGGGAATCGGTTTCGGCGGCGTCAACACGGAGATGTGATATTCGAGGTCCTTGTATTCCTCTTCCGTCACGGGCGGGAAGCGACTGTCGTTGAACGCTGCGTTGATGGCGTTGTGCGCGACGTTGACGAGCAACGGTTCGCGCCCTTCGAGCGAACCGATGCAGCCGCGCAGCTCGCCGTTGATCCGCAGCGTGACAAACGACGCCCGGTTTTCGCGCAGGATACTCCGGCCGGGGCGATGCAGTTGCTCCGACGGCTCATAGATCTCGTTCATCAGGTGCGCGTGGATGGCGTCCCGGGCGATCTGCCGCAGCAGCCGGCGGTCGGAAGCCGGCAGCAACTGCCGGACGATGATGCCGGCATAGCTGACGCTGCTGTCGAAGTTGCCTGAGACATCGCCGGAGGTCGTGTATTCCACCAATTCCAGCTCGGCATCCGGACCGAGGCCTTTCGGGGCATCCAGCATTGCCAGCAGGATGCTGATGGGCTTGCGGCCGCAGATCGTGGCCCCGGTCTGCTCCACGTATTCCATGAAGCCGGCGTTGTCGCGCGCCAGGATGCGTTCGATGGCGCCGCCGTCGAGTTTTTTCAGCTCCTCCTTCGCTACACTTCGATGAAACGGCGTGTAACCGAACGAATTCCCGTAGTGCGTGAAATCGGTGCTGACCACGACCAGCGTTTCCGGCGTCCACTCACGCGCCAGCGAGTCGGCGGCGCGGCTGATCTGTTCGGCAGTGACATCGCCGACGAGGATCGGCAGCAGTGTGCTGCCGGGATTGAGCCGCTGGATGAACGGCAACTGCACTTCCAGCGAATGCTCTCCGGTGTGAGCGTTGTCGTGTTGGCAGAAGATCGGATCATGCAGTAATCGTCGGGCCGCGGCCTGGTCGACTTCCAGTTGGCCGAGAGGCGTGGCGTAGCTGCCGTACGGCGCGATCGAGAGGCCGCGGAGGGCCACGCGATGGGCGGGCGCCAGGACGACAGCCCGGGTGAAGCTGCCGGGCTTCACTTTCGAAAACGTCGCGCCGGCCGTCGACCCGGAGTAGACATAACCCGCATGCGGCGAAATCACTGCGCGAATGCCTTCTTCGCCCAGGCCGGGGTTGATCGCGTCATCGAGGAAGTCATTCAGTTCATCGCGGTCGCCCGTATAGAAGCGGCCGGCGACCGCGGGTTCTCGGATATCAGTACTCATGTCGATAGTGTAAGTGCCGACAGTCGAATAACAATGGGGAAAGCCCTGAGAAAGCCCCTTGATCCGGTGAACAGGAACCCGGCGGATTGCCTTTTGACATCATCGGCGCTTGATCAATGAATCCAACACAGGCAAATTCCAGCGCAACCAAGCCGCCGGCTCCATCCGGGGGTGCGGGGCGAAACACTGCTGAAATCGAAAGGAACCACTATGTTCGGACGACTTGGACTCCTGGCCGCCGTGGCGCTAACTACAATGTTCTGCTGCTCCTGCGGCACGGTGCGTGAGACACTGCCGGCGCGGTCTGCGACGGAGCAGTTGATGATCTCAACGGCTGCCGATCGCGCCATCGCCAAGCTGCCGGCCGACGTCGTTGAAGGCAAGAACGTCTTCATCGAGGTAAAGAACCTCGACGGCTACGACAAGCCGTACGTGATTGAACGACTGCGCAAGGAAGTCTCGGACAAGAAGGGCCTCCTTGCGCCGGCCGCCGACAAGGCGGATGTTGTTTTCGAGGTGGCCTCGGGCGCTCTGTCCGTGGACAAGGTCAACTTCCTGTTTGGCATGCCCGAGCTGCCCCTGCCGATTCCCTCCGCTGAGACGTTCAAAATACCGGAAATACCGATCATCAAACGGATGAAGTATCACAGCCACGCCAAGATTCTGATCACCGTGATCGATCCAAAAACCAACAAGTCGATCGTCGCCCTCGATCCGTTCTACGGCAAAGTCAAAGACGTCTACTGGTGGTTCTTCTTCATCGGGCCGTTCCGTTTCACCGACTTGCCGTATCAAGTGCGATAACCAGTCAGACCAAAGGGGTGCGCCATGGAAATTGATTTCGGCAAAATCGCTCAGCAGATCACCGAATTCTGTACTGTCTACGGGCTGAAGGTCCTCGCGGCATTGGTCATTCTGGTTGTCGGAATGATCATTGCCAAGATCATCCGCAAGCTCGTGCGCCGCGTGCTGGAAGGCCGTAAGGTCGATTCGGCAATTGTCTCGTTTACCACAGGCCTGGTGTACAGTTCGCTGGTGGTTTTCGTGGTGATTGCGGCGCTTGGCCAGCTCGGCGTCCGGACTACCTCACTGGTGGCCGTCATCGGTGCTGCCGGCCTGGCAATCGGCCTGGCTCTGCAGGGGTCGTTGTCAAACTTCGCGGCCGGTTTCCTGATCCTCGTGTTCAAACCGTTCAAAGCGAGTGATTTTATCGAGGCGAACGGTGTGGCCGGCGTGGTCAAGAGCGTCCACATCTTTACCACGGAGTTGCGGACGCCCGACAACAAAGTGATCATCGTCCCCAACGCCAAGTTGACCGATGACAACATCATCAACTACAGCGCCGCCGGCGAACGCCGGATCGATATGGTCGTCGGCATCGCCTATGATGCGGACATCGATCAGGCCCGACAGATCATGGCCGACATCCTGTCCAGCGACGATCGCGTGCTGGAGGATCCGGCGCCGCAGATTGCCGTCTCGGAACTGGCGGACAACAGCGTCAACTTCGTGCTGCGGCCGTGGGTGAAAGTCGAGCATTACTGGGACGCGATGTTCGAGATCACCGAGAAGGTGAAGAAGGCCTTCGACAAGGCCGGCATCGGCATCCCGTTTCCGCAACGCGATGTCTGGCTCCATCAGATCGACGACGACAGCGCCGCGTAACCACCGTCACCGCGTTCATCCCGGGCCGGAACCGCACTTGCGGTTCTTCATACATTTTGTTCGACGGAAGGAGGAGAGATGCGCAACCCGAATCACCACGTGCCGCGCGGCAGTACGACTCCGCACTTCACGTTGCTGATCGTCGGCGTCATCATGGTTGTCGTGGTGCTGGATGTCTTCCATCGCCGCTTCGGGTTCGGTCTGAGTTTCCGCACAAGCCTGCTGGTGCTTGGCGGCCTTGTCGGACTCGCCGCAGTGATGTTTCTGGTGTATCGCTTGTTGTTTGCGCGGCGCAACCGGAAGTTGGCCCGGGAGTACGGCATCCGCTATGAAGAAGAGGCCCCGGCGCATCTGAAGGAGCGCCTGGACAACTTCGACGGCCTGCCGGACTACGGCTTCTCTTACCAGTATTCTTTCTACCTGAAGGACGAGGGCAAACTGCGCGCCGCGGTCTTCCAACACGGTTGGGAAACCGGTTTCGGCGACCTTCGCAGATCCCACACCGCCCCGGCGTTCGCGGTGGATCTGGCGGCTGTCCCGGAGCTCTCGGCAACAGAGGTCCTGGCGCTGTTCGAGCCGCAAGCCGACCTGCAGTCCGCCGAACAGGACGGCCTGTTTGTTGTCTTCACCGAAAAGCCGTCCCATCCTGCCTTGCTGCCGGAGCACATCCTGCCGGCGGTCGGCCGGCTGTACACGATGAAGACCGCGGCAAACCACTCCGCCGGAGACGGCGACGGCGCCGCCTGACCGCGCTTTCGACTGTGCGCCGCCGGCGGCGTCCCGGCTCAGGTCCGGGGATTGCGGATCCGGTAGCGCAGGCGGATACAGGGGCAGTGCTCTTCCAGGTCGTCGACCTGCCAGTCGTAAGGGAAGCTGCGGCATTGGCCGGGGCGGCAGCGGTAGACACGGCACCGGTTGGGTTCAATAAAGAAGATGCACTGGCCTTTCTCGTTTTCGGTCAGACTCAGACTGTGGCGGGTCGACGTCAGGCGGGTGTAGTTTTCGATAAACGCATCTGACCTCATCCCCAGTTCCGCGGCCATGGCGGCGATCTCCTGATCGCTGACATGGACATAGCCGGGCCAGCAGCAGCAGGCGCCGCAGCGGCGGCAGAAGTACAGGGTTGTCTCGGCAGCGTTCGGGTCCATCCTGTATTGTATCGCCGGATTGCAGCGGCGGAAGTCGTGCCCGCGGGAATTCTTGCGTTGAGCGGTCTGCTGTGAGGTAACGGCGGCGTAAAAACCGGCGTCGTCGGCTTTGCTGTTGCGCCTCGGTGCCGTAGCTTAGGCCGTGGATCTCGATTCTGTTCCAACCAAAGCAGAGAGCGCGCCCGGCAGAACGTGGTGGGCCGGCTACCGGCCCGTTGTGGTTCTTACCGTTGTGGTGATCGTTGTCTACGGGCGCACGCTGGGCTACGGTTTCACCAATTGGGACGACCAGATCTTCATCGAGCGCAACGCGGTGATCCAGTCGATGGCGCCGGCGAATCTGGTTCGGGTGCTGGCTCCGGGCGGCGTGCCGCGCGAGATGATCTACATCCCGTTGACGTACCTGAGCTACATGCTGGAGATCGCGATTGCCGGTCTGGACCCCGGCTTCATGCACGCCACGAATCTTCTGCTGCATCTGGCAAACGTACTGCTCGTCTACGGTCTCTTCCGGCTGCTTGGCCTGCAGTCGCGCGGGGCATTCGTCGGCGCCCTGGCGTTTGCGATTCATCCGCTGCAGGCCGAGACCGTTGCGTGGCTGATGGGGCGGAAGGACCTGCTGGCGACAATGTTGGCGCTGACGGCGCTGCTGAGCTACGAACTGGGGCGCCGCCGGGACGATGCCGTCCCCTGGCTGGCGGCGGCGTTTCTGGCCTTTGTCGCGGCGATCCTGGCGAAGCCGGCGTTGATTATCCTGCCGGCATTGCTGGTCCTGCTGGACCTGCGCCGCGAGCGCGACTGGGGGAAGGTCGGGTGGCTGCAGATCCTGCCGTTCCTCCTGGCGGCGTCGGTGGTGTTCGGGCTGCACCTGAGCATGCCCCGGCGGGGCGGCCCGGTGCCGGCGCCGGCGGTGCGTCTGGCGGGACTGTGCTGGCTCGGCTGGCATTGGTTCCGGCAGTTGCTGCTGCTGGGGCGGCCGGTGCCGCTTTACTGCTGGCCGCCGCGACTGGCATGGCTGGGGCTGCCGGTCTTTGCGGCGTTCGCCGGGTTGCTGGCAGCGGCGTGGCGGCGGCGCTGGACCTGGATCTGGTTTGGGCTGGGATTCTGGGCGCTGGCCTTCGTGCCGGCCGCCAAGATCGTCCTGGACCACCGCGATTTCATCACGGCCGACCGCTACGGCTATTTCCCGGTGATCGGGATAGCGCTGCTGTTGGGCGTTGGCTGGCAGTCGTTGCCGCCGGGCAGATGGCGGCAGCCGGCGCAGGCCGCGATGGTCCTGTGGTTCCTCGTGGCGGCGGTGAACGTGGTGTTGGCCGTTGACGTCTGGCGGTCGTCGGCGGCAGTCTGGGAGCGCGTTGTCCGGGTCTACCCGGAAGCGTTGCTGCCGCGGCTGAACCGGGCGACCACGCTGGCGGAGATGGGGCAGGGCGCCAAGGCCCGGCGCGACTATGAAACGGCCCTCCGGCTGGATGGCGACAGCCTGGAGGTGTTGACCGCCTTCGCGGCCTTCCGCCTGCGGCGCGGCGAATACGACGAAGCCCGATCGCTGCTGCAGACGGCGGCGGCCCGTTACGGCAAGTCCTGGCGGGTCCCGTTTCTGACGGGTCAGTTGTTCGAAGGACAGGGACGGTGGGATGCGGCGCGCTCCGCCTATGAGGCCGCCTGGAAGGCGCAGCTGGCGTTGCCCCCGGTACAGCAGTCCAAATCCGCCCAGGCAGACATCGGCTTCCGCCTGGCTCGAATATATCGGCAACTGGGGTTGGACGCGAAGTCCCGCCGGACCGCCGAGGAGGTCCTGATCCTGGATCCCGCGCACGCCGGTGCGAAGGCGTTGCTCAGAAGCGACTGAAACAAGACGCCGGCCCCCGTTCCGAACATGGACTCCGCAGGAAGCTTTGATGTCCGAAACACCGCAATCAGGCGAGCCGGTTGACCTTCGAGGGGCCCGCGCTGGACCCCGATGGATCGTGGTCGTGACGGCGGCAGCCGCAGTGGTGTTGGTCGGTTGTTTCGCGGGGATTACGGTATTGAGTCGGCAGTTCGTCTATGGCGAAGGCCACGCGGAACGGCCGATTGACACGTTTCTGGCATTGTACTTCCTGGCTTGGGCGGCCTTTGCCGCGGCGGCCTTTGCTGCTCCGCAACTGCGCGACCGCCGGTGGCTCTGGGGCGTGTTGGCGATTGCGGCAATCCTGCGGCTGACGGTGTTCTTCTCGAATCCGATCCAGGAAGCTGACTTCTACCGGTATATCTGGGAAGGGCATGTCGTCCTGGCCGGCCGCAACCCGGCCGGCGCCGCGCCGGCCGAGTTGGCCCCGTATCAGCCGGATCGGGGCGCCTTCGACCTGTGGGCGGTCGAGTCGGACCCCGGGCAGACGGAAGCCGCCCGGTTGGTCCGCGAGCGCGTGAGTTATCCCACGGTGTCGACGATCTACCCCCACCTGGCGCAGGCCGTATTCGCGGTCAACAGCCAACTGTGGGGCTGGGACCCCCTGGGGTTCCGCAAGACCCTGCTGGTGTTCGATCTGCTGACGCTTCTGCTGCTCTGGCTCATCCTGCGGGAGCGGCACCAGCCGCCGGCCGTGCTGCTGCTGTACGCCTGGTGTCCCATTGTGTTAAAAGAAATTACGAACTCCATGCACATCGATGCGGTCTGCGTCTGTCTGCTGGCAGCATTTGTCCTGGCCTTTATGAAGCAACAGTATTTTCTCGGATTCCTCGCGCTGTTCCTGGCGTCGCTGGTGAAGATCACGCCGCTGGTTCTGTTCCCGCTCGCGGGCTTTTACCTGTTGCGTCGCGGCCTCTGGCGGCGGTTGTTGTGGCAGACTGCGGTGATGGTCGCTTTGGGACTGATCGCCCTGTGGATCATGCATCTCGGCGCCGCCGACCCGTTGTCCGGCTTGCGTGCGTTCGCCGGGGGATGGCGGCAGAACGACTCGATCTACGGGGTGACGCACTTTGTGCTGCAGTCCGTTCTGGAGCCGGAGTATGCGGCCGGTGCGACCAGGGGGATCCTGTTCTCGCTGTATGCCGTCGGTCTCGGGTTGTCGTATATCTACGTCGACCGGCTGGATCGCCTGATCGACGCCTGCGGCTGGGCCTTGCTGGCGTTGTTCCTGATCAGTCCGGTGGGGAACCCCTGGTATCTGATGTGGCTGCTGCCGTTCTATGTCTGGCGCCGGCGCTGGCTGTGGCTCGCGGTCCTGGTGCTGACATCATTGTACTACCGGGTGTTCGTGCTGCAGTATAACGGAGCTGCCGCCGCGGCCTTTACCCGCTTGCAATTGGCCGAGTATCTGCCAGTGTTTGCCTTGTTCCTCGGGAGTCTCGTGTGGTCCGTCGGCCGTCGCCTGCGGCGGTCGTCGACGGCCGCGGCACCGGGAACTGAATAGCTTGGGGAATTCCTCCGTCTGAATGTGAGTACGATGCGGTTCAAGAAATACATCCGAGCAGGTTTGCGGGCGTTGCCGGTCCTGCTGGCGCTGGCGCCGGCGGCCGGTTGTGCCCTGCAGTCCTACAACATGGAGGCCCGCAGTTTTTACCGCGACTACCGGGAAGGCCGGGCAGCCAGGGCAGCGGCGAAGGTGTCGAAGAAAGCGAAGAAGAAAGCGAACGGCCGGGATCGTCTGCTGTGGCGGCTGGAGCAGGGCACGGTGTTGTTGTCGGCGGCGGATTTCGAGGCGAGCCTGCGGGCGTTCGAAGCAGCCGAGGCGGTGCTCCGCGACTACGACGAGCGCGCCGTGGTTACGGGCCGGGGATTGGCCCGCGAAGGCGCGGCGTTGATGACGAATACGACGGCGATTCCGTACTACGGCCGGGGCTACGACAAGATCATGCTGAACACCTACAAAGCGTTGGCCTACGCCCGGCAGGGCAAGCTCGAAGATGCCCGCGTGGAACTGCGGCGGGCCTATGAGCGCCAGAAGCAGGCGGTGGAAAAGCACGGGAAGGCTATTGAACGCGCGCAGGCCCGGGCCCGGCGCGAACAGGCCGACCCGGACAAGGCGATGGCCAATCCCAGGGTGCGCCGACAGATGGCGGAGCACTACGGCAATCTGGACGCGATGCGGGCCTACGCCGAGTATGTCAATCCGTTTACCGTCTATCTCGACGGCCTGCTGAGTCTGGCGGCGGGCGGGAACTCCGACCTCGAACGGGCCAAGAAGAATTTCGAGCGTACGCTGGGCATGGTCGGCGCCAAGGACCTCCTTGCCGCCGATCTGGAGAGCGTCGAGAAACGCTACGGCACCGGGCGGGTGCCGCCGACGGTATATGTCGTGATCGAGAACGGGATGGCGCCGGTGCGGCGTGAGATTTCCTTCTTCCTGCCGATTATCGCACCGGTACCCCGGAAAGGCGGCCGCGTGAAGGTGTACGGCCAGTTCGTCTCGGCATCGTTCCCGCGGCTTGAGTTCCAGCCGGCGCCCTACCGGCATTTTGATCTGCGCGCCGGCGGCGAGAGCCTCGGGCGCACGCAACTGCTCTGCAGTATGGACGCGGTGATTGGCCGTGAGTTCAAACATGAACTGCCGATTATCTTTGCCCGCACCCTGGCGGCGACCACGGCGCGGGCCCTGGCCCGGTACCGGGCCGCCAAGGAAGAGGGCATCTGGGCCGATTTCGGCATGCTGCTCTACGATGTCGCGGTGGCCCGGGCCGATCTGCGGACCTGGCTGACCCTGCCGAAGGAGTTCCAGTTTGCCCGCTTCCCCGCGCCCGCACGGAAGCTTGATATTTTTGCCGATAACGGACAGAAGATCGTAACCCTTGACCTGCCGCAAGCGCAGATGACTCTGGTGTATGTGAAAACACCGAGCCGCGGCGTGGTATCGGTACAGGTCATCAAACTCAGGTGAGGAGTATCATGAGAGGATTCCTGCAGATTATGGCCGGCGTGACGCTGGCCGCGAGTGCGGCCGGCCTGGCCGGGTGTTCCGCCAAACGGGTAAATGTCGTCGAGCCGAAACACAAAGAAGGCACGCCGCAATATATCGTGACCAAACGCATCGTTGCCGACAAGAAGTTCCTGCGGCAGTTCAACATCCTTGGCGAAAACGTCAGGACCAGCCAGAGCGGCTTGCTGGAGGTTCAGGTGCGTTTGCAGAATCGTACGCGCAAGACCATCTTTCTGGATTACCGCATTGACTGGACCGATCAGGATATGATGGTGGTCGACAGCCCGAGCTCGCGTTGGCTGCAGAAAAAGGTGATGCCCGGTGATACGGTTTTCATCATCGGTATCGCGCCGAGTCCGAACGTGAAAGATTTCTATATCAAACTGAAACGGCATTGACGGAGGTTCCCCATGAAGTATCTGACGCAAATCACAGTTGCCGGCGTCTATATCACCGCCATGATCCTGGTCAGCGGCTGCCGGACCGGTCCGGACGTAACCTACCTGGATCCCAAGAGCAATGAGAGCAAAATCGTTCGAGTCGGCAGTATCGACCAGCAGGACTGGGGCTTTGCCGCCACCAAGATGACCGATTCCCTTATGCGTTCCGGCGTGCTCGACAAACCAAAACAGGCGGGCAAGAAAAACGTCATCATGATCAGCCGGATCCAAAACAAGACCGCTGAACATGTCGACATCGATTTGCTCGTGAAGAAAATGCGGACGTCCGTCCTGCGCAGCGGTAAGGCGCTGACGACGACCGCGGTGCGCGCCGGCGGCGCCGAGGACCCGGCCAGCATGAAGACCCGCAAAGAACTGCGCGGCAATGAGGAGTTCGATCAATCGACCGTCGCGAAGAAGGGCAAGATGCTGGCGCCGCACTACAGCCTGTCCGGCAAGATTATCCAGAGCAATGCCCGCGCCGGCAGAGTTTCGCAGGCGACGTTTACCTTTCAGCTCTCGCTGACGGATATTGAAACCGGTCTGGCTGTTTGGGAGGACGAGTTCGAGATCGTCAAGCAGGGCAAGAAAAAGGCCGCCGTCGGCTGGTGAGCGGCCGCTGAATCCACCGTGTCGCGGTGCTGCCGGCCATCCGGCAGTGCTGGTGCCGCCGGCAGAACAGGATTGTCTCTCGGCCCTCCCTGCCGGGGCGGCAGCCGGCGTCGATTCCGGCTTGGCTTGGACGGGACCTGCCGTGGCGCACGAGCTTCAACCAGCACTCTGCAAGCTGCACCCGCCACGCAAAGCTTGCCGGATCGGGTTTCTGCACTCCGACAAGAGGCCCCAAGCTCTGCTTGGGGAGTGTCTACACCCCCTTCAGTTCAGCTGCCCCGCCCCTCGCCGTTGACGCTGGAAATGGCAAACGTTTTGCCATTTCCAGCGTCAACGGCGGGAGAGACGGAGCGCATGCGAAATGGAAGGGAGGCTGACACTCCCCCGGTACATCGGCGCAAACCGGATCGAAGCGCAGCGCTCCAGTATGGTACGTCCTTGTCCCCGCCGCAATGTCCGGCAGTTCTGACGGTGGGCGGGAGAGCGGGACGACCGGTTCGGAAACGAAAAAGGCCGGCCCGGTTACGGGCCGGCCGGTAGAATTCTTGTGTCCGGCTATTTCTTCTTCTTCTTGCCGGCCGCCATCAGTTTGGCGACTTCCGCGTCGATCTCGGCATCGTCCTCGCTGTACTTGACTTCGAGGTTCTCCGCGTCTTTCGCCGTGTCGACTTCCGCGATTTCTTCCCAGGCTTCCGCTGTGGCCTCTTGGCTGTTGACGGCCTTTTCGAGGTCGTCGAGCGAGGCCAGCGGGCTGTCGCTGGTGTTGAAGTCGGTCGAGGCTTTGGCCAGTTCCTGGCGGACCTTGGCGCCCTCCATGCGGGCGGACAGGCGGGCCAGGTTGCTCTTGGCGTTGGCGACCTTGGCGCGGGCCTTGTTCAGCTGGTCGCGCAGCCGGTTGGTCAGTTCGTCGTTCTTGACGATCTCGGCGTCCAGCGTGGCGATGCGGGCTTCCACTTCCTTCTTCATCGCGACCGCCTTCCGGACATCGGCCTCTTCGCCGGCTTCCGCCGCTTTCTTGGCGATGTCGTGGTACTTGGTGGCGTCGCCTTCGGCGTTTTCCTTATCCTTGTTGAGGCGCTTCGATTCCGCCATCAGTTTGGCGATCTTGGCTGTGAACTCGGAGATTTGCCGTTCGCTGTCTTCAATGGCGAACTTGCCGTCGTTCACGGGGTCCGACATCGAGTTGGCGAGGTTGTCTTTCTTGCCGCGGATCATGTTCTTGATGGCTTTCATCAGGCTTGCCATGTTTGAGGTCCTCCTGTGTTGGTATTGTGCTTACTTGCCAAGTCCAATTTCCAGGACCTCGCGACTCGCGGCAATCGCCTGCCAGAGGCTGTCGATGTTCGCCATCAACTCATCGTCGGACAGCCCGCCGAGCGGCATGCTGTCGGTGAGGACCAACGGCCACTTCTGCTCGTTGTCGAGGTCGGGGTCGTCGGCTTCGCTGATGATGGCGTAGGCGTAGGGACAGACGCGGGTGTTGGCGTCGAGGGCAGCGAGGGCGGTAGCAGTCAGGACTTCCTCTTCGAGGTCGCCGAGGGTTGCCAGCTGGCAGTTGATGAGCAACTGCCTGGTGGTGTCGTTGATGCTGAGGACGGCGGTGAACGGGTTTTCACTGCCGCCGACACCAGTGTAGACGGCGTCCTCTTCCAGTTGTACGGCGTAGCCGTTCTGTTCGAGGACCTGGGCGACTTGATCGAGGCTGTTGATGTTATCCACGGCGTCTTCCTCCATACGTGTTAAGCTTGCCGACCGCTTCCCGGGTGGGGCTCACCCCCCGGGGTAAACTTGCCTCAATATAAGGGGTTCCGGCGATCGGGCAAGCGATGTAGAGCAAAGGAACCATGGACAACTCCTGCTGCCGCCGGCGGGCGTCTGCCCGCCATGCGAGGTTCAGTTGCAGAGAGAGACGTGCAGGGAACGCAGTTATGTACACGTAATATGGACCGGCGCCAGGAATTGTTCCCGCGTCGCGAAATGCCGGAACGGCATTTCAGGTGAGACGGCGAGTCCGCCGCCGGCGGGCGGCGCGCTGGAGACCGCGTCGCTTCGGTGTCAAGACTGCTGAGTTCGGGACCAGCCCGAAGATTTGATCATTTCTTACTACGTCGTCGCCATGGGCTGCGGTTGCGGCGGCAGCTGGTCCTGGCCGGATTTTCCGCCGCGGCGGATCAGCCTGTGGCTGACAACATGTCAAAGACGGCTCGCGGGAGAAGGCTTCTGGATTAAGCAAGCCACACCTGCCGCGAAAAGGGCGGGGGAGTCGTGGCGAAAGCAAACGAGGAAGCGGGGAAGCACGGTCCGGCAGCAACCGACCACGCCGCCCTGCCACACGAGGCGGCGGGAAAACAGGGAACTGGAGGCGGCTGTCTGGTGTAGGTGACCGATCCTGAAACTCCGCACCGCAAGCTCCGAC
>CAYLNH010000076.1:0-26271 GCA_964384625.1 uncultured Lentisphaerales bacterium
GTCCAGGCGACGACCGCGACCGACGGGGTCAAGACCTTGTCCATCACGCCTTAGGATGTTGGCTGCGAAAACCGGAACAACTCAAGGAAGCAAATCATGACACGATGGCGCGTGACAGCCGCAATCCTTGTCGGCGTGATGCTGTGCACGGGCCTGGCACACGGGCAGTCGAAAGACGAAATCGACCGTTTACGTCAGGACCTGAATGCCCTGCGCCGTGACATCTCACAGCGGTTCGACCGGATCGAGAACCGCCTGCAGATCCACGGCTTCGTCAGTCAGGGCTATATGAAGTCCAATGACAACAACTACCTGACCCAATCCAGTGAAGGCAGTTTCGAGTTCAACGAGGTCGGCATCAATATGCGCGCCAGTCTGAGCGATTCGCTCAGTGTCGGAGCGCAGTTGATTGGTCGCGATCTCGGCGAAACGGGTAATAACGAAGTGCGCATCGACTGGGCCTACGGTGACTACAACGTGGCTGAATGGCTCGGGGTGCGCGCCGGCCGGGTGAAGATCCCCGTCGGCATGTACAATGAGGAGCGGGATATCGACGCCGTTCGGGTGCCCGTGCTGTTGCCGCAGGCAATCTATCCGGAGAACTTCCGGGACCTGACCATTGCGGTCAACGGCGTCAGTCTATACGGCAACCTGCAGCTCAACGCACTGGGATCGCTGGCTTACGTCGCCTACATCGGCGGGGTTGACTTCGACCATGACGACAACGGTCTGGCGCGGGTCATCGAGTCGTTCGCTCCCGTTGATGTCACCAACATCGATGTCGACTACTCATTGGGCGGGGCATTGAACTGGGACACGCCGGTGCCGGGTCTGCGGCTGCACGCCAGCTACAACCGGCTGAGCGATATTCGTGCCGAACAGACATTGCTCTTTCCGCCGTTCAGCCAGTCCGTCAGCGTCAACACGCGGTACTCCATATCCGCGTACGGCCTGGAATACGCCTGGAACCGACTGGTCCTCGCAGCGGAGTGCCAAATCCATCGCGGCACCAACTACACAACGACCGTCGGTGTGCCCGGCGAGGTCCGCGATTCGAACTATCAACGGGCCTACTACGGCATGGCGACCTACCAACTGCTGGATAACCTGGCCGTCGGCGGCATGTACGGCATGCACTACCTCGACTGGCGCGACAAAGACGGCGACAACCTGGCGGCCCTCGGCCTGCCCCGCTACCTGAGCTACCAGCGGGATGCGGCGCTGTTTGCTCGGGTCGACCTGACCCCGCAGTGGACCGTTAAAGCCGAATACCACTTCATGAAAGGCGCCTCACAGCTGTTCGCCAGCGAGAACACGCCGAATCCGCTGATCCCGATTCCGGACATTGAAGAGACCTGGCAGATGCTGCTGCTCAAGGTCTCCTACACCTTCTAACCCCAAACAGGAGAGTAACGATGAATCGCAATGTACTCAAGTCGGTCATCGCCGGCATCCTCCTGCTTTGCGGGTTGGCCCATGGCGGCGAGGTGATCGTGATCGCGAATGCGCAGGTGTCCGAGACCTCTCTGGACGCCGGTTCGCTGAAGAGCACATTCCTCGGTAAGAAGAAGAAATGGAGCAACAACACCAAGATCGTGTTGGCCTGTCTGCGCGAAGGTGAAACCGCCGAGTCTTTCTTCAAGGACGCGGTGAACAAGACGCCGAAGCAGTTCCTGACGTATTGGAAGAAGATGGTCTTTACGGGCAAGGGTTCGATGCCCCGACTGTTCGACAATGAGGCGGATCTGGTTGCATATGTCCGCATGACCGACGGCGCCGTCGGCTTCATCCAGGCGGAGACGCCGCATGAAGGCGTGAAGACTATCACAATCTCGCCGTAGCGCTATAGTTCCTGCGGCGGGTGTATGCCCGCCGCAGGGGTTCTCTCCCTCTGTGGGCGTGAACGTGGAATGCTGCCGAAAGGATGCACTGGACATGAAATCATCATTACGCCTGCGCGGCAGGATCTGTCTGTCGGTCTCGGTCGTCTTGCTGGTCTCCGTTCTCATCACCTACCTGCTGGGATGGTATGAGCGCCGGGGGCTCTATCATATTACCAATGTGACGGTCCCGGCCGCGACCCAGGCCCGCAACGCCGAAGTGGCGTTCAATCAGCAGCGCTGGCTCTATCGCGATGCGATGGAGATGAATGATGAAGAAACCTTCAAGGCTGCTGCCGATGCCACCGCCCGCTGCCGTAAGGCGCTGCAGAATCTGGAAAGTTTGAAGGGGATTGACAAGGACATTGCGGACGAGGCAAAGCGCCTGGCCGCGCAGCTGAGCAGGTTCTCCCAGGATGCACCCCGGGTCTACCAGTCGGTTGCCGAAGCCGGCGGCATTATCGAGGCCGACGCCGCGACGCAGGAGGCCATGAACAAACTCGGCAAGGATGCGGGCAATATCGAGACGGGCGTCAAAGAACTCTCGCAGAAGATCTCGGGAGAGCTCGGCAGCAGCCTGCTGAAGATCGACCGCAGCACCACGCAGCAGTTGATCCTGAACGTCGTCCTGGTGGTGATCGCTGTGGCGATTGTGTTCGGCATGATCGGCTATCTCGTTGTGCAGCCGCTCCGGCGCATTGTCCAGGCGGCAGACCATTTTCAGCGCGGCGATTTTCTGTATCCGCTCGAATATCGTTCCGCCACCGAAGTGGGCGATGTCGCGGATGCGTTCCGTGCCCTCGCCCAGGAACAGCAGAAAAAGGTGGAAGTGGCTGAAGCCATCGCCCGCGGCGACCTCACCAGCGAAGCCAACCTGGCGTCGACCGACGATATCCTCGGGCACGCGCTGAACACGATGACGGAGAACCTGAACCGGCTCGTGGAACAGGTCGATGCTTCCGCCGGGCAGGTCTCGGCCGGTTCCCATCAGATTTCCGAGGCGAGTCAGACCCTGAGCCGGGCGGCGACCGAGCAGGCTGCGTCCGTGGAGGAAATCAGCAGTTCCCTGGCGGAGATTGCCAGCCAGACCCGGCACAACGCCGAGAACGCGGAGCAGGCCCAGAAGCTGTCCGGCAAAGCCCGGGACCTGGCCGAATGCGGCAACACGCATATGCAGGACATGCTCCAGGCTGTTGGTCAGATCGATCAGGCCTCCGAGCAGATCTCGAAGATCATCAAGGTGATCGATGACATCGCCTTCCAGACCAACCTGCTCGCCTTGAACGCTGCCGTTGAAGCCGCCCGGGCCGGCCACCACGGCAAGGGCTTCGCCGTCGTGGCCGAGGAGGTCCGCAGTCTGGCGCAGCGCAGTTCCAAGGCCGCCAGCGAGACCACCGAGTTGATCGAGGGCACCCTCACCAAGGTGAAGAACGGGATGGAGATCGCGGCCAGTACGAACGATGCACTCCAGGAAATCGTCGGCGCCGTCGCGGAATCCAGTTCCGTGGTTTCGGAGATCTCCGAAGCGTCGCGCGAACAGGCCCAGGGCCTGGATCAGATTGCCAGCGGCGTCGGCCAGATCCAGAGCGTGACCCAGGACAATACCTGCAACGCCGAGGAAGTCGCCTCCGCCGCCGAGGAGCTCAGCCATTTGTCGGACGAACTGAAGGAGCTCCTGGCGCAGTTCACCTTGAAAACGGGCGCCCGGGGCAGTATGGTTCCACGCTCTGATCGAAGCGTTTCCGGGCGGCTGCCGGCCCCCGGCGGGGACTGAGGGTGAGGTGCCGCGGCGCGCCGAACCATGCATGACGGCGGAACGGAATCCCGTCCCGCGTCGAATATGCCTGCGCACAGGCTGCTGGAGTTACTGGTCAAATGTCGGATGATGTGCTGATTCATACCTTCGTCGAGGAGGCCCGCGAATATATCGACGAGGCCGAGCCGTCGCTGATCGAACTGCGCCAGGCCAGCGCCGCCAGCGGCGCTGTCGACAGCGAGATCCTTGACCGCATCTTCCGCCTGTTCCATTCGATGAAAGGCAGCGCCGGCTTCCTCCAGCTCGACACCATCGGCGCCGTCACCCACGAAGCCGAAACCGTCCTCGACCATTTCCGCAACGGCCGGCTGTCGATTTCCGAGGACAGCGTCACACTGCTCTGCCGCGCTCTCGACCTGCTGGCCGTGATCCTGGAACACACCGATGAACATCTCAACGACGAGGGGTTCAGCGCCGAGGCCGGCGAGATCATCGACGCCCTGGCTGCCGTCTCCGCCGGCGCCGGCGGTCCGACCGCGACGGCCGATGACGAACTGATGATCACCGACGAGATGCGCCAGCACTTCATGGGCGAAGCCGAGGAACTGCTGGAAACCGCGGAGCAGTCGTTTCTCGCGATCGAAGACTGCGGCAAGGCCGCCCCCGATCTGATTGAAGAGGCATTCCGGGCGCTGCACAGCTTGAAAGGCAATTGCGGGTTCATGGGTCTGGTCGATCTGGAGCGCCTCAGCCACCGCACGGAAGAAACGCTGGGCGCTTTGCGCGACGGCCGGATCAAGTGTTCGCCGGAAGCCGTTGATCTGTGGCTGCGCATTGTTGACGCCCTCCGCGAGGCCGTCGGCGAACTGAGTGCCGGCGGCGGCGGGATGGTCGCTGATTGCGACGGGTTGATTGCCGAACTGATGAAAATCCATCCCGGCGTTGAGAACCCGGCCGATCTCCCGGCGGACCCGGTGGAGGAGGCCGTCAGCCAGACCACGGAACTGCGGCGCCGGCAGCGGGCACGGCGCGACATCCGCGTGGACCTGGAGAAGCTTGATGCACTGATCAATCTGGTGGGCGAACTGGTGACGGCGGAAGCCATGGTCACGCGGAACCAGGACCTGGAAGGCCTGGAACTGGAGAACTTCGAACGCGCGACACACCAACTGCGGCGCGTCGTCAACGAGCTGCAGGATGTGGCGATGGCCGTTCGCATGGTGCCGGTTGCCGCCACCTTCCGCAAGTTGATCCGGGTCGTGCACGACCTCTCCATGCGCGCCGGCAAAACCGTGCACCTCGAGATTCGCGGCGAAGAAACTGAAATCGACAAGACAGTGATCGAGCAGATCAGCGATCCGCTGGTCCACATCATCCGCAACGCGGTCGACCACGGCATCGAGACTCCGGCCGAACGACGCGCCGCCGGCAAAGCGGAAACCGGCCGCATCACGGTCGAGGCCCGGCATGAAGCCGGTGAAGTCTGGATCCTGATCTCCGACGACGGGCGCGGACTGGATCGCGATAAGATCATCGCCCGCGCTCTCGACAACGGTCTGCTCGACGCGGAGCCGACCGACTGGCGCGATGAACGGGTGTTCCAACTGGCCTTCGAGCCCGGCTTCTCCACCGCCGATGAAATCACCGACATCTCCGGCCGCGGCGTCGGCCTGGACGTCGTGAAACAGAACATCGAAAGCCTCAACGGCCGCATCCGGATCCGCAGTGAAAAAGGCGTGGGGACCACGATCATCCTGCGGATTCCGCTGACGCTGGCGGTGATCGAAGGCATGCTTGTGCGCGTCGGTGAGTCGCGCTATACGATCCCCATGCTTTCGATCCGCGAGTCCTTCCGGCCGCAAGCTGATTGGGTTACCTTGACCCCGGATGGGCAGGAGGTCGTCTCGTTGCGCGAGGATCTGATCCCCGTGCTGCGGTTGTACGAGGTCTTCGACGTCGAACCCCGCAGCAAAGAACTGGACCGGGGCATCCTCCTGGTGGTGGAAGACGGCGACGAACAGGTCTGTCTGTACGTCGACGACATCCTCGGCCAGCATCAGGCCGTGATCAAGGGACTGACCCGGCAGTTCGGCAGCGCCCGGGGCATCGCCGGCTGCTCCGTGCTCGGCGACGGCGACGTCAGCCTGATTCTCGATATCGGCTCCATCCTGGCCATGGCCGGCACCGGGCCGGCGGCGCGATTCAATGACAAGGAGAGTAACAATGGCATTGCATGATACCGCTCTGGATGACGACCTCTACGACGAGGAGGATTCACAGAAAGACAAGTTCCTGACGTTTCAGTTGCAGCGGGAGGACTACGCTATCGAAACGCGGTACGTAATCGAGATCGTACCGATCATGAACATCACGCATGTGCCCGACATGCCGGACTTCGTCCGCGGGGTGATCAACCTGCGCGGGCAGGTGATCCCTGTCATGGACGTGCGCGCGCGATTCCGCATGGCCCTGCGCGAGTACGATGAGCGCACCTGCGTCATTGTCGTCAATATCAACGACACCCACGTCGGTCTGATCGTCGACCGCGTCAGTGAAGTGACCGATATCCCCGAGGACTGCATCTTCCCGCCGCCGAAAATCAGTAAGGATACCGCCGCCTGCTATATCCTCGGCATGGGCAAGGTCGGCGAGGACGTGAAAATTCTGCTGGACGTCAGCAAACTTCTATTTCAAGAAGAGCTTGAGCAACTGAACGATTCGGAAGATCAGCTCAGTGAGAGTTGATCACGGCCGCGAACACGAAACGGAAAGGTGTAGCTGATGATGAGCCGGAAACCATGGACTGTCATGGCAGTCCTGTTGATTCTCGGGGGGCTCAGTGGTGGAATGGCGCAGGACAAGAAGAAGATCCTGTTCGTTGACTCATACCACGAAGGCTATGCCTGGAGTGACGGCATTGTCAAAGGCGTGAAGAGAATCGTTCGCAACAAGTATGACCTGAAGATCATCCGAATGGACACCAAAAGGAATACAGATGAGGAATTCAAGGTCGCCGCTGCCCAGAAAGCCAAGAAGGTGATTGACGACTGGAAACCCGACGTCGTGATCGTCGCTGACGACAATGCGTCCAAGTATCTGATTGAACCGAACTATAAAGACAAAGAACTCCCGATTGTCTTCTGCGGTTTGAACTGGGACGAGAAAGTCTACGGCTTCCCTTGCAGAAACATCACGGGCATGGTCGAGGTCTCGCTCTTTGTGCCGCTGCTGAAGGAGCTGCAGAAGCACGCCGGCGGCAAGCGCATTGGGCATCTCGGCCCGGATATCACCACCGCCCGCAAAGAAGCCGAGAATATCAAAAAGGCATTCAAGGTTGAGATGACCGAGTACTACGCCAAAGACTATGACGATTGGAAGAAGGGATTCCTGGAACTGCAGGGCGAGTGCGACATGATTATCATTGCCAGCGACGGCGGACTGTACGATGACCACAAGGCCGAATCAATCAAATTCTTTGCGGCGAAGACCAAAGTGCCGACCGGCAGTTTCTATGATTTTACCGCGCCGTACGCCCTGGTCAGCTACGCCAAGCTGGCGGGAGAACAGGGCGAATGGGCCGCCGGTGCCGCGGTGAAGATTCTCGAAGGCACATCGCCGAAAGACATTCCGGTCGTCCGCAACAAACGCGGCAAGCTTTATGTCAACCTGCCGATTGCCAAAACACTCGGCGTCCGGTTCAAATTGAAAACACTCAAGATGGCCGAGATCATCAAGGAGTAGGGAGTCTGCGTCCGGGTCGGGGGAGGGCGGGCCCGCAGCCGCAAGCATAAGGAGTTGCCGACAACATGTTCCGTTCCATCCAGGCCAAACTGATTGCTCTCGCCGCAATTGCCTTCGGCGTCACCATCGCCGTCGTGTTCCTCATCGCTTCCATAGCCTTCGACAGTGCCGGTGACGACATCGCCAAAGTGGTCGAGGAAGCCCAGGGCGAGGTCTACGCGATCAAGATCAACTCGGTGGTCAAAGAGCTGGAGCAGAGCCACGAAGACCTGCAGGAGATGCTGGCCCACAGCGGCCTGGGCGGGACGGAGATGGGCAAGAGTTACGAGGTCGAAGCGAAGACGGACGTCCTGAAGCACCTGAGAAAGCATTTCTACACGGAGAACGAGCCGGAGATCTACCCCTTCATTCTCGATGCCGGCCGCCGGGTTGTGCTGCATCCGCAATTGCCCCGGGGCGATGACTCGCTGGCAACCGAGACGTTCGCGCAGCGGATGCTGGCCGTTGAGGACGGCGCCGCGATCAAGTACCAGTACGGCGGCCGCAAGAAGTGGATGATTGTCCGGCACTTCGAGCCTTACGGCTGGACGGTTGGTTACGTCGTGCCCGAGAGCGTTCTGTACGCCGACGTCCGGCTGGTGAAAGGACAGCTCTCGCTGTTGAATCTCGAGCTTGTGTTGATCATGGTGGCGATTGCTCTGGTAGCCATCATTGTTCAGGTTGTGGTCATCACCAAATCCGTCACCAGCCCGATCCTGTCCGGAGTCCGGCAACTGACGCAGACCGCCGTTATGGGGGATATGACCGTGGATGCCGAGGAGCATTTGCGGCGGCGCCGGGACGAGATCGGGCAACTGGCGCGGGCGGTCCAGGCGATCACGGAGGCCCAGCGCCAGCAGGAACGGCTGGTCCAGCAGATGGCGGCCGGCAATTGGGATCTCCAGGTCATGCCGCGATCGGACGTGGACAAACTGTCGCAGGGCCTGAGCGAGATGATCGCGCAGGTGAGCATGGCGTTGGCGCAAGTGCGTGAAGCCGTGGGCAATGTGAGTTCCGGTACGGATCAGATCGCCGGCGCCAGTCAGGCGCTGAGCCAGGGCGCCACCGAACAGGCTGCCAGCCTGGAAGAGATCACCAGTTCCCTGTCGCAAATGGGCGGCCAGACCCGCCAGAACGCCGAGAATGCCGCGAAGGCAAACGACCTGGCCGCGACCGTCCAGCAGGCCGCGGCCAACGGCGATGCCCGCATGCGCACCATGGTTCAGGCCATGGGCGACATCAACGAGTCCAGTCAACGGATCTCCAAAATCATCAAGGTGATTGACGACATCGCTTTCCAGACCAACCTGCTGGCCCTGAACGCCGCCGTTGAGGCGGCCCGAGCCGGCAAGTACGGCCGCGGCTTTGCCGTCGTCGCCGATGAAGTCCGCAACCTTGCGGTTCGCAGCGCCCAGGCCGCCCAGGAAACGGCGGAGTTGATTGAGGAGTCCTCCCAAAAGGTGGAGAATGGCAGCGACACCGCCGCCCGGACCGCGACTGCATTGAGTGAGATTGCCTCGGGCATCACCGAGGTGTCGACCTTGATCAGCGAGATTGCCACCGCCAGCAGCGAACAGGCCCAGGGCATCAACCAGATCAATCAGGGTCTGGCCCAGATCGGCAGCATCACCCAACAGAATACGGCGAACGCCGAAGAGACGGCATCTTCCGCCGCGGAGCTCTCGAGTCAGGCCGCGGTCCTGCAGGAGTTGCTCTCCCGGTTCACCCTGAAGGACGATGCGGCAACACCGTCGGCGACCGGCCGAACGGCGCCAATGGCAATGCTGACACCGCCCCGCGCGAAGCCGCCTGCCGCCGTCACGCCCGCCGCCGCAGACTGGCTTGCCGGCAAGCGGGACGATGAAAACGCCGCCAACGGCGAGGACCGGGACGGCGGCGCCAGTGATGACGAAGACCGATCGAACAGCACTGCGGATGATCAGCCCGATGGCAAAGAGGAACCGCACCGCGGCGCCGGCAAATCCTCGCCGAACGGTTTCATCGCCCTCGACGATTCGGAATTCGGTAAGTACTGAACCGGCTGCGCCGATGCGACCGCCGGCTTGCGGTCCGGCAATTGTCCCGGGGTGAAAGAGAGAGAGCGTTGATGGCCCAGGACTCGAAGAAAATGTGGGATCCGAACCGCACCGGTGGCTTGTTTGCCCAGAACCCGGTGCTCTCGGATCACGAATTCCGTGCGCTCCGCGATCTGATTCACGACCGCTTCGGCATCAATCTGACCGAACAGAAACGCAGCCTTCTGGCGGGGCGCCTGCAGAAACTGCTTCGGCGCTACAATCTCACAACCTTTCGCGACTACTACAAATACGTTGTCGCCGACACCAGCGGCCAGGCCCTGATCGAACTCGTCGATCGCGTCTCCACCAACCATACCTCCTTTTTTCGCGAACCGGCACACTTCGAGTTTCTGCGGCAAACGGCTCTGCCCGAAATCATCAACGCCCATCGCCGGCGGCGCAATCGGGATCTGCGGATCTGGTGTGCCGGTTGCGCCACCGGTGAGGAAGCTTATTCTCTGATGATGACGCTCATGGAGACCCTCGGCGACGAATACTCCGCCTGGGACGCCGGCTTGCTCGCCACCGACATCTCCGGCGAAGCCCTCGACGTCGCCAAGACGGGTGTCTACAGCACCGAACGCATCCAGTCCATTCCCATTGCCCTGGTCAACAAATACCTGACCAAAGTCGATGACGGCAACTGGGTGATGAAACTGCGGATCCGGCGGGAGATCACCTTCCGCCGCTTCAACCTGATGAACCAGACGTTCCCCTTCCGGCGGCCGTTCGATATGATCTTCTGCCGCAATGTCATGATCTATTTCGACCAACCGACGAAGCGGGAGCTGACGCATAAACTCGCCGCCCTCACGGTTCCCGAGGGCTACCTGTTCGTCGGTCATTCCGAATCGTTGGAGCGCAACGGTTGTCCGTACGACTATATCATGCCGGCGGTCTACCGGCTCGGGAGCGAACGATGAGCCCGTCTGACCCCATTCGAGTCCTGGTGATTGATGACTCGGCGTTTGTCCGGCAGGCCCTTGCCGCCGGGCTCAATGCGGACCCGGGCATCGAAGTCGTGGCCAGCGCCGGCGATGCCTATGAGGCCCGCGACAAGATCATGGAACTCGACCCGGATGTCCTCACCCTGGACGTGGAGATGCCGCGCATGAACGGCGTCGAATTCCTGCGCAAACTGATGCCGCAGCATCCGCTGCCGGTGGTCATGGTCAGCGCCTTTACCGAACGCGGCAAGCGCATTACGCTCGACGCCCTCGCCGCGGGCTGCCGACGCCCAGGGCCTGCGCAGCATGCTGCTGGAACTGCGCACCAAGATCAAGATCGCCGTGACCGCCAACGTCTCCCAGTGGAAACATCACCGGACCGTGCCGATTCGCCGGCGGGCACTGCCGGCCGCCGGGGTTCAGTCGCGGGTCGACTGCATGGTGGCGGTCGGCGCGTCAACCGGCGGCACCCAGGCCGTCCGCCAGATCCTCGAAGCGCTTCCCGCCGAGACCCCCGGCATCGTGGTCGTGCAGCATATGCCGGCCGGGTTCACCCGCATGTATGCCGAACGCCTGAACGGCCTCTGCGCCATGGAAGTGAAGGAAGCCGAAGACGGCGATCGCATCCTGCCCGGGCGGGTTATCATTGCCGCCGGCGGTCATCAGCTGGGTGTCTCCCGCCGCGGCGGCCGGCTCTACGTCACCGTCGGGCCGGACGAACCGGTCGGCGGCCATTGCCCGTCCGTCGATGTGCTGTTCCGCTCCGTCGCCACTGCCGTCGGCGAACGCGCCGTCGGCGTGATTCTCACCGGCATGGGCCGCGACGGCGCCGACGCGATGAAGGTCCTGCATGATACCGGCGCGCAGTGTTTCGGCCAGGACGAGGCCACCTCGATTGTCTTCGGCATGCCGAAAGAAGCCCGGGACTGCGGCGCCGTTGATAAACTCGTACCGCTGAACCGGATGGCCAGGGCCATCTTGCAGGCCCTCAGCAATATCACCCCTGAATCCGGGGGGCTGGACAGATGACCGGATCGGCGCATAATTCTCCTATGACCAGTCCCCCCCGGCCAAACAAGATGATCCTCGGCGTCGGCGAAATGGCCGTCTCCGCCACGCCCGGCGACGTGATCAAGATTATCGGCCTCGGCTCGTGTGTCGGCCTCGTCATGATCGACTCGCGCAACCGCTGCATCGGACTGGCCCACGTTGCCTTGCCGGATTCCAAGTTGACTCTCGACGGCACCGGCAACCTGCCCGGACGCTATGCCGATACCGCCGTCGACGCCATGATCCGCGACATGCACCAGGCCGGGGCCGACCGCAACCAGCGGCGCTACACCGTCAAGCTGGTCGGCGGCGCCAATTTTTCCGGGCCGGCCGATTTCTTCACCATCGGCAAACGCAACGTCCTGGCGCTGAAGAAGGCCCTTTGGCAACACGGTATGGGCGCCGTCGCCGAGGACATCGGCGGCCACCGCAGCCGCTGTGTCGCCGTGGATGTAGACACCTGCACCGTCTGGGTCTATGGCCCCCGGCAGGAAGGACGCGCCCTGTGAACAAGCGGCAAGCCGACAACCGTAAACCATCTCTGAACGCGCTCGCGGTGGACAGCCGCGGGGAATGCCAACTATATTACCGTTTTGATCAGGAGCTGTTCTGATGAGAAACATTCTCATAGCCGACGATTCCGGCACCGCCAGGATGTTTATCCGGAAGTGCTTCGATATCGCCTGCCGCCGCCAGGTGCGATTTATCGAAGCCGGCGACGGCGACGAGGCGCTGCGGCTGCTGAAGAAGTACGAAGCCGATCTGATCGTGACCGACCTGACCATGCCGAACATGGGCGGCGTCGATTTGCTCAAACATGTTCAGGCCAGTCCCAAGCTCCACAGCATCCCGGTCATGGTCATTACCAGCGCCGGCAATGAGGCCAAGGAAAAGGAACTCCTGGATCTGGGCGCGCGAACCGTCATGGCCAAACCGATCTCGCCCGCGATGATCGCCGCTGCCATGGAGACGATCTTCACCGAGGGAGAGGAGCAATGAGCTATCCGGAAAACGAACGCCAAAGCGCTCTGGACCACGCCGTCCTCACAACCCTGGAGTTGATGGCTTTCGCGGAGATCGCGCCGGCGACGGATGCCGCGCCGGACGCTGAAGCCGACTTCGTCTGGGCCGCCGTCGACATCGCCGAGCCGATCATCGGCAAGGTACTCCTCTACACCCGCCGCGGCACGGCCGAGGAGATCGCCCGGCTGATCCACGGCTGTGACGACGGCGATCTGGATCCGGAGTTGCTCTTCGATGCCATGGGAGAACTGGCCAATACCGTCGGCGGTCGCTGCCTGGCGTCGCTCATCGCCGAGACTGAGACCTTCCGTTTGCGTCTGCCGCAAACCGGCGCCGGCATGCCGGCGCCGGTCGGTACCGTCCGCGCCTACATCGATCCCGAGGAGGAATGGGTCCTCGGCGCCGCCCTGGAACTGTCGGCACCGGACTGACGCGCGGCGTCGAGCCGTTCGGTGGCTTGACTTGCCGTAAGATGCCGCTACCGTTGCCGACCATGATTGTCCCCCGCACATGGTTCCCTGTTCCGGCGCTGCTGGTGCTGTTGCTCGGCGTTTCCTGCCGGACCATCCACATCACCGATGCCTACCCTCCCGATACCCGGCCGACGGCTGAATTGCAGACCGCCGTTGCCGCCGGTGAACCCGGCGCCATGGTGGCGCTCGGCGAACTGTATTACGACGGCAGGAGCGTTGACCAGAGCTACGCCCGGGCCCGCAAGCTGTTCGAACAGGCGGCCGCCAAGGGACACCCCGGCGGCGTCTATAAGCTGGGACTGATGCATCAGTACGGACGAACCTTCCCGAAGAATGCCGATAAAGCCCTGGAACTCTACGAGAAAGCCGCGAAACAGGGATATCCCAAGGCCATGTTCCGCTTGGCTCACCACTATCAGCAGCGTCCGGAACCGGATCCGCATCTGGCGTTCATCTGGTACGAGGGCGCGGCTGAACTCGGACACACCGGCGCCATGATCAGTCTGGCGACGATGTACCTCAACGGCGTCGGCACCAATAAATCCGCCAAGACCGCCGGCAAATGGATTCTTGCCGCGGCGGAGCGCGGCAATGTGCTGGCCATGCACCACGCCGGCGTCATGTATGCCGCCGGCAAGGGGCTGCCGCAGAACCCCGGGAAGGCCGCTCTCTGGTTCCAAAAAGCCGCACGCCGGGGCGATATCCCTGCCATGGTCATCCTCGGCGAAATGCTCAACCTCGGGTACGGCGTCGAAAAGGACCACCACCAGGCGTCGATCTGGCTCAGCAAAGCCGCCAGGCAGGGAAATGCCAAGGCGATCTTCATGCTCGGCCAGATGAATGAAAAGGGGCTGTCCTACCCGCCGGATGTCGAGAAGGCGAAGAAGATCTACAAGCTCGCCGCCGATAAAGGCTTCGAACCCGCAATCCAGGCGCTCAAACGCCTGTCTGCTGCACCCGAAGCCTCCGAGTAGAGGGATCTGCAAACTCCAGACCGCCGGCCTGTTGAATGTCGGGGCGGGATGCAAACGAACCTGAACCGGGCCGGTCCAGCGCCCATACGGTTTAGCGGTTTCCGCAGACGCTTTCTCGATCCGGCCCTCGTCAAATCCTTCTCCGAAACGGGAGGGATACAGGTTCCCAGACCTCAGTAATGCTATCCAACAAGACGCCCATTTCTGCGCTCCAGGTTCCGGCAATGTGGGCGACCCATAGACAGTTGGTCAGCCCGTTTGAGCTCAAAGTCACACCCAAGTGTCCAGGAGTCGCCCACTTTTTCACCAAGAGGCTCCTCGAAATATGGGCGTTTGATTGGACAGGGCCTTCACCTCAATCTGCTGAGGTCTGGGTTCCAAGGCAAAGAAGACAACGGCGATGGCTTTTCGGCAGATGCTGGCGCCCTGCCCGCCGCTCTGTGCTGCGCGCAACATAACGTGCCGTTCGCGTTTAGCCCCGGTATTGCGCCGGGCCGCTCTCATACAGGTTGTTGCCGTCGGCGTCAATCGCGACAATCGCCGGGAAGTCTTTCACCGTCAGCCGGCGGACCGCTTCCGTTCCCAGGTCTTCGTAACAGACGATTTCCGCCGCTTCAATGCTCTGGCCGATCAAGGCGCCGGCACCGCCGATCGCAGCGAAATAGACACAGCCGCATTCCTGCATGGCAGCCATGACTTCGGCGTCGCGATTGCCCTTGCCGATCATTCCGCGCAGGCCGCATTCGCGAATGAGCGTCGGTGAGTAGGCGTCCATTCGATAACTGGTCGTTGGTCCCGCGCTGCCCGTGGCCATGCCGGGCTGGGCCGGCGTCGGCCCGGTGAAATACAGAATCTGCCCGGTCAGGTCAACCGGCAGTTCCTTGCCTTGCGCCACCAGGTCGCACAGGCGTTTGTGGGCGGCGTCGCGGGCCGTGTAAAGGGTGCCGCTGATCAACACTTCGTCGCCGACGTGCAGCTCGCGGGCGGCCGTTGCGGTTAATGGGGGATTGAGTTGCTTCGGCATGCCGTCCTCAAATCTTAGTTTCCGCGTGGCGCGCGGCATGGCAATTCAGATTGACCGCCACCGGCAGGGAGGCGATATGGCACGGAAAGACTTCGATGTGGACGGCAAAGGCCGTCGTGTTGCCGCCCAGGCCCTGCGGGCCGACTCCGGAGGAGTTCAGGCGTTCCAGGATGTCCTGCTCCAGCGCGGCGTAGTTCGGGTCCGGATGCGGCGCCCCCATCTCGCGCATCAGCGCTCGCTTTGCCAGATAGGCGACCTTCTCAAAAGTGCCGCCGATGCCGACGCCCACAATCGTCGGCGGACACGGATTGCCGCCGGCGTGCGTAACCTGGTCGACGACGAAGTCGATGATGCCCGGCCGGCCCTGCGACGGTTTCAGCATCGCCACGCCGCTCATATTCTCGGAGCCGCCGCCTTTGGGAGCCAGCATGATCTTGATCTGTTCGCCCGGCACAAGATCGACGTGCACAACAGCCGGCGTGTTGTCGCCGGTGTTCGTCCGGTCAAACACCGGATCCCGCACAATCGATTTGCGCAGGTAGCCGACGCTGTAGCCCTGGCGCGTGCCTTCATTGATCGCGTCCTCCAGCAGGCCGCCTTCAATATGTACGTCGACGCCGAGTTCCACGAAGTACACTGAGAATCCCGTGTCCTGGCAGATCGGCACCCGCCGGCGGGCGGCGATCTCGGCGTTCCCCAGGCATTGCTCCAGAATCGACTTCCCCAACGGCGAGTCCTCAGACTTCACCGCGGCCTCGATGCCCGCAAGGACATCCGGCGGCAAATCAAACGCCGCCTGCAGACAGAGGTCACGGACCTCGTCGACAATCGTTTGGTAGGAGATCGTTCGCATAATACTCGCTGCCTAGTCGCTGTGTCATTCCAACGTAGCGGTCCGGCCGGCGCTTGTCGACCGCTGCCGGCGGGATTGCAGCCATGCGTCAGTCACGGGGAGTGGCCCCCGCGTGCTGCTCTCCTGCCAATGGAGGAACGGCGGCAGACGCTACTCCCCGTCACTGACGCATTACGGATTGCACGCTAATGCGGCGCTTCCCCGCGGTAGTAACCGGCCGTCGGCGCCTGGCGGCCGAGTTTGCGCTTGCAGATGTTGATCTGCCCGATGTGGGTCAACGCATCAGCCAACGGACCGTTGATGGCGAACATGATATCCTCCCCGCCGCGAACCGTGAAATCCGTCAGCGCGGCGTCGTCAATGGACCGCAGGCCGTTGATGGCTTGAGCGATCACCGCATAGATCGGCTCGATGTCGGCGTGCGGGTTCTCCCTGGCGGGCTTGCCGACCAGACTGCTCACATGACTGACGAGATCATGGATGTGGGCGAGTTGCTGACGAATCGTGAAAGCGCCGTCAACCACGGAAACGTCCAGGTCCGCGTCCTCAAGACCAATCATCGCCCGGTTCAGCCGATAGCCTCCAGCAACCGGATCATCGCACCGCGCAGTGAGTGGTCGAATGTACATGCCGAAATATCGCTGAAGGCATTCTTCATGGATGATCTTCCTACTCCGTTTCCGCCACGAACCGGCGCAGGTTTGCCAGCCCGATCTGCAGACCGCGGCGGACGTCTTCGAGCCCCTCAAATTCGATCGAACAGACGCCGTCATAGCCGCCTTTGCGCAGGACGCGCAGACACTGCGTGATCGGTACGTCGCCGTGGCCGATGACGGCGCCGCGCAGATAGTTGCCGGCGCGGCTTCGAAACCAGCCTTCGCCCGGGTCGACCGCGGTGCCCGGCTTCGTATGAAAGTCTTTGGCATGCACATGGAACACACTCCCGGCCAGTCGGCCGGCGGCCAGGGCCGGGTCCTCATCGCCGCAGAGAAAGTTCCCCATATCGAACAGCACACCGAAGTTCTCGTGGTCGACGGCGGCGACCAGCTTTTCGACGCGTTCGCTGTCCTGACAGAAAAAGCCGTGGTTTTCGACAGTAGTTTTGATGTCCAGTTCAGCGGCGTACTCCGTGATGGCGCGCACGCCTTCGGCCAGTCGTGGCAGGGCGTGATCGAAGCTGCGGGCCCCCGTCTTCTCCGGCGGGTAACCGCGGGTCGCATCGTGGCGCATGCAGGGCACGCCCAGGGCTTGCGCCACCCGGACCTCTTCCTTCACGCGTTCGACTTCGGCGCTCAGATCGCCGTCCGAACCGTTGAGCAGATCGGCGCTGATCGTGTAGCTTGCGATCGGCAGCTCGTGCTGCTCCGCCGCCGCTTTCAACTTCGGCGCAAAGCTGTGCCGGTCTTCCCCGTCGGGCAGCGACAAGGTCGAGAACTCGATGACGTCGAAGCCGATCGCCTTGGCTTCGGCAATCACATCGATCTGCTGGATCTCGCCGCGGCGGACGAGTCGGGAAAAACTGTAAGAACTGACTCCGATCTGCATGATGGACTCCATCTGTCTGGTTGCGGGCGTGATGGAATTTCCCACCGCCCCGCGTACTTGTCCAGGGCCGGTGGTCAATTCCGCAAAAAACGCAGTTCCCACTCTTACGCGCGTTGCGCCGAGATGTGGGGCGGTGGGGGGGGGGCGGTGGGGGCTCCGCCTCCCCGCCGGGCCCGGCCTCGCGGGTAAAGTTCAAGTTCGTCCCGCCCTGCCGGAGGGCAGGGCCCCCTTCTTGTTCCTCCTCCGCTTGTTCCTCCTCCGACCCGCCCAATCCGTCCGACTGGTCTGATCGTTCCCCTCTTCCTGCTCCCCTGAGCCGTGGCCCACTGACCCCCTGAACCCTCTTCCCTTCTGCCGAACCCGCGTTACCTTATTTACGGTTTGTCTGGGAATGTAAGGACGGAGGACCTGCTTGTTCGCCTACCCGCTGTTTCTCTTGGGACTGGCCGCGTCAGCCATACCGATCGCGCTGCATCTGCTGAACCGGCGAAACCCCAAGCCATTTCAATTCAGTACGCTGCGTTTTCTGCAGCAGGCGATCGCGAAGACGCGGAAGTCGCGGCAGATCACGCAGCTTCTGGTGCTGCTGCTGCGCATGGCTATCCTGGCGTTGTTGGCGTTGGCCTTCGCGCAGCCGCGGGTCCGGTCTTCGTCGTGGCTGCCGGATGGCCCGCGAATTGTGGTTATGGTCCTGGACGGCTCCGCCAGCATGCGCTGGCGTGCCGGCGAAGAGAGCAACTACGATCTGGCGCGGCACTGGGCGTTGGAGTTGCTCAGCGATCTGCGCGAACAGGACAAAGTGGCCGTGGTCGTGAGCGGTCGCAGCCGTCCCCGCATTGTCTTCCCGGCGGTCAGCAATCACGGTCTCGCCGCCAAGGCCGTCCGCGAAACGACCTGCGGCTTCGGCCGCACCAATGCCGTTCACGAGCTTCATGCCATTCTCGCGGCCACCGTCGAAGCGCATCGGCACGAAGCCATCGAGGTCCATTACTTCAGTGATTTCCAGGACAGCACCTGGCAACATCAGGACGTCGAATCGGTTGCCGACCTCGTTGCCGCGAATGACATTCGGCTCTTCCTCAACCGCATCGAAGCAACCGGCACCGGGAATGCCTGGATCCGCAATCTGATACTGCAGCCACCGGCCATTCTGGGGCAGGGCGATGTGACTGCCCGCGCCCGCATCGAAACCGACGACGAATACGCCGGCAGCACGGTTATGCGGCTCAGCCTGCAGGGCAAAGAGGTGGCGCAGCGCGGCGTTGCCCTCGGTCCCGGGATGAACGAGGAACACAGCGTCCGCGGCAAGATCGACGCGGAAGGCGACTTCGCTCTGGGCCGCGTCAGTCTCGACAGTGATCCGCTGGGCGACGACAACGTCTGGTACTTCGCCCTCGAACGCCGCGACCAGATCCAGGTCCTCCTGGTGAACGGCGGCCCGACGCCGGCCGGGGGTACGGCCGACACCTTCTACCTGCGACACGCGCTCAACCCCGGGAAGCTGGAGTCGCCGTTGATCCGGGCGCAGACGATTGAGTGGGCTCAGGTACAGGCGACGGATCTGTCGCGCTATCAGGCGGTCTTCATCGCGAACTTGCCGGCACTGACGGCGGCGGCGGCGCTCAAGCTGGAGCTCTACGTCGAAAACGGCGGCCACCTGGTTCTGTATCCGGGGGACCAGCCCGAATTCCTGGCGAGCGCCGGCAAACTGAAAGTCCTGCGCAACCTGCGCGGCAAGGAGCAGGTCTTCCCGCGCACTGTCCGCTTCAAAACCATCGCCTCCGCCGGCGACGACCCGATCGAGCGCCGGCTGCTCAATGTTCTGCCGCAGCCGCCGAGCTTCAGCGGCAGTCGCCGACTGCTGCTGCGCTACGACGAGGAGCAGTTGCGCACGTGTGTCGAGCATGACACGGGTACGGCGCTGATGGCGTCGGTCGCCCACGGTCGCGGCGAGATCTGGGTGTCGTCGCTGGCGGCCACCCGGGATTGGTCGGAATGGCCGATGCACCCGGCATTCGTCATCCTGCACCAGCTTTTGGCCCGCCGCAGTTTCAGCCGGCAACTGCGCACCGCCGCCATCGAGGTCGGCGCCGGCGCAAGCATCCCCTGGGCCGGAAAGGACCTGGAGCTGACCGCGGATATGACGGCGCCGGACGGCTCGCGAGAACGTCTGAGCCTCAGCCGCCGCAGCGTGGATCAGGCCTTCCTGGTCGAGGGCTTCACGATGCCCGGGCACTACCGCCTTCAATTGCGGGCGAACGTGCCGGAGACCCGCTATGTCGCGGTCAACCTGCCGGCAGTGGAATCGCGGGTGGCCGCGGTGACGCCTGCCGCGCTGGAGGCCCAGTTCGCCCCCGCAACCGTCTACCAGCCGCGCGATCTCGACGCCCAGAAGAACCTGCTGGCGAACATGACGCACGGCCACGCGCTCTGGCCGTACCTGTTGCTGCTGGCATTCCTGCTGGGCATCGGGGAGGAACTCTTTGCCAACGTCCGCAGTTGGAGCAAAGCCGCACCGACGACACTCAAGCAACTCCTTAAGAGGCGACGAGCATGACTGAGATCCGCATTGATCCCGTCATCCCCGGGTGGGCGATCGTCATCCTGATCATCCTCGCGCTGGCCGGCATGTGGCTGACGTTTCGGCGCTGCCTCCTGCCCCTGGGCCATCGCCTGCTGGTCGGCGCGCTGCGGCTGGCCGCCATTCTCGTACTCGGCGGTCTGCTGCTGCAGCCTGAACTGCTGCGGGTACGAACCGAGGAGGAGGACCCGACGCTGGCCGTTCTGATCGACAGCTCCGCCAGTATGCTGGATTCGCCGAACCGGAACGCGGAAGTCCGCCGGCAGACCGTGCGGGACCTGCTCAACTCCAGACGGTTTCGTGCCGGAATCAAACGGTACAAAGTCAAGTGGTTCCAGTTCGGCGCAGAACTGGAAGACGCCGCCGACCCCCATGAACGCGCCATCACCTACAACGCCCCCCGCAGCCACTTGGTGAAGGCGGTCAACGCCATTGTCCAACGCAGCCGCGGCGAGAACCTCGCCGGCGTTGTGTTGCTCACCGACGGCCTGGATCAATCCACCCAGGACCTCCTTCCCGGCGCGGTCCAGGTCCCCCTGTTCATCCCGGAGCTCGAAACAGTCGAAACGCGTACCCGCAAGCAGACCGGGGAAATGTTCATCGCCGACCTGACCCACCCGCAAATGCTGGTCGTGAACTGGAAAGGCCAGGTGAACGTGGTTGTGAAACGCTCCGCCGCCGGCGGCCGCGTACCCTGCCCGGTGAAACTGTTCCGCGGTACCGAACTCGTCCGCTCCGGAACGCTGCTCTTCGAAGCTGAAGATACCGTAAAAACCCAGAGCTTCACCATCGAACCGACCACGGTCGGGCGCGTCACTTACCTTTTGGAAATCCACCCCGGCGTTGATCGGCGTAAAGACAATAACCGCCGGCAGTTCGCCGTCGACGTGACCGATCCCAAGAACCGAATCCTCTATATCGACGGCAATCTCCGGTGGGAGTTCAAGTACGTCAAACGCGCCTTGCTTAAGGAAAAGAATTATCAGGTTTCGGCCTTCGTGCAGAACGGCCCCGGCGTCTTCGTCAACTTCTCCGAGGGGGCGCAGTCGGCACAGGTTGCCGATATGCCCGAGCTCTCCGATGCGTCGACGCTCAAATTCAGGGCTTTGATCCTCGGCGAAATGGAGGCGTCGGCTCTGACCGCGGCACAACAGCAGACGGTTGCCAGGTATGTCGAGAAAGGCGGCGGCCTGCTCTTCCTCGGCGCCGGCAAGGCCTACGGCAAGGACGGCTGGCCCGCCAGCGAGACCATGGCCAGGATGCTGCCTTTCAGCAACGAGGGTAAACGCCCGCGGATGGCTGACGGCCGGTTCCGCATCGCGTCCACCGCCCAGGGCCGCACGCACCCCATCCTTACCGGCGTCAACGCGCCGGGCGGGTTCCCGGAAATCCTCAGCATCTGGGGCCGCGTCCGCAAGAAGCCCGATGCTACCGTGCTGCTGGAGGGGCCCGACGGCGCGCCCGTCCTCCTCGTTAAACGCTACGGCAAAGGCAAAGTCGCCGCCCTGCTGACCGACTCGCTCTGGCGCTGGCAACTGGGCCAGGCAAAACTCGATGAAGGCAAAAGCCTGTACGAGCAGTTCATCGGTCAGATTGTCTACTGGCTGTCGCCGCAGAAGAAGGAACTCGATGAGTCCACCAACCTGCAGGTCGTCACAGCCTCCGCCCAGGCCGAGGTCCGGCAGCGCGTCGCCGTCGGCGCCGTCTCCGGCGAGGGCGGCGCCAAGCTTAAGCTGGCCTGCCGCATCACCACGCCCGACAACCGGACGTTGTCCTTCGATATGGTCCCCGCCAAATTGGCCCAGGACGTCGGCCTGACGGACGCCGTCTGGGGTTGGCGCTCCGAGTTCACCCCGCACGTCCCCGGCAACTACGAGATCATTGTCCGCGAAAAGGCCTCGGGCGAGCAGGCCGGTACAAAACTGCTGGTGATCGAGCCGCAACTGGAGAAGACCGGCAAACCGATCAACCGCAGCCTGCTCAAGAGCCTCGCCCGCCGCACCGGCGGCAAGTTCTACCCCCACGACCGGGCTGACCGCCTGATGCCGGATATCCCGCACCAGCCGCTCAAGGTCACCACCACGACCGAAAAACCCATCTGGAACAAGGCCTGGATCCTCGGCCTGTTGATCGCCGTGTTCAGCTTCGAGTGGTACATCCGCAGCAAACTCGATCTCGTCTGAACTCACCCCCGTTGTCCACGTTGCTCCGGTGCGTATTGAGCTCGAGTGTTGGTTGCCGAGGGTTGACGCCCTTCCGTTTCGGCCTACCGTACGGTTCTTCTGGGGGCGAAGAAATGGGCATCTGTGTTTTGCTGTACCGGGAAGTCTACATCCTCGCATCCGGTTGCGATTCGTCTGGAACGTGATGTTTGCGGCATCTGTTCCCGCCGTGCCGTGCTGAAAGAGGCCGATTGGCGACTGCAAAACACGGCAGAACATCAGTCAACTCCCGCCCCTGCCTTGGGACCGGCACGGCGCCGGCAGGGGCTCTGACAATCAAGATCAAGGACGAAATCGTTGCGGATACTGATCAAAGGTGCCGGCATTTGTGGGTGCGCCCTGGCGCGACTGCTGAGTGATCGCGGCGCCGTTGTGAGAATCGTTGAAAAGGCCGAGCGCATCGGCGGCTTGTGTGTTACGGATGTGTCCGCCGACGGCGTGCAATACGAGCCTTATGGGGCCCGGACCTTTCACACGGATCAGAGTCGGGTCTGGCAGTTTGCCGGACGCTTCGGCGAGTTCAGCGACTATGTTCACCGGAAAGGGATGATCGTCGACGGCCGGCTGCTGCCGTTCCCGATGACGCTGGCGGCGATTGATTCTCTCGGGCCGGCGGCGACGATCCGGGCGGAGCTGGATCGGCGGCCGGCGAAGCCGGATGAAAGCAACTTTGAAACTGCATGCCGCTCCTTGTTCGGGGAGACGCTGTACCGAATGTTCATCGAGAACTACACCCGCAAGATGTGGGGCTTGGAGCCGGCCCGGCTGACGGCGGACTGGGCGCCGAAGCGCCTGGAATTCCGACAGGATTCAAGCGCCGGGCTGTTCGGCAGCGAATGGCAGGGACTGCCGCTTCAGGGATACTCCGCCTGGCTGGAAAACATGGTTGCGGGCATTCCGGTCGAAGTCGGCCGCCATGCTCCCGATGAGTCCGGTTTTGACCTTGTGGTTTCTTCCGCGCGCCTCGACGAATCGCTTGATTACCGCTTCGGCGCCCTGCAATACCGTTGTGTCGAGTTCGACCTCCGCCGCGACGAGGACTGGGAGGAGCCCGCATTCGGTACGATCAATCTGCCGCAAGACGATTGGTTTTTCAGGAAATGCAATTTTAATGTGCTCCACCAGCAACTGGATCGACGTTCTCTGATCCAGTACCAGCGGGCAGTAGCATGCGGTCCTGATCAGATGCCGATGTATCCGTTGACCACCCGCGAAAACGAGGCACGGTTCCAACAGTACCTGGAGGAAGCCTGTCGGCGTTCCACGTTCTGCCCGGCCGGTCGGCTGGGACTGTTCAAATACCTTGATATGGACGAAGCAATTGATGCGGCATTCTGTCTGGCCGACCTGGTTGCGGACTACCCGCGCTTGACGGCGACGGAACGGGTTGCCGCGATCTCGAGAATCCGAAGCAGGTACGCCTGATGCAGCTGACTTCGACCGGAAAACTACACGTGCACTTCCGTGGCTTCCCGGCTGGGGATCGGCGCCGGCTGCGGTGCAATCTTCGGTGTTCCTACTGCAACCAGCAGTACGTTGAGACCATCCCGTTCAGCCGCGAGGAGTTTGACCGAGGCAGGCGGCTTTGGGATGCTCTGGAGCAGGTTGAGGACGACATCGTTACCCGGATCAACTTTGACGGCGAGACGGTCTTCGACCCCTGGGCCCGCAAGATCGTGGGCGACATCAGTTTCAGAAAGAACGTTGTCGCCTGCGAAGTCATCACCAACAACTCCATGGATCCGCGCAAGTACCTGGACCAATGGGATGTGCCGAAGATGTCGTTCAACTGCTCGTTTCATCCGGAGCAGATGACGCTGACTCGGTTTCTGGCGAACCTGGACCACCTGTTGGCTGCCGGCCGACCGTGTTTCGCCACCGTGGTTGCCGCCCCGGCAGTGATTCCACAGTTGCCGAGCATTGCCGCGGCGCTGGCATCGCGCGGCGTGGCCTTTCGACCGCAATTGCTGCTGGGCGGCTATTCGCGGCGGTTCCCGCGTTTCGCCAAGCGGGTGCTTACGACCTTGGCGAATCGCTTTCGCCTCGGCATTTATCCGGAGCGGTATACGCCGGAGGAGCTTGGCGAAATCGAGAAGTACTTCTATAGTCCCGAAGAATTTGCCTATCAACTCGGGCAACAGACTGAAGGGTGCCTCTGCTATGCCGGGGTAGACATGATCACGGTATTCCTCGACGGCACTGTGACTCGTTGTTTCGGCGGTGAACTCGGGAGTGTGACGGAGTTGACCACCGGCGCCGTCTCATTGAGAAACGAGGCCTACCCCTGTCCGTTTCCCCGTTGCCAATGCCCGGCCTATATGATCTTTCTGAAGGAGTTCCGTAAGCGCTACCCACTGGCACAGGAGTATGCTGACCACTATGAACGAACCGACAACAGAGAACTGCAGGGACACGATCTTTGATTCGGACAAGCCCGTTGGCGATTTCACGTTCAACCGCGAAGTGGCGGACGTTTTTGACGAGATGTTGGATCGCAGTGTGCCGTTTTATGCGGAAATGCAGAGGATGGTCGCTGAAACGGCAAAGGCGTTTGTTCAGGACGGCAGCCGCATATACGACCTTGGCTGTTCCACGGGGACGACTGTGCTGGGGATCCTCAGCCGACTGGCGGATAACGATGTTGAAGTCGTGGGGGTGGACAATTCCGAAGCGATGCTGGAGCACGCGCGCCGCCGCCTGCAGGAAAAGGGGCTGGCGGAAAAGTGTCATTTCCGCCTGGCCGATCTCTCCGGGCCGGTTTCCCTGGATTCGCCGGCCGTTGTAACGATGATTCTGACGCTTCAGTTCATCCGGCCGGCGCAACGCGAGTTTCTGATCAAACACATCTATGATCAGCTGCTTCCGGGAGGATGTCTCATCCTGGTGGAGAAGACGATCGGAGCGGATTCCATTACCAACCGGCTGTTCATCGATCTATATCACAAGTTCAAACAGCGCAACGGCTACTCGGAGTTGGAGATCGCCAGGAAACGGGAGGCGCTGGAAAACGTGCTGATTCCTTACACGCGGGAAGAGAATCGACAATTGCTGCGGCGCAACGGATTCTCGATCATCGATCTCTTCTTCTCCTGGTACAACTTCTCCGGCTTTCTCGCGGTCAAGCAACGGAATCCCGGCGATGCGTAACGTGCCGCAATACCGTAAATGGACCCCCGCCTGGTTCGTCCACGTCCTCCGGGATTTCGCGCCCGGCGAGATCTGCTGTGGCGCGATCAACCTGATGCTGGGCGACCATCTGCTTGGTTCCCGCCATGCCGTCGGTATCTATCACTGGCCGACCAAGAGCTATGAAGCCTGGATCACGCTCCAGAATCTGCTGTATCTGATCAAGCCCCGGACGATGGTGGAACTGGGCGCCGGCCGGAGTTCGCATTACCTTTCGGAATACGCGTTCAAGAACGATGCCGCCTATGTGTCGTTCGAGCAGCATCTGTTTTACTACTGGAAACTGCGTCGCGGTCTGAAGGCGGCGTTCCTGCCGAACCACCACATCAAATATGCTCCGCTAAAGCAGGACTGGTATTCACCGCGGCGGGTCCGACAGTACCTCAGAAATTTCGAGTCGATCGAATTCCTATTCTATGACGGCCCGGCTACTCCCAGCGGCGGTTCCAGAAATTCAGCCGCATTCGAGGAAATCATTTTCCCCCTCCTGAACCAGGTGAAAATGGTTCTGGTGGATGATGTCCACCGGGAGCTGGAAAACCGGATAGCCGGAAAACTCTGCCGTCGATTCAGACTGCATCGCTACGACCTGTTCTCCTGCAGCGATGATACGCGTATGGCATTCCTCTTCAACGACGCGGCGAATGCCGCGATGAAACAACTTCACGAGCCGGTGCAGAAACTCCTGCAGCCTCCGCCTGAGGCGACCGGGACGGAGGTCTGATGCAGGCGGTCCGACGCCTCGCCAGAAAACGGCATTTGCTGCGTGCCGCGTTGGAGGAGCGACTGCTGCAGCCGCTGTGCGCCGCGTACATCCGTCGACTGCAGGAACAGACCGCCGCCTTCCTTAGGCGTCGTCCGCAAATAACTTGAACATCTGTGTTATTGCCTCCATATTC
>CAYLNH010000077.1:0-26271 GCA_964384625.1 uncultured Lentisphaerales bacterium
TTTTGAGCTCAAATCAGAGGAGTTCAGGGCAAAAACGCTGGAAGATCCGTTGAACAACAATCTGGAGGACACATTTGACTGCCGTCCGGTTGCTGGCAGCGCGCTTTCGTGAAGTTCTCCGTTCGCCTTGGACGGGGGTGGTGCTGATAGCTGCCCTGGCGTTGGGGTTGACCCTGCAGCTTTATTCCTGTACGGGCTGCATGGGGCCGTTGTCTGTGCTGCGGGCCGCTCTGACCGGTGTGGTCGGGTTCGGCATTGCCGCATTGTTTGGCGGCAGGCGTTGGCTGCGAGTTTTGATTGGCGTTTCTGCTTTGATCTGGGTTGTGGCTGTGCAGCTTGTTATTCTGCATTACCGTGTCTTCGGTTGTGTGCCGACGGCGCACACATATGCCCTGGCGTCACAGGTGGAGACGGCAGCGGCGAGCATTCGGCCGTTGTTGGGTTTCGATGCTGCCCTCATGGTTGCGGCGGCCTTCGTGGTGGTGGCCATCTATGTCGTCAGGTCTAAACTGCGACCGGGGCGGAAGCAGAAATGGTTGTTTGCCGGTCTGCTGCCGTTGGCCGTACTTCTTCCCATCGGGTTGGCATTTCGTGATCATCAGATCCGAGGACTTGCCCCCGAAACCGAGACGATCGTCAATAAGTTTGAGTATGTGTTCTACTGGGACCCGACAGAAGGCTTCGAACGCTACGGGTTCTGGGGTGGGCAGTTCTACTATGCCGGGCTGGCGGCGGCTAAAGGTAACCATACCCCGATGCCGAATCCGCATCCTCCAGTTCGCAGTTTGCCGGTCCGCACTTCCGGACATCCGAACATCATTATAATTCAAGTGGAGAGCCTTGATGCCGCGTTGATCAACCGTCGGGTTGAAGGCGTGGAAGTGACACCGTTTTTGAATCAGCTAAGCCGCAATGCCTTTTACTGTCCGCATTTTTTCGCCGTGCACGGCGCCGGCGGCACATCGGATGCGGAATTGGCGGCGTTGACCGGGGTGATGCCGCCGGACTGGACCGCGGCGATGACTACCGAGCGGTTTGGTCACCTGCCATCGTTGGCGCGTCGACTGAAAACGGCGGGATATGTCTGTTATGCGATGCACGGCAATTCTCGTGACTATTGGGACCGTGGGCGGGCCTATCTCGAACTTGGATTTGATCGCTTTTTCGGTGGGGAAGACTTCTGCGGGGCCGCCGCGGGCTGGGAGTCCATGGATCGTGAATTTCTGCAGCAATGCGTGGAAAAACTTGAACCGGTGTTTTCGGCTGCTCCCCCGGTTTTTGCCTACCTGATCACCCAGACCATGCATGGGCCGTTCGATCTGGCACCGGTTGAAAACCAGCAGTTGGCGGCGATGCAAATGACGTCGGTGGTTCGAGACTACTATGTGTCCGCAAACTATACGGACGCGGCAATTCGTGAATTTGTCAGGGCGTTGATGGAACGCGGGGTAATGAAGAACACCGTTCTCCTGATCTATGGTGATCACGAGAGCCACCTGCGCCAGGGCGAATATTCCACTGGTTTCGAACGGAAAGGTGAACGCATTCCTTTGTTCATCGTGGTGCCGTGGGAGCGCGGTCGGATTATTGAATGGGCCGGCAGCCACCTGGATGTCGGCCCGACGGTCGCCGACCTTGCCGGGCTTGGTACGGATGAGCGTGATTGTGGTCGCTCGCTGCTGCGCTGGGTGCCGGATCGACTCCTGCCGATCACGGCCGGCAATGACAAACAATGCGTCGGAGAACAGCAGATGTGGCCCCTTGGAGAGACCATTGATCCGCGTTATCGGGAGGTAGTGGAGTATTCCCGCAGTTTCTACGCCAGCGTGTATCCGACGGAATCGAATGCCAATCCGTTGTCCCGCATTTCGTGCGTTGCCCATGCGTTGGGCCAGATCGACGGAAGAACCTATACGAACAGCCGGGCCGCATTTGACCGCGGCTATCGTCTGGGAGTCCGCTGTTTCGAAGTGGACCTGATATTCACGGCCGATAAGCAGTTGATCTGTGCTCATGATGCCCGGCGACTCGGCCTGAGCTCTTCCCGGGCGGCGCCATTGCCCGAATGGGCCGCAATGCAAAATGTCAGGGTTGACGGCCGATATCCCGTCATGCATGTCCGAGAGCTGATGGGACTGGTCCGCCAATACCCGGACGTCTATGTAATTCCGGATGTCAAAGCCGACGATGTGGCGGCGGCGTACCGCCAATTGCAGGACGAGGCGGCCAAAGCAGGGGTGCCCTTGACGGAGCGAATCATCCCGCAGATTTACAACTTCACCGACCTGGTTGCTCTCGACCGGGTCTGTCGCTTTCCCTGGGTCATCCTGACGCTGTACCGAACGAAAAGCGGCGATACAGAGGTCTTGAAGTACGTGTCCACCGAACCGCGGATTGCTGCTGTCACAGTGTCGAAAGCCCGTTTCTCGCCCCGGTTGTTGGGCGGCTTACGGCGGCAACGCGTGCCCGTCTTCGTTCACACCGTCAACAGTGAGGCGGAAATCCGCCGCTTGCGCGGGTTCAAGGTGCAGGGCGTCTATACGGACTTGCTGACGGCGGATCCGCTCCGGCAGCTTTCGCCGCCGGAACGATAGGGATTTGTCGGCGCTGAATCCGGGCATAAAAAACGGGCGACCGCTTCCAACGGTCGCCCTGGTGCTCAATAAGCCTTATTGGCTCAGCGTCCGCACGGGGTTTAGGAACCCTCTTCCGGAGCTTCTTCGCCACCGGCGTCCGGCTTTTCTTCGCCACCGGCAGGTTGCTCCGCTTTGGGCTTTTCATCGCCCTTCTTCGGTGCGGCTTCTTCCTTCTTCTTGCAGCCGCAGATGGCGACCACAAACAGGGCGCTGAGCAGAACTTTCAGCATTTTCTTCATTGTTGTTCCTCCTCACTGGGGTTTGGGTTTGGGTATTGGTTACCTCCGATACAGAAAGCTACTCGTCGTTGAGCAAGTCCCCCTCACTGGGGGTATCCGGCTCCGCCGGCGCCGGTGCGGCGTCTTCGGGGAGTTTGTCCGGGGCTGTTGCCGCAGGCTGCTTGGCTTTCGGCTCTTCTTTCTTCTTACAGCCGGCAGCAATCGCCAGAAGCAGGGATAATGCAGTCAGGGTGGAAAGGATTTTCATGGGGCCCTCCTCAAGTTGCAGATGTTAGTTCGCTCCCGATGCCCGGGTGCGGGAATCTTCCACGAGCGAACTGACGAACTGAACAGCCTCCTTCAATGGTAGCATCTCCTTGCGGCTACCATCCCGAGCCTTGAACTCGATTTGATCGTTAGCCAGATTCTTCGGCGAAATCACCAATCGATACGGCGCTCCAATCAGATCCGCGTCGTTAAAGGCGAATCCCGCCTTTTCATTACGATCGTCGAAAAGTACATCAATTCCGCGATTTGTCAACTCAAAGTAGAGGTTTTCAGCGGTTTGCGCGACTGCTTCCTTGTTGTAATTCAGGGCGCAGATGTGCACTTCGAAGGGTGCGATACTGAAGGGCCAGACGGGTCCGTAGCGGTCGTGATTCTGTTCGACTACGGCGGCCATGCTGCGACCGACGCCGATGCCGTAGCAGCCCATGATCATGGGGTGGGTCTTGCCGTTCCGGTCGAGGAACTGGCAGTTCATGGCGGCGCTGTATTTGGTCCCGAGCTGGAAGATATTGCCGACCTCGATACCCCGCTTCAAGACCAGCGGCCGGCCGTTCTCGGGGTCGGGATCGCCTTCTCTAGCTGTCGCAATATCAATGACTTCCACTTTTTCGGGGAGCTCTATGTCGCGGTCGAAGTTGAAATTCTTGAAGTGGTAGTCGACTTCATTGGCGCCGACGACAAGGTTGCTGGATTCGCGGGCGGACGGATCGAAGACGACGCGGACGCGGTCGAGATCGATATCCATCGCCGAGGCATACCCCGGGGTGGCGCCGACGGCGGTGATTTCGTCATCCGTGGCGAAGCGCAGTTCGGTGGCTTTGAGATGATTGCGCAGCTTGATTTCGTTGACTTCGATATCGCCGCGGATAACAGCGAAAATTAATTCGTCGTTTTCATTGGCATAAAACACGGCTTTGCCGGTTTCGGCGGCGGAAATGCCGAGAAATTCGGCGACCTCTTCGATGGACTCGCGGCCCGGGGTATGGACTTTTTCGAGTTCTTTCGGCGGGTCGTTGGTGTAGGTCAGGGAGGTGCAGGCGACTTCGCGGTTGGCCTGGTAGGACCCGTCTTCGGTGACAAACAGGGTATCTTCGCCGCAGTCGGCGACGGCCATGAATTCGTGAGCGACCTTGCCGCCCATCATGCCGGTATCGGATTGGATCGACAGGACGTCCTGCATGCCGAGGCGGTCGAAGATCCGGACATAGGCCGCATGACAACGTTGATAGCAGGCATCGAGGCATTCCTGCGAGGCGTGAAAGGAGTAGGCGTCCTTCATGGTGAACTCACGGACGCGGATCAGGCCGGCGCGCGGGCGGGCTTCGTCGCGGTATTTCGTCTGAATCTGGTAGAGCATGGCGGGCAGCTGCTTGTAGGAGTTCAGCTCCGTGCGGGCCAGATGGCAGACGGCCTCTTCGTGGGTCATTCCCAGCAGCATCTGCTTGTCATTGCGGTCGCGGAAGCGCAGGAGTTCGGCGCCGACGCCCTCAAAGCGGCCGCTTTCCTGCCAGAGTTCGGCCGGCAGTACGACCGGCATGAGGACCTCCTGGCCGTCGATGCGGTTCATTTCTTCGCGGATCACCGCTTCGATCTTGGCGACGATCTTCTTGCCGATGGGCAGCAGCGAGTAAATGCCGGCCGATACCGGGCGGATATAGCCGCCGCGGATGAGGTAGATATGGCTGGCGGTCACCGCGTCGCGCGGCGTTTCCTTGATGCGCCGGCCCACGAGTTTCGACATTCTCATAGCGTGCTCATTTCTGCCTGGGTTTGGAAATCAAGCGCCTAAGGTAGGGGAAGATGCCGGACTTCGCCACTCATGACGGCCATTTTGTCCTGCCTGACGGCCGGCGGCCGGAGATCTTTCATCGGACCATGAGGGTGAGGTAGAAGTAAAACGCCGGGGCGATGAAGATCAGGCTGTCCAGCGCGTCCAGCGCCCCGCCCATGCCGGGCAGGACCGAGCCGGAGTCCTTGATCTCGGCGGCCCGTTTCAGGACGGATTCGGCCAGGTCGCCGATCAACCCGACGCCGGCCAGCAGGACGCCGAGGACCACCGTCAGCGGCAGGTTCAGGAGGACCTTGGTGTCACCGGTGATGGTGCGGGCGTGCACGGCCATCTCGGTGAAGGCGAACCCCTCTGCCGCCGGCTCGTGTTTCCAGGCCAGCAGGCCGAGTCCGACGATGACGCTGAAGATGAAACTGCCGAGCAGCCCTTCCCAGCTTTTCTTCGGGCTCAACCGCGGTACGAGCTTGTGGTTGCCGTTTTTGCGTCCGGCGCTCAGTTTGCCGAGGGTGTAGCCGCCGACATCGCCGAACTTGGTGACCATTACGACGAAGAACAGCAGGAACGGGCCGAGACCGGCATTGGCATCGAGGGCGGACAGGAAGTAATAGGTGCGGATCAGAAAGGACAGCGTCCAGCACAGATAGACATAGCCGGCCAGGGACACCAGCAGGTTGCGAATGCCGCGTTTGAAGTCGGCCTCGCGGAACACATGGATGAAGGCGGCAAAGAGGAAGAGGATCATGACGCCGGTGGCGACCAGATCCATCTGGGCGTTAAGCCGCACCTGCAGGTCTTCCTGCTGCAGCGGCAGGCGACTGACAATCCGGCTGAGCCAGTGGCCGTCCTGCTCCACCCGGTAGACGGCGTGCTGGAATCCGACAATGCCGAGCCCGGCCACCTGGGCCACGCCGGCGGCCATGGTCAGCAGCGGGTAGCCGGGCAAGTCCAGTCGGGCGGTGAGTTGGAAATACTCTCGCAACGCGGCGATTGTCAGCAAGACGCCGAGTGCAGTGAAGATAATGCCGGCATAGGGCGAGGACCAGAACACCGCCGACCCCAGCACCAGAATCAGGACACAGGCGGTGATGAGTCGGTGTTTGAGCATGGGGCTCGGCTACAGCAGGAACGTTTGTACGCGGTTCGGCCCGGTGGAGACCAGGCCGACGTCGCACTTGAGCAGTTCCGCCATGCGTTCGACGTAGGCCTTGGCGTTGGCGGGCAGGTCCTCCCAGGATCTGCACGCGGTCGTATCGCTCTGCCAGCCGGGCACAGTTTCGAAGATTGGTTCGACGCGGGCAAGGTCCTCGAGGGCGGCCGGCGGGCTGGCGATCTCGTCGCCGTCGAGCTTGTAGCCGACGCCGATCCGGATTTCCTCCAGTTGGTCGAGAACGTCGAGTTTGGTGACGGCCAGTTTGTCGACGCCGTTGAGCATCACGGCGTAGCGGCAGGCGGCGGCATCCAGCCAGCCGCACCGGCGGGGGCGGCCGGTGGTGGCGCCGAATTCATGGCCGACTTGCCGGATTTTTTCGCCCAGATCATTGTCCAGCTCAGTTGGGAACGGGCCTTCGCCGACGCGGGTGGTGTAGGCTTTGACGACGCCCCAGACCGTCCCGATATGCTTTGGCGCCAGGCCGGAACCGGTGCAGGCGCCGCCGACGGAGGTGTTGCTGCTGGTGACGTACGGGTAGGTGCCGAAATCAATATCGAGCCAGAAGCCCTGGGCGCCCTCAAACAGGAGGTCCTTGCCGGCTGCGTTCGCTTCATTCACGGTCAGGACCGTGTCGGTCACCAGCGGCGCCAGGGTATCCGCCGCGGCGCTGGCCTTCTGCCATTCGGCATCGGGATCCAGGATGTCCATGTCGACCGCTTCAAAGTGTTTGTTGTATTCGGCCAGACGCGCCCGGAAGCGTTCCTCGAGGCGGTCCTTGGCGAGCAGGTCGCTGCCGCGAATCCCGACGCGGTTGGCTTTCTCGGCGTAGGCCGGGCCGATGCCGCGTTTGGTGGTGCCGATGAAGTTTTTGCCGGCTGCGGCCTCGCGCATGGCATCGGCGGAACGCAGGTAGTTGAAGATGATCTGCGCCCGATTGCTCAGGTGCAGTCGGCTGCGGACCTCGACGCCGCGGGCTTCGAGCATCTCGATCTCTTCGACCAGGCCGAGGGCGTCCACCACGACGCCGTTGCCGATGACGCAGTCTTTGCCTTCGCGCAGGACCCCGGACGGGATCAGGTGGAGGACAAACTTTTCATCGCCGATCTCGACGGTATGGCCGGCGTTCGCACCGCCTTGAAACCGAATGACCATGTCGGCCTGTTCGGTCAGAACGTCAATAATCTTACCCTTACCCTCATCGCCCCACTGGATTCCGATCAGAACGGTTGCACTCATGTTCTTTTCCAATTGCCTCTGGTCGGTTGCTTGCCGGGACAAACCTGTCCGGCATGGTTTCAACTACGGAGCATGGCGTGCTTCGGCCCGCCAAACTGCGAACTATAGGGTTGAATCAACACAAGACAAGCCCGCAGGTCTGATGAGTTCCGTTGTCGGCCGGCGCCCGTGCTTTCGCCGCCCTGCCGGCCGCCGGGCGGCTGCGCCTTGGGGCATTGATTCACCGGAGCATCCGAAATGACCAACAGCACTGATGTGCGCCCGGGCTTTGCAGGGGTTGCATTTTGCGTCTAAGGTTCCTAAACTTGTAATTCGCCGATGACGAGAGAATCACGGTTCCGGGGTATGGATCGTGGAAGCGCTGGAAGAACATGGAGGTGCGGTATGATGCGGTTTGAACGCGGCCGGCCGGCCCGGTCGCTCTGTTTTACACTGATTGAGTTGCTTACGGTGATCGCGATTATCCTGATTCTGATATCGCTGTTGCTGCCGATTCTGGGTCGGGCGCGGCGTCAGGTGCTGCGGGTGACCTGCATCAACAACCAACGCCAGTGTGTGGCCGGCGCCTTCCTGTATGCCGGCGACAACAGCAACTGCCTGTTCCCCGGCGCCGCCGGCTGGCATCCAACCTACGGCGCCGGTCTGCACAGCGGCGCGCACCATCGTCAATTCCGCCTTGAAGGGTATGGCGGTGCGCCGGATTACTCACTGGCAGCGTTGATCGACGGCTATGTCGACCCGGCGGTCTGGGTTTGCGGCGCCATGGATGTGGCCAAGCCGATCAACGATCCAGGCATCACGATCACCCCCGCCGCCTGCACCCTGGGCTACAACGCGGGCAACGGCGCCAAAGGCGGCGACGGCTATCCGGATTACGGCACCGGCGGGCCGCTGCCGCTGCAGGCCATGGTTGCCGACAGCCCGGAATCGCTGACCTTGATGCAGGACACGATGTATGTGAACGTAACCGGTGACGGGCGCTTCAACCACGGTGACGGGATCTGGTCGGATGAAGCCGGCAACCCGGCCAAATGGGTGATCCGTGCGCCGACGATTCACGGGGCGGACGGAACGGTTGCCGCGTTCTATGACGGCGGCGCCGGCTGGTTCGGTCTGTCCGCGCTGGCGGAGGTCGGGTTGAAACAACCTGGCAGTGCAGTGCAGCGCGTCTGGGGGGTCCTGCCCGAGTAGCGGGTCGGCCGGGCGATTGCCGGGGTTGGAACCAGTCAATTGAGCATAAAGAACCCCAGCGCCGATCCCGGGACAAACGACGCGATTGCCGTGCCGATGTACACGGCGCGGCTGTGCCTGGCTGAGCGATCCTCGGGTTTCACCAGGAGCAGACCACCAGGATAAGCCAGGAAGACGAGCGACGAGCCGGCGATGAACGCCCACAACACAGGGTCGTTGTTGCCGGCCTCGGGCAGTTTTGCCCGCGAGACATCGGCTGCTTTTGTGGCCGCCTGGATCAGGGCGGAAATGCTGCTGCCGAGGAATACCCCCGGCATAGCACCGCAAAACAATGAGACGAGAAGCAGGGCCTTGTTTGCCATCTCGTTCCTCCGAAAGAGAGGAGATGCGCCGACAGTGCTTGCCGGCGCGACAGTCACTCCTTGCGGCGGCCGTTCTGGTCGCGGTAGAGCTTGTGTTCCACCGAGTCGACCAGGGCTTGCCACGAGGCCTCGATAATGTTCTCGCTGACGCCGACTGTGCCCCAGAACCGTTTGCCGTCGGTGGACTCGATCAGCACCCGCGTCTTGGCGGCGGTGCCGGAATCGCTGTCCAGTATGCGGACCTTGTAGTCGCGCAGTTGGACGTCGCCGATGGTGTCGTAGAAGCGGCTCAGCGCCTTGCGCAGGGCCAGGTCGAGGGCGTTGACGGGGCCGTCGCCTTCGGCGGCGGAGATCTCGGTGTGACCGTCCACCGTGACTTTCACGGTTGCCTCACTGATCGGGAATTCATTGTGGCCGCGTTTCTCGACGATGACGCGGAAGCCCTCGAGTTCGAAGAACGGCTGGAAGTCCTCGACGGTCTTGCGCATGAGCAGTTCGAAGGACGCTCCGGCGGCTTCGTACTCGTAGCCTTCGTGTTCCATGCGTTTGAGTTCTTCGAGGATGTTCCGGACCTCGGGGCTCTTGCTCTTCAGGTCGATATTGTGTTCGGCGGCCTTCATCAGGATGTTGCTGCCGCCGGAGAGGTCGGAGACCAGTACGCGACGCTGGTTGCCGACCGTTTCCGGGGGCATGTGTTCGTAGGAACGGGCCACCTTCTGAACGGCGTTCACATGCATGCCGCCTTTATGTGCGAAGGCGCTGCGGCCGACGTACGGCTGGCGCATATCCGGCCGGATGTTGGCCAGGTCGTAGACGAAATTGCTTACCTCGGTCAGGTGGTGCAGGTTGGCTTTCGGCAGGCAGGTGTGCCCGAGCTTGAGCTGCAATGCCGGGATGATGCTGGAGAGATTGGCATTGCCGCAACGCTCGCCGAGCCCGTTGATCGTGCCCTGCACCTGCGAGGCCCCGGCGTTCACGCCGGCGAGTGAATTGGCGACGGCCAATTCGCAGTCGTTGTGCATGTGCACCCCCAGTTCGACGCCGTCCGGCAACCGGGCGAGCACCGCACGGCAGATCGCGTCGACTTCGGTCGGCAGGGAACCGCCGTTTGTGTCACAGAGCACAACGGCGTGGACGCCGGCTTCAGCGGCACTGCGGACGGTATCCAGCGCGTAGTCGGGGTCGTCTTTATAGCCGTCGAAGAAGTGTTCGGCATCGTAGATCACCTCGCGGCCCTGGTGGTTCAGGAAGGCGCAGGTTTCGCCGATCATCCGCAGGTTTTCGTCGGGGTCGACGCGCAGGACCTCCTTGACGTGGAGCATCCAGGTCTTGCCGAAGATGGTGCAGGCCGGGGTTTCAGCTTCAAGGAGGTGCTTGAGGTTCTCGTCGTCCTCGACGGCGTTACTGCAGCGCCGGGTGCTGCCGAAGGCCGTCAGCTTGGCGTGTTTCAGGTTGAGCTTGCGGGCGGCGGCGAAGAAAGCGATGTCTCTGGGGTTGGACCCGGGCCAACCGCCTTCGATGTAGGCGATACCGAAATCGTCGAGCCGTTCGGTGATGCGCAGTTTATCGAGTTTTGAGAGGTTGACGCGTTCGCCCTGCGTGCCGTCACGCAGGGTGGTATCGTATATATCCACACGGGCCATGGTTGCATATCCTGAGTTCAAACGGGTAAAGAAAAAATCTGCCGGGGGCGGCAGGGAGAAGTGCCGGGGGCGGACCCCGGTCAGCAGACAACGGCGTGGTGGATGCCATCGTTAGAACCGGACAGACATTCCCGCTGGAATGTGCGCCGACGTCCTAACGACTCGACCATCTCCTCTTGTTTTCGTGCGTTGTTCATGCGGTACAATAGCTCGCGGGCGCCGGAATCACAGATCTTCAATGCGAATCATGACCGGTTCCGCCCGGACGATTTCCAGTTGCTGAATCTCTGTCAGCGCCTTGCGGATGTCGGCTTCAAGGGCCATATGCGTGGTGAAGATGACGGGGACGGCATCGAGATCTGTCTCCGTCTGATGCACACTGGCGATGCTTATGTTGTTGGCGCCGAGGATCTGAGCCAGCTGCCCGAGCACGCCGGGGACGTCGATGACGCCGAACCGAAGATAGTAGCGGCAGCGGATCCTGGTTATCGGGGTCAACTCGTCGGTATAGCTGGCGTGATCGCGAAAGCCGCTGACCCGGTGGGCGGTGTTGTGCGTGATGTTCAGGCAGACATCGACCAGGTCTGCGATCACCGCGCTGGCGGTGGCGTCCTGCCCGGCGCCGCGGCCGTAGAACATGGTCTCACCGACAATGTCGCCTTTGACGAATACCGCGTTGAACACGTCGCTGACGCCGGCCAGCATGGAGTGGACCGGGATCAGGGCCGGGTGCACGCGCATCTGGACCTGCCCGTTCTCCAGTTTGATAATGCCCAGTTGTTTGATGCGGTAGCCGTTGGCGGCGGCATTTCGGATGTCGGCCAGTTCCAGATTACGGATGCCTTCGACATGGAGGTTGTCCATCCCGAACCAGGTACCGTAGGCGAGAGACGCCATGATGGTGGTCTTATGGGCGGTGTCGCCGCCGTCGATGTCGAGCCCGGGATCGGCCTCGGCATAACCGAGTCGCTGGGCGTCGGCCAGGACCTCCTGGAAGTCGGCGTTTTCCCGCTCCATCCGGGTGAGGATGTAGTTGCAGGTGCCGTTCAGGATGCCGTAGATGCTCTCGATATGGTTGGCCGACAGCCCTTCGCGGAGGGCTTTAATGATCGGGATGCCGCCGGCGGTGCTGGCTTCGTAGTAGATATCGGCGGCGCCGGCTTCCGCGGCGGCGAAGATCTCGTCGCCGTGGTGCGCGAGAAGGGCTTTGTTGGCCGTGACCACCGGCTTGCCGCTGCCCAGCGCTTTGAGGATGAACCGCCGCGCGGCATCGGTGCCGCCGATCAACTCGATGATCACATCGAGCGCGGGGTCGTCGACCACGGCTTCCGCGTCGGTCGTCAGGATTTCGGGATCGATGGGAACGCCCCGGTCGGTGGTGGTGTCGAGGTCCGCAATGCGGCGGACGACCGGACGAACGCCGGTGCGGGCGCCGATCAGTTCGCCGTTTTTTTCGAGGTGCTTGACAACCCCGGCGCCGACGGTGCCGAATCCCAACAGCCCGATGCTCAGTTCCTGACTCATGTGTGTGCCGGTTATCCTGATGGTTTCGTGTTTGTTGCGCCGACGGTTACAGCGCAAAGGGTGCATACGGTACATGTGGCGGGGCGGATGTCCAGTGCCGGATCGGGGGTTGCGCCGGGTGACAGCCGGGGGGCGTTGCCCCGGACAGTCTCGTGCTGCGGCAGACGCGGATCAAGCAAATGCCGTTTTGTCCCTGACGCCCGCAATTCGGACTGAGCGGTACGGTTGCGGCAGGAAACCCGGTCTATGTTTTCGATGTGACGATGCCGCACAGAGTTCAACAGTCTCCCAGATGGGCTTGGCGCAAGTTTTCCAGCCGGGGATGGAGGTCAAGCGCTGTCCTGGAAGGTGGCTTGTTCGTCCCGACACCGATCGGGGCGAGCCTCGTGTTTCGACGGCAACGCCGCCGGCTGGATGTCTGGACCGGCTCTCCGAATTGCCCGCTTTCGGGCTCGCGGGGAAACGTTGGCGAAATGGTTTCGTGCTTCAGAACAGGTCCATTCCGACGTCTTCCGCGATTCCCGAGGCCCGGGGAATCCGTGGCGGAAAGGCTTTCGCCGCGCCTCTCTACCGTTGCGGGTGGAAATGATCGGCGACCAGCCGGCCGAGCAGAGCGCCGCCATACGAGTTGATGTGGTGCGTGTCGCGCATCAGAAACCGATAGGCTTGCGGCATGCGGCGGGCGTAGTCCAGCCAGGCTTCGGTGAGCGGGATGTGTTCAGCGTGCTCGGCGGCGGCGACCGCCGCCAGTTGTCGGCGAACCGCGGGCCCGGTGTGCGTGTTGCAGGGATGCGGGTTCGCCGGGTCTTTGGGGTCGTTGGCGACCGGGGGCGCCGGTTCGGCAATGGCGATCTCCGCCCCGGAATGCGCGCGGAGTTCGCGAATCAGCCGCTGCAGGCTGTGAGCTTGGCCGGCGCAGCTCAGTCCGGCGAAAAGCACCAGATCCGGATTGCGGGAGGCCAGTTCGGTTTGGGCGTCCATCAGCGCGAAGCGCGCTTCCTCGCCGGTGCGAATCACCTCGATCAAGTCGATCTCGACTCCGGGGTAATCGCGGCAGAGGAACGGGATGAACAGGGAGTTGGCGAGATCGTTGGCGACGCTGTCGCCGGTAATCAGCAGGCGGACGGTCGCGCCTGCCGCCAGTCGTTCCGCTGTTTGCGGCAGGAGGCGCAGCCGATCAACGGGAGGGCGGCAGGGGATCGGGGCCATATCCGCCAGCAATCGATCGCCCCAGGCGGCGGCGGCCGCCGGCGACGACGCGGTCAGCTCGACATGGCGCACTTCCAGCCGGGCGCCCCGGCGCGGTCGGGCCGCCAGGCGGATACCGCGAACGCCGACAAAACTCTGAAAGTGGACTTCCTGGCGGCGCCAGCGCCAGCCGGACGCGATGCCGGTGTAGTGGTCGGCGCGGAATTCATTGCCGTCGCCGTCGTCGAAGAATACGGCCCAGTAGGCGTCACGCCGGGTTCTGGCCTCGAATGTCGCCTTGAAAAAGTGTCCCGGTTCGACCGGCAAGACGGGGCTGCACCAGCGGTTTTGAGCGCTGGTGCAGACGACCGGCCCGCGGCAACGGAAAATCGGCGGGGCAGAGGTGTCCAAGGGCACTACGGGGCCTTTTGTTGCAGGCGCAATTCCAGTCGTTTGAGATAGAGGTCGACGGCCGTTTCGAAATCGGTCTCGTCGAGGCCGGCTTCGATCAGCGGGTAAAATCCGTAGACCCGGCGGGCGGGTGAGTGCTTGCCGCGTTCGAGCCGGCGCAGGCAGCTCTGGATGTCGGCGATTCGTTTGACCGCTTTGCCGAGGGCTTCCCGGGCGGCTTTCAGGTCGCGGACGAAACGGTCGGTCTTGCCGTTGCGCTGATATTCGAAGAGCGCTTTGATATAAGTCCGCAACGGTTCGGTTAGAAGCAGCGGGGCGTAGTACTGCAGGCGATACAACTGCTCGAGCCGCTGTTCCAGTTCCCGGGCAGGAATCCGGTAGGCCGGATCCAGATCGGCGACCTGATCGAGCCGCACGACCATCTTTTTGTCGGAGTCGGGCACAGGCACGGAAATCCGTTCCAGCGCGGCGACGCTTTGGGCGACGGCGGCGGCGGCCGAACGGGTGCCGGGCGTTCGGGTGACTTTGGGAAAACGCTCCTGGAACCAGGCGTCCAGGGGGTGCTTGCCCGGTTTAAGCAAAGCGCCGAGATTGCGGCTGGGAGTCAACAGGGGCTGCGTTGTTTTCAGCAGTTTACCGACGATCATTGGATCGGCCCGCAAGAGAACCTGCAGGGCGCAGGCGCTGACATCCGCATAGAGCTCATAGAGCAGGGGCTCGGTGGGCGGCAGTGGTTGATCCACCAATTCAGTCAGTTTCGGCGCGCGCCGTTTGCGGACCAGGACGCGACTGGCCCGATACCAGTCGTCCGGCAGCGGGTTGCCGGCGCCCATCGCCGCCCGGTACTGGATCGCTGCCACCAGCCAGTCCGGGATATGCCGCGGCTTGACCTGCTTGACCGAACGGTGTTCGAGCGCCCAACGATACAACAGCGCCCGGACGATTTCGGCCTGGATGACACGTTCCGGACGGGACGTGTCCAGGGGAAACACGCAGCCGCGTTTGTCGTCCTGCAATTCCCGGCGGCCGGGGCCTGCGATGAACCGGATCGGAACGCGCGGAGCGGCGCCGCGCACCAGGAACCGGATGCTCTTCTCAGCTCCCGCCGCCAGATCGCGGATCTGCTCGCCGGCAGCCGCATCCTCGCTCTGGACGGTGATCAAGTCGTCGGCGCCGTGGATCGGCCCGGCGGCGATCAGGCAAACGAAGACCAGGATGACTGGGATTCGGAACAGAAGCATGGGAGCAATCTAGCATTGGACCGGCGGAAGGCCAGCACAACCGCAGTCCGGCACCGGCAGGCGCGAAGCAGGCTTGAAAACAGGCAGTGTCGAAGTACGGTTTCGTGCGCCTGTTGAACAGCGCTTCGGACACTGTCCGTTGCGACCGGCAGTCTTCACGGTCCACGACTTGCGACCGGACGGTTTTGTTACTACAATATGAACAGAGAACATTCCAATGCCAACATACGAGTACCGCTGTAACGAGTGTGGCCACGAGTTTGAGGCCTTCCAGCGCATGACCGATGAGCCGTTGTCGAAATGTCCAGAGTGTGAAGGCGCGGTGAAGCGGTTGATTGGTACGGGTGCGGGGATTATTTTCAAGGGCAGCGGTTTCTATGAGACCGACTACAAACGTGGCGACGGCTACAAGCAGGCCGCCGATAAGGAGAAGAGCAGCAGCAGTAGTACGGCCGAGAGCTCAACCGGCTCGAGTTCGGCAAGCTCGACGTCGGAATCGAGCAGCAGCAAGAGTGATGATTAGGCGGACCTTCGGGGCCGCGACGGCGATTTTTAGATAGGAGCAGACCATGATCAACTGTCCCAAATGCGGCGCTGACAACCAGATCGGCGCGATCTTCTGTCGCGGGTGCGGAGAGAAGTTGGAGTTGGACGAACTGCAACCCGAAACCGTCCAGGAAGCGGCCCGTTCCGCCGAAGGCAAGCCCCGCACCAACTGGTTTGGGATCATCAAGAATGTGGTCATGCTGGTTTTGCTGGCGCTCACCATTCTGGTGCTTGTATCGCTCTTCCTCAAGCCGCCCGGGGGACTGCCGATGTACGAGGAACCGGCCGCCAAGAAAACCAAGCAGATCCAAAGCGATCTGGACCGCTTCCAGCGCCAGAAACGCCGGACCTTCTCGTTGGATGAAGACGAACTGAACTACCTTGTCCGCCATCTCATGGTGATCACTGAGGAGGAAATCGAGAAGCAGCGCAAGAAGAACATCGAAGACGGCACGAACGCTTTGATGTTGACCGAGTTTTACATCTACGTCATCGATCCGGAACGCGACCGCGTACGGTTTATCCTGAAGGAAGAGCATACGACGCAAAGCTGGATTCGATTCTACAACATGGTTGAGGCCGACGTGACTGCGGACAGTACGGGGCTGCACGTGGATATGGACTCGGCGAAGCTGTACATGGGCCGATTCCCGATGCATCTGTTCGGCTTCACCAGCGAGCGGGTCCTGGGGCATTTCCGCCTGGCTCTGGAGGGCAAGCAGGAGCTCAACCAGCTGATCAAGACGTTCAAGGGCGTCAAGATCGAACAGGATAGGGTCCGGTTTTCGCGGCGGCCGTCGCGGAAGCGGTCAAAGGACTCGGACGAGTAACAGGGGAGATCTACTCCCCCCGGTTGGCCTCCACCAGCACCAGGTTGTTGCGGTGCACCGCCTCATCATAGAGGCATTCTCCAAGGATCTCCTTGAAGCGCGTGCTTTTCTGGCCCTTGATCCGGTCCAGTTCGAGCGCGGTATAATTGGAGATACCCATGGCTACGGGGACGCCGGCTTCGTCCTGAATCCGCACGGTATCCCCCTTGCCGAAGTCACCCTCCACAGCGACGATGCCGCTGGCCAGCAGACTGCGTCCACGCCCGCGCAGGGCCTGGACCGCGCCTTTGTCGATGACCACAATACCGGCGGGATCGGCGAAAAACGCCAGCCAGCGTTTGGCGCCGGCCAGTTGCCCGGCCGGCGGGACGAACAGCGTGCCGACGTCTTCGGCGTTCAGGATAAGGTCGAGCACGGCGAAGTCGCTGCCGTCGGCGATCCACAGCCATTCACCGGCTTCGTTGACCAGTTCGGCGGCGTCCAGTTTGGTTGCCATACCGCCGGTGGAAAACGGGTTGCCGTCGGTGCCCGCCGCCATGCCGCGGAGCGCCGGCGTGATGCCTTCGACCAAGCTGATGCGTTCGGTCAGTTCGCCGCCTTCGCGGGCGTAGAGCCCGTCCATGGTGGTCAGCAGAACCGTCATGTCCGCCCGAATCATGGTGCCGACGAGGGCGGCCAGCCGGTCATTATCGCCGAACCGGATTTCATCCACCGAGACGACATCGTTCTCGTTGATGATCGGCAGGTGGCCGTTGCTGAGCAGGGCGTTGATGCAATTCCGGACGTTCAGGTGGCGCTGGCGATCTTTGACGTCGTCCCATGAGAGCAGGATCTGGGCGCAATGGAAGCCGTGCTGCTGGCAGGCGGTTTCATACAGCGACATCAGCCGGCTCTGGCCGATGGCGGCCAGGCCCTGAAGCAGCGGCAGGTGGCTGGGGCGTTTGGCGGCCTGCGTCAGCATCATGCCCGCGGCAATCGCGCCGGAACTGACGAGAACGACCTCGAAGCCGCGATTCCGGGCCGCCGCCAGCTGGCGGATCAGTTGTTCGATGCGAACCTGTTTCGGCGTGTCCGCCATATCGGTCAGCAGCCGGGAACCGACCTTGACAACAATCCGGCTGGAGCCTTCGACAGCTTGCCGGCGGCGGTCATGATTCTGTTTGGGACTGGCCATGGCCCGGTTCCCTTCAGAGATTGGCGGCGACGGCTTCGGCGAGGCGATCGGCCGTGATGCCGGTGTGCGAAGCGTCCCAGACGGCTGTGCCGTCAACGACGAGGATGGCCTGCGGCGACTGGTGGGTGATGCCGGTTTTCTCGGCGATCGCCGCGGAGACGTCGCGGTGAGCGATGAGGTCCAGGTGGGTCAACAGGATCGTGGTGGACGGCTCGAGTTGTTCGGCGAACCTGGCGTACTCCTGGTCGGCGAAGGTGCTGATCGGGCATTGCGTACTGTGTTTGAACAACAGCACGGGCCGGCCGTCGGCCAGGACGGCGTCGAGGTCGGCGATGGAGGTAAGCTGCTTCATGAATGGCGCCTGGTTGAATGGTGAATGACTGCGGCCGGAAGATAATCGGATGCGGCGCCAAATCAAGGGTCGGCGGCGGGGCGGGGGAGCGTGATTTGGCCGGCGCTGTGGTGCGGGACAGTTCCGGCGGGGGTAAAAATCGGCGAAAAACTCCTTGAATCTGCTTAAAGCTCACGGCGACGGTGATATAGTACGGCTCAAATTCAAATCTAGGAGAAACTCGGAGAGCATGTCTGGCGATACCAAAGAAAGTCTGTCGGTCCCCGATAAGATTCGGACCATCCGCAAAGCGAAAGGTTTTTCGCAAGAGGAACTGGCCCGGACATTGAAGGTTTCCTTCCCTACCGTTAATGCGTGGGAGCGCGGCAAGTCCCAGCCCTATCCCCGGCACCAGAAGGCGATCGATGACCTTTACAGCGAGGTGATTGGGGAGAAGGAGCGGCAGATCGTGTTGATTGTCGAAGACGATCAGTCGTCCGGCATGGTCCTGGCTGAATACGTCAAGATGGCTTTGCCCGAGTGGCGGTCCGAAGTGATCGACAACGGCTACGATGCGATCCTGCGCATCGGCATTGCGAAACCGGCGGTTGTGTTGCTCGACATCATGATGCCGGAGATCGACGGCCTCAAGGTCTTCGAGCGGATTCAGGAGATGGACGATCTGAAAGACACCCGGGTCATCTTCGTTACGGCGGCGACGGACGAAGCGATCCTGAGCAAAGCTCGAAATGCCGGCGCCTATGCCCTGGTGCAGAAACCGCTGAAACGTCAGGAAATCATCGACATTCTGAAGGTGGCTGCCCAAGTTGAGGCATGAGCATTTTCCGCTCACATCTTTTCCCCCACATCGCCTTCGTTTCCATCCTTGCCGCGGTCACATTTTTCGGTTTGACCCGACTGCGCCGCGGTCTTGCCGAAACCCGGGAAACCCGGCGGCGGCATCAACATGCCTGGTCGGCGATTCAGCGTTGTGAGCAAATCCGCCAACGCCTGCGCTTCTGCCGTTCCCGCATTGACCGGGGCGATCCCCCCGATCGCCCGCCGCGGCGCGATCCGCTGTTTGCCACAGAGTACGATTCGGTCAGTGATGCGTTGTCCGAGGCCGCTGCGGACTTCGCCCAACTGAGTGAGGTGCACTCCCGTCAGCTGCAGAAGATCGACGAGTCCTTCCGGGAGTTGATCGCTTCGGACCTGTCGGCCGAGGAGTTCAACGAAGAAGCAACCCAGCGGATGTTCGTGCTTGATCTGGTGGTTGACAAGACCGAAGAGGTCGCCCGGGCAGATCTGGACGCCTTATCGAAGCAGTTGTTTGAGGCGGAGAATCAGTTCGGTAAAGACGCCATGTTGGTCTTCGTTCTCCTGGTGATTCTGGCCCTGTCCTACCTCTACGCCGTCAACTGGCTGTTGGCCCGGCCGATCTACAGTCTGGCGGCAACCGCCCGGGAAGTGACGGAGGGGGATCTGCGAGCCCGGGCCCGCGCCAATTTCGACGGTCCCGTGTCCCAGCTCGCACGCGATTTCAACAACATGGTGGATATCCTCGTGGCCAGTCTGGCCGAGGAAGAAAAGGCCGTTCGCAAGTTGCGGGTGCAGGCGCGCGCGCTGAAGGAGGCCAACGAACACAAAAGCCGGTTCCTGGCCAACGTGAGCCATGAACTGAAAACTCCGCTCAACGCGATTATCGGATTCGCCGATATCCTGCAGGCCGCCGGCGAGACCGGTCTCACTGACCAGCAGCGGGACTACCTCAACCGCATCTTCGTCGCCGGCAACCACCTCCTGGGAATGATCAGCGATCTGATTGATCTGGCAAAGCTGGACCTCGACGCACTCAACCTGAAGAACGAACCGTGCGACCTGGCTGTGGTCGCTGCCGAAGCGCGGGACATGATGGCCGCGGCGGTCGAGAAGAAGGGCCTGGAACTGGTCATGAAGGCCCCAAACGAGGTCGAAGCGACGATCGACGGCCGCCGCGTCAAGCAGATCCTGATCAACCTGCTGTCCAACGCCATCAAATTTACGCGGGAGGGCGGCAGGATCGAACTGTCCCTGGACGCCGACGACACCGAGGTCGTCCTGCGGGTCCGCGACAACGGTATCGGCATATCCAGAGCGAACCAGAAACGGATTTTTGAAGATTTCGTCCAGTTGGACTCTGCCCTGCACCGTCAGCATGAGGGGACCGGAATCGGCTTGACGCTGACGCGCCGGCTCGTGGAACTGATGACCGGACGCCTGGAACTGGAGAGTGACGAAGACAAAGGCAGCACGTTTTCTGTGTTCCTGCCCCGGCGGTTGAAAGTGAAAGACACCGCGGCGACAAAGGCCGACGCCGCCGACCGCAGCGATGGGGGGGAAGCGGAATCCGCTGGTCCGCCGCTTGCGGCTGACGACAGCGATGACGCCGACAAACCTGGTGGCGCCGACAAACCTGATGGCGCCGACAAATCTGATGGCGCCGACAAACCTGACGACGCCGACAAATCTGATGGCACCGACAAATCTGATGACGAAGCGACGGCAAAGAATGAGGCCGGGGAGGGCGCCGGATGAAATGGACCTTGTTGAGCGCCCTCGTCTACGGAGTGATGATCATGACTGTTGACGGCGGCGGCGGCATCGCTGCAGACGAAGATGTCGTGTGCTTCCCGGTCTACGCATGTTGGAATGCCGAGGATAAAGAATGGCGCGCCGCCCTGCATGGTTGGATCTTCGAGCGCGAATCCGATTCGGCCGGACGCGCGGCATTGATTCGCGGCTTACACCGGGCCCTGGGGTTGAGCCGGGCGGCCACAGCCAGGCAGACGTCGTATCGGCGCCTGCGGTATTTCGTGGTGGACAATGAACGCGGCAAGCAATTGTCGGTGAGGGTGGGCAAATCAATTACTGAACTGGGCCGATCGGCGGCCAACGGGCATTTCACCGGGGAGGTCCGTTTCCCGGCCAACGACCAGCCTTTGCATACTTTCCAGGTCGTTATGCCGGCCGGCGACAAACGGCGTTTCACCGGCGAGATCGACCTGATCCCGAAACGCGGCGTCAGTGTGATTTCAGATATTGACGACACGATCAAACAGAGCGAGGTCCTCGATCGGAAGAAGCTGCTGGCGAACACCTTTTGCCGGGCGTTCAGCCCGGTAAAGGGGATGTCGGAGTGCTACGCGGCGTGGCAACGGGCCGGCTGCCGTTTTCATTACGTGACCGGGAGTCCGTGGCAGCTCTACGTTCCGCTGCGGACATTTTTTGATCGGGTCGGCTATCCGCGGGGCAGTTTTCACATGAAGGACTTCCGCGTCAAAGACCGAACGGTTGCCAATCTTCTGGCGGACCCGGAAGCGGCGAAGAAGGCGATTCTCACGCGGATTCTGCAGGATTTCCCGCAGCGCCGGTTTGTGTTGGTCGGCGATTCCGGCGAGAAAGATGCGTCGGTGTACGCGGCAATTGCCCGCCGGCATCCGCAGCAGGTGGCGCACATCTACATTCGGGCGGTCATCCCAAAACATGTTAAGCGCGAGCATTTTGCGGCTGTGTTCAAGGGGGTGGCCGCGGCGCGGTGGAGCGTTTTTCGTGACGGCTCGGAACTGCCGCGGCGGCCGGCGTGGCTGCAACCGGCGGATTAAGCCGTGGAAATCGTTATGTTACAGCGAGCTTCGCGCGTTTCCGGGAGGCAGTTTTTTTGCTTCGTGAAGCTTGATTCCAGGCGAAACAACCGTTACTATAGCCGATAGATGCGGCTACAGAATGTTTCGCACCCAGTGGTTGGGAACATTGATTTAGAACGAGGAGTGGATCATGTCCGATAAACCTGAATCTCCTGAAGAAAAACCTGAGGAAGGCGCACAGCAGCCACCCGAGACGGCAGAGCCCGGGGAAACCGTTGAAGTCCCCGCGCCCGGAACCGGGGAACAAGCCGAGACCTCCAGGCTGCAGCGCAAGAAGCTGAGCCTGCGGCAGGACGCGACCTCGGAAGTTTCCCCGGAAGAGACCGCGGTGGCCCCCGGCCCCGGCGACACCCAGGGCAACGCTCTGGTTGATCCCACTCGGCGTCGCGACACCAATACCGCCAGCCTGCGCCGGTTGCGGCCGCAGAATGAAGTCAGTGCGGATGCCGATGCGGACCCGGACAACACCGAGACCGTGAACATCAAGGTCATCAAGGAACAGAAAAAGCAGTTCCGCAATATGATGACGTCGAGTCAAACCTTACGCGTCAAGCCGGAAGACGCCGCCCAGGCGCCGTCGATTGCGGCCACGCCGTCGGCGCAGGCCGGTGACGAAGCCCCCGCCGCAGGCGGCGGCGACGAACCCAAGCGGACCTTGAAGATCAAGGCGCCGGGCGACGCCGAAACCCGTACCGAGTCGATCTCGCGTCCGGGCATGGCGATGACGCCGGATCAGACGGCGGAGACGCCGGCCCAGGGCGGGCAGCACAGCCCGAAATCGACGCTGAAGATCAAAGCGCCCCCGGGTGTTGCTCCGGCGCAGGCCGGCGGCAGCAAGCCGGGCGCGACGTTGAAGATCAAGGCCCCGGCTCCGGCCGCGGCACAAACGCAGCAGGCGCCGGCCCCGGCTCCCGGCCAGACCGTGCGCCAGGAAGCGCCGAAGAAGGGCAAGACCCTCAAGTTGCGCTCCGGACAGCCGGCTGCCGCGACGACCGCTCGCCAGAAACCGCGGTCGCGCGCCGCGGCGCCCGCGGTCGAGGAGGAGGATTACGAGGAAGTCGATGCCATGGCCGTCCCCGGCTGGGGCTATGCGATTCCTTCGGCGGCAACAATCATCCTCTGTCTCGCCGCGCTGTTCAAGATCATCATGTCCTCGAAAGAACTCTTTGACGGCTCGTTCTTCTAAGCTGTCATTGCACAAAGCGTAATTCACGGGCTCTGTCGCGACCGGCAGAGCCCGTTTCTTTTTCGGGAGTGACCCGGTGCGCATCCGCAACCTGCACGACTGGCCCGTGAAGCCGGCGGCGATGACCGGCATTCAACAGCGGCTGGCAACTCAGGCCGTCCATCGCGGCGGCCCCCGGCGCCCGACTTGCGTTGCCGGGGTTGATATCGCCGTCTCCGACGGTGTTGGATACGGCGCCCTCGTCCTGCTGCAGTTTCCGGAGCTCAACGTCCTGCGGGAGGTGACGTCGACGGTGGAATTGACGGTGCCCTACATCCCCGGATTCCTCTCCTTTCGGGAGATTCCCGTCCTGTTGCCGCTGTTCGAACAACTGCCGGCGGCTCCCGATGTTGTTTTTGTTGATGGTCAGGGCCGGCTGCATCCCCGTGAACTCGGATTGGCCACGCACCTGGGGCTGTGGCTCGATTGCCCGACCGTGGGGTGTGCCAAGAGCCGGCTTTGCGGCACCTATCGCGAGCCCGGCTCCCGCAAGGGCGATCGGGCTCCGGTGCGGTACCACGGTCGTCGTCTCGGGTACGCCCTTCGCACGCGAGACAACTGCCGGCCGATCCTCGTGTCCTCCGGCCATCGCCTTGGTCTGAAGCGGGCGGTGGACCTGACTCTGGCAGTTACCGGCAAATACCGGATCCCGATGCCGACGCGGCTCGCCCACTGTCTCGCCGGCCGCCACCGCAAAGCAGCCGAGACAACCGGACAGTGATGAAGAAACGAACCCGAATTGCCGCCCTTGTCGTTGTGATTGTCGTGCTTGCCGCGTTTCTCGGGGTGCGGTTGGCCGTCAACCCCTGGGTCAAAGGCAAGGTGGAGCGCACCGGCACGGCAATGACCGGAGTGCGGGTGACCCTGTTCAAGGCGGAGGTAGAGCCCATCAAAGGTCGCGGTGAATTGCGGGATCTGGCGGTGGCAAATCCGGCGCCGTTTCAGGCCTCGACCGCCTTCCGCGTCGGCCGGATTCACTTCGATGTCGAGCCGCAATCCGTGTTTGCCGATCACTTGGTTGTCAACGAATTGCGGCTCGAGAATGTACTGGTCAACTTCGAGCGTGACGACGCGCGTTCCAATCTTGATGCGATCGGTGAGGCGCTGGCAACCTACGCCGCCGCCCACCCGTCGGATCAGCAGGTTACCATTCGGCGCTTTGCCCTCACACGGGTGCGAATCAAACTGCATGGTCCGGACATCGATCCGCAATTGCAGGAACTCGTGCTGGATCCGGTGGAACTCGAAGGACTGTCCGGCTCAGCCGAAGCTGTCGGCGAGGCAATTGCCGGGGCGGTCATGGCGGAGATTTCCAGTGAAGTGGCGGAATCATTGTCGCTGATGGAGAGGACAAAACGGGTCGCACGTGCTACAGTAGAAAGCGTGCGAAATGGTGTGATTGGTTTATTGCTTGATGTAAAGGACCTTTTTGTCGGGGGAGAAGCGGATCCTGCAACAGCGGAACCGGACACAAATAGAGAAGAAGAACCTTGATCATGGGAAAGCTGCTGAAACGCCGTTCAATCGGGCCCGCCTATGAACGCTGTCCGGCAGAACGGATCGGCGAGTGGAGCCGACAGAATCTTCTGATCATCCTGGCGACCGGAATCGGCATTTTCCTGTGGTGGTTTGCCGTTGACGCCATGATCTGGGTTGCAAATTTCCTGAAAACCGGCGGCGATCCCGATGAAATCCCGCCGTTCGATCCAGACAGCATGGTGGCGATCGGCGCCCGTATTGCCGGCGCCGTGATTATCCTGATCATCATGATCGTCAAGAGCAAAATCCGCTGACGACTTGTACAAGCGCTGTGTCGCAATTTATTCCTTTTGCTTGTTTTTGAGGTCGTGCGGGTTATTTTAACAGTTGATGGTTCAGAGTTTGGAGAGTACTTCCAGGGAGGCAGTCCAGGCCCCGTCAGGGGACTGCTCCAGCGATAAATTGAGACTTTAATTGGTACCCAAATGGGAGGAGCAGCGCGATGACAATCACCCTATATGTCGTGATGATTCTGACTGTATGCGCCATGATCTGGGCGAACATGCAGTACAAAACCAAGGGCGTGCCGTGGGGTCGGCCGCTGGCCGGGCTTTGCGGCGTAATCGCGCTTCTGCTGGCGATATCAGCGATGGTTCTGCATATGGTCGGCGGCCGCTTCGGCCAGAAGAAACTGCGCCGGAAAGAGGAGCAGTACCAGTATATCGCGTACAAGTTCCTCGGCCAGGAGATCGCCAAGAAACACAGCGGCAGCAGAATTCTGCTGATCAAGTATGCCTCCAGTTCAGCCGAAGCCGCGGTGGCGATGACCACCGCGCAAATGAATGGACTCGAGGAAGGCATGGGCGGCGCCGCAACGATTGCTCAGGAGGCCGAGCTCTCGTCCGGCATGGAGGAGATGGGCGGCCCGGATATGCCCGGACCGATGATGGATCCCGGCGCCATGTTGACCGCCGAGAAGTTCGACCAGTTGATTGAGGATCACGACAACTGCAACGTCGTTGTCTCCCTGGTCGGACTGCCCTACGATTTGAAAGAGATGAAGTACTGGGAAAACGCGGTGGAGGACCCCGAGTCCGTCCCCCGCCTGGTCCTGGTGAATGCGCACATCTATGAGTTGCGGAAAGCCATCGAAAGCGGTCTGATCACGATCGTCCTGCAGAACAAGCCGGAGATCTACGATTGGAAGGCCCCGGTACCCGAAGACGAGAGCGTGGCCTTCAGCAACCGGTTCATCATTATCACACCGGAAAACGTCAAAGAGATTGCGGCCAAATACCCGCAGCTCTTCATGCAGGAGAAGTAGCAGTACTTCGGCTGTGAACTCAATACCGGTATTCCGGCTGACGACGTCCACGGCGGCAGCAGTCATCCTTGAGGAACTGCTGGCGCCGTTTCCTTTTGCCGTTTCCGTGTACACCTCCAGGGGGAAGGGGAGGGTGGAGATTTATCTGGACCGTCCCGCGGTCCAATGCCGGGAAGTGGAGGACCTCCTGACGGCCTGGCGCGACCTGCTGCCGGACCCGGTCGAGTCGGAGCTGAGCAACATCCCCGAGGAAAATTGGGCCGAGACGTGGAAGCAGTACTTTCATCCGTTGCGGGCGTCGGCGCGCCTTGCGATCTGTCCCACCTGGGAGTCCTTACCGCCGTCAATGGCCGATGCCGATTGCGTCATCCGCATTGATCCCGGGATGAGTTTCGGCACCGGACGCCACGGGACGACCCTGGCTTGCCTGCGTTTTCTGGACCGGTTGGCCGCCGCGGCGCCCGGCGGTCCGCTCCTTGATGTTGGCTGCGGTTCCGGCATTCTGGCGATTGCGGCGGCGCAGCTGGGGTTCCGGCCGATCGTCGCGTTCGACATCGATCCCGATGCCGTCGTAATTGCCCGGGAGAACCTGGCGCTGAATAGCATTGACTGCGTTGACTGTCGATGCGCCGACCTGGCGGCATTTACGCCGGCGTCGCCGTTCCCGATTGTGGTCGCCAATCTGGAAGGCCGGATTCTCCTGTCGCTGCGGGAGCGGCTGGTGGCCTGCCTCGACCGGTCCGGCGTTGCTTAGGGTCGGCGCGGAAATAACGTCGCATTATTCGGGGCAGACATACCAACC